>JANYBK010000052.1 GCA_025360805.1 Methanomicrobiales archaeon
TGCAGGCTGCTTTCGAGAGATCATCCTGTATATAGTATATTAATTTCTGAGATTTAAATCTAAGTTTTTTGGGGTGTTGCGCAAAAGGTTACGGTATGAAATTAATGACACTTTTTGGAGGGGGTCGGGAATGGGAATTATTGACCTGGAGAACACGGAGATTTATGCTGACCCGCTGCTGGAAAAGGTGTTTTATAATCTGGTTGATAACGCGATCCGTTACGGTGAAACAATCACCACCGTAAATATTCAATTCCAGATTTCTGACGATGGTTTATTTCTTATCTGTGAAGATGATGGAGCAGGAGTACCTCCTGAAGAGAAGACGAGGATCTTTGAACGGGGTGTGGGGAGGAATACCGGAATGGGATTGTTCCTGACACGGGAAATTCTGGGGATAACCGGAATTACAATTGTGGAAAATGGGGTGTACGGGAAAGGTGCCCGGTTTGAAATCAAAACTCCACGCGGTACGTTCCGGTTCATCCGGTAAACGTACCCACAGGGTTAATGGTATTAATAGAACTGACAACATTATGGTATAACAGGTGCATAAATGTCAGGTGAAAAGATCCTCCTTGTAGAAGATGACGATATCATCGCAAGGGTTGAAGACTGGCGTCTGAAAAACCTTGGTTATACCGTCTGTGGACGGGCAACGAATAGTGCGGAAGCCATGGAACTTGTGGTGAACAAAAAACCCGATGTTGTTCTTATGGATATTAACATCAAGGGAGAAATTGACGGGATTGAAACGGCAAAGATGATCAAGAAGAGATTTAACATTCCGGTGATCTATGTAACATCCCACTCTGATGGCGCTACGCTTGTGCGGGCAAAAGAGACAAAGCCCGATGGTTTCATCCTCAAACCATTTGAGGACAATGATCTTCGCATTGCAATCGAGCTTGCATTATCCAAATAAGTTTTTAGATCTGAATAACGGCAGTATCCTTCTTTTTCTTTATTGCTGCCTGTAATTCCTTAATCTTCTCAATCGTAATCGCAGAATCGCGGGCAACTTTTTCTGCATCTGCTGATAGCAGGGCTGTGGTATTGAATATTCCTGCAAGAGAGAGTCTCTCTATAGTGGCTTCAGTAACCCCCTTAATAGCGAGCAGTTCCTTTTTACCTTTTTGTGCGCTAGCTTTCGGTATTTTTTTTACAACAGGTTTGTTTAGGAATGTGCAGACCAGATCCACATGGCGCTGTACTGTGGCAGCAGACATGCCGGTGAGTTTGCATAATGTGGCAGGGGGACGATTGCAAAACATCTCTGGGGTAATTATTCCTGCTGCAAGGTATTTTTTTAAGCTTACTGCGGGAATGCCGATCTCTTTTAGCTTCTGACCATAATACGTGATCTTTGCTTCGGTCAGGATTTGCTCTGTCTCGGTATCACTGATACCCGCTTTCTTTAATGTTGCAGCATCGGCATGTGCGAGTCCGGAAAGTTCAGTGATTCCCATCTCTTTAAGGGTTGTAAGAATCTTTGCAGAGCTGCGGCCTTTTCTTGGGACCAGGCGCTCACGCATGAACTTGCGGCATTCTGAGCGGCGACGCAGTTTATCGAGAACTGACCCGGCGTCGGTGATGAGTTTTTGCGCAGCATCAAGCGGCAGATCAAGGCGTTTTGCCAATGATTCCGGAGTACTGCGGGCAATCTCTGCAACTGTGTAAATGTGCTGTGCCTGGATCTTTGCTGCGAGGTTCTCATTCATGGACGGGATCTCAGCAAGGGATTCTTTGTTGGAGCCGATCTGGTGACAGAGCGGGCAGCCGATATCCCACGGGCGGGCGCCTTTTCTTATGAGCCGGACTGAGTTGAGCTGGTGCTTTTCGCAGATATCATCGGTGCGTACCGCAAACCCCCACTGAGCATTGGGAAGACCAATATTGAACCCGCAATACGGGTAGCGTGAGCAACCGATGAACTGCGAATTGCCCCGCATGTGTTTGATTGCTATCGTGCCACCGCAGACCGGGCATTTTCCCAGGTTCATCTCTTCAGCTGTCCTGCCCCGGATATCTTCTCCAATCACTAACTCATTTGCCTCCAGTTGATCGAATGCCTGGTGGAGCATCTTCTGGGATTCCTTAATCACATCCTCCCGGGTCCGTTTGCTCTCCTTGATCTGCTGCATGTGTGATTCGAGAGTCTGGGTCATGTCGGGTTTTGTGATCATGTCCGCATGCTGCTCCAGTGATTCGATTACAGCCCTTCCGACAAGTGTGGGGCGCAGCGGAGTACCTTCCACATACTTGCGCGATACGAGTTTTGCGATAACCTCGTGGCGTGTACTCTTGGTGCCAAGACCGAGCTCTTCCATCATCTGGATAAGCTTGCTCTGCGTGAAGCGTGCAGGAGGCTGCGTCTCTTTCTCATCGAGAGTAACTTTTTTGATCGGGAGGTGTTCGCCTACAACAAACTCCGGAAGTATCCTCTCTTTAGCTTCACTGAATGGATAGACTACATGCCATCCGGGTTCGGTAAGTTGTCCCCCGGTTGCGGTATACTCCTCACCCCCGGCAACAAAGAGGATCTTTAAGGTCTTCCAGAGTGCGTCAGGAGACAGCGTGGCAAGGAAACGGCGGACGACAAGTTCGTAAATCCGGAACGCATCATCTCCGATCGCGTCCCGGGTTGCCGGACCTGCAGGGTGGATTGGAGGGTGATCGGTGGAGGATTTCTTGCCCCGTGTCGGGACTGCCCGGCGGTTTGCCATGGTCCATTCCACATCTTTTTTGAAGGGTGAATTCCTGATATCTTTTAATATTCCATCCAGATTCAGAGATGGTGGATAGACTGTATTGTCGGTTCTTGGATAGGAGATATAACCGTTCATGTACAGGTCTTCTGCAATCCGCATGGCATTTGCAGCAGAAAAGCCAAGATGTGCAGCGGCAACAATGAAACTGGTTGTATCAAATGGCGATGGTGCCCGGTCCTGTTTTGTGCCGGTTTTTACATCAGTGACAACGAGAGGGGCTTTGGTCCGGTCATGGGCCAGTTGCGCAGCGGGTTTTTCATGGAAACGCCCATGAGTGTGCCGGGCTTCGATTAATTCTCCTGATTTCTCGGTATCAAGCGAGATCTGCCAGTATTTTTCCGGGACAAACGCTTCGATCGCTTTCTCCCTGTCCACAATCATGGTTAATGTCGGGCTCTGAACACGGCCAACTGAAAGAATATTCTGCCCGCCTCTGCGTGCCGCAAGCGAAATAAAACGTGTAAGTGATGCACCCCACATGAGATCTATGGACTGCCGGGCCTCTCCTGCAGCTGCAAGGGCAAAATCGAGATCTGTGGTGTGCGAAAATGCATGAGTTAGTTCCTGCGAAGTGATTGCAGAGAAGCGTGCCCTGTCAATGATCACTTTAGGGTTGACCGCCCGGACAAGCTCGTAGGCTTCTTTACCGATCAATTCCCCTTCGGTATCAAAATCAGTAGCAATGGTGATGCGTTCTGCTTTCTTTGCCAGTTTCTGGAGGAGTGAAACGATCTTTTTTTCTGTGGGTATCTTGATAGTTTTTGCATCGATCAGGCTTCGGGGCGTGTATTCTGCACTTCGCCAGTTGCTGTATCCTTCAACGAAATCGATCTCTACAACATGCCCTCTAAGACCAACGGTTGTGGTTTCGCCAAAACTGTAAGTCGAAACTCCGGCATCTTTATTTTCAATAATTCTTTTCCCATGCCCCAAAATCTCTGCAATACGGCGTGCGGAGATATTCTTTTCAGCGACAATAAGGTGCACGACTGTTACGCCTCCCTTTTCTTCAGCGCTTCGGTGAGCAGGCGGTTCAGTTCGCCGGGATCTGCACAACCTCTTGTTTTCTTCATCACTTGACCAATAAGGAAATTGAATGCTCCTTTCTTTCCCTTATAGTAGTCTTCCACCGCTTGGGGTTGTTCCCTAATCACATCGGTAATCGGATCACCAACAACGAGATTTGCATATACTGATGACGTTGACGAGGCTGTACCGGAAAGGAGAACCACTTTTCTTATTTTTAACCTATCCATAATCTCTGCAGGTGTTTCGTAATGCAGACCTTTTTTAGCCCTATCAAGAAAATCTCGTAAAATTTCCACACACATCTTGTCCGTGATTGTGTCCATCTTCAGGATACCAATAAGTCCAGTAAACCCTGCTGCATCCACCTTGTCGAGGTTCATGCTGCGGAAATTCAGTTCGCCGATCAGGGTATCTGCAATCCATGTGGCAGCAAGTGTAGAGAGTCCTTTTGGATCTGCCGCAACTACTCCTTCAAAGAAGTTCGCGAGTTTCAACTCACCGGTTAAGGTGCGGGCATGGTTTAATGAACAGCCATATTGTAAAACGAACCGTTCCCTGCGGGCATCGGGGAGTTCCGGTAGCACAATTCCTTCAACCCATGACAGCACATGCAGAGGGCGAAGGTCAGGTTCCGGGAAGTAGCGGTAGTCGTGTTCCTGCTCTTTTGATCGTGAAGACTGCGTGATTCCTGTTGATTCAATGAAGTGCCGGGTCTCGCGCTCGATCCTTTGTCCCCGTCGTATCTGGTTTTTCTGCCTTGTTACTTCGTAGGTAAGGGCCTTTTCTACCCCTTTATAGGAAGTGATATTCTTGACTTCCACACGCTCGTTGCCTTTGATTGAGATGTTTGCATCTACCCGGAGCGACCCCTCTTTGTCGCTGTCAAAGACATTGAGATATTCGAGAGTGGCGCGGAGTTTGTTTAAAAATTTCCGGGCCTCTTTAGGGGACCGCATATCCGGTTCGGATACTATCTCGATCAACGGGATACCGGCACGGTTATAGTCCACAAGTGAATATTTCCCCCGCTCAGCATTTCCCATATGGACAAGCCTGCCTGGATCTTCTTCTACATGGATGCGGGTGAGCTGGATACGTCTTTCGCCCCCTTCATCACTCTCAATCTCAAGATACCCGCCTTCTGCGAGCGGTTTGTCATATTGGGTGATCTGGTATGCCTTGTCGAGGTCCGGGTAGAAATAATTCTTACGTGAAAATTCGGATTCGTTAAGCACTGTGCAATTGAGTGCCTTTGCAACTTTCATTGCATACTCGATCGATCGTTTGTTGAGTACCGGCATGGCTCCGGGAAGACCGAGGCAGACTGGGCAGACATGTGTATTAGGGCCATCGCTCCGGTAATCGGTTGAGCAACCGCAGAAGAGTTTGCTCTTTGTGTCCAGCTGGCAGTGCACTTCAAGCCCGACAATCACCTGATCTTCTGCCATTTAGTTCACCGCCTGCTCGTATGCGAAGGCAGCATCGATCACACACTCATCTTCAAACGGTCTGCCCATGATCTGGAGTCCTACCGGCATGCCATCTGATTTTCCGCAGGGAACAGAGATCGCAGGGATGCCGGCAAGATTTGCCGGGACTGTCAGGATATCGGAGAGGTACATAGAAAGCGGATCGCTCTTTTCCTTAAGCCTGAACGCAATCGTGGGCATGGTGGGACCTGCGATCAGGTCCACTTCAGAGAACAACCGTTTGAAATCGGCTTTTACATTCTCGCGGGCAACCTGAGCCTTTGCATAGTACTTACCATAATATCCCGATGAAAGGGCAAATGTGCCAAGCATGATCCTGCGGCGTACTTCGGTACCAAATCCTGCCCTACGGACTTCCTTGTAGGCCTCGTGCCAGGATTTTTTTGTATCTGCGGCGGGCCCATATCGGACACCATCAAACCGGGCGAGATTGGAACTGGCCTCGCACGTACAGGTGACATAGTACGCTGCAAGCGCAAACTTCATTGATGGGATGCTGCACGGCACTGTGGTTGCGCCAAGTTCTTCCAGTCTTCCAATTGCGGTTTTGACAACTCCTGCAACCTTCGGGTCCACTCCCTCGCCAAAATATTCCTCAGGAATACCGATCTTTAATTCTTTCACATCCGCAACCGGCGTGTGGGTGTACGGCCGGTCATAAGTGGTAGAATCGTGCCGGTCTTTTCCTGCAATCACCTGCATGAGAGCGGAGACATCATTGACCGTCCGTCCCATCGGACCGATCTGTTCGAGGGAATTTGCGTACGCGATCAAACCGTAGCGAGAAACCCTGCCGTAGGTAGGTTTCAGCCCGACAATTCCGCAGAATGCGGCAGGGCACCGGATGGAACCGCCGGTATCCGTCCCGAGCGCCATCTGCACCATATTACTGGCAACTGCAGCTGCGCTTCCCCCGGACGATCCGCCGGGAACACGACCGGTATCGCATGGGTTGAGGGTGGGGCCAAATGCAGAGTTCTCGGTAGTTGTTCCCATACCAAACTCGTCCATATTTGTTTTCCCTACAATTGCTGCGCCGGCTTTTCGGAGCAGTTCAACTGCGTGGGCATCGTAGGGGGGAATGTAACCTTTGAGAATTTTTGACGCACAGGTTGTCTCGATTCCTTTTGTGGATATATTATCTTTAACTGCTACGGCAATACCGGACAGTTTTCCATTACTGTAGGGAGCCTTTTTACAGATCGTAAGAAAAGCATTGTACCGGTCATCGGGTTCGAAAGTGAGTTTTTGAGATTCCACTACATCACCCGCGGTGCTTTGATAAATCCGTCTTCCTGTGCTGCTGCGTTTTTCAATACCTCGTCCCGCGGAAGGGACGGTTCGACTATATCTTCGCGCATGATATTGCTGAGATCGCGTGTGACGGTTGTATCCCCTTTGACCTGGTCGAGTACGTCAAAATAGTCAAGAATTGCATTAAACTGGTTGGTAAATGTGCCCAGTTCATCAGTATTGATGCCGATATCGGCAAGTTCTGCGATATGTTCCACGTCTTTTTCAGTGACCATATTCCACCCTGCTTATCTGGTCTATGTAATCTTGCACGGATGTTTTATAACCATTTTTTCGGGCAAGGCTACAGAGTTCCTTCCAAACCCCGCTTCCATACTGCATGGCTTTCTTCTCGTACCATGCGAGTTCCGGGCCGATGTGGCGTTCTGCAACTGTTCTTAACGGTACTTTACGGAGATTTCCCTGCACTTTTTCTGAAGCCGGGATCTTACGCGCCGCGCGCACAACCCGCATGTCCAGGTATGGCATGGAGAGGTACGTGCCGTGCAGGGCAGCAATCGACTGGTCGCGCTCTGCCTGTTGTTCGAGACCGGCAAAGTCCCGGGCGAGATCTTCTTCCAATGTTTTAGAATCAAGATAGCGGGAATATCCCCCGAATATTTCGTCAGCAGCCTGACCGGTAATGATGCGGTGGTAACCGTGTTCACCCGCCCATTGCGTGATAAAATACTGGGTTAAGGCAATGCTGGTATTGACCGGGTCTTTTTTGGGAATTGTAGCAATTACCATCGGTAGCGCTTCTGCGATCTCGGGCCGGGTAATTTCTACATACGTACAGGAAAGATTGAGCATTTCAGCGGCATGCTTTGCCTGACGGAGATCATGGGACCCTGAAAGACCAACTGCCACACATTCCCGCCGTGCAAGATGGGCGACAAGGGTTGAGTCCACTCCTCCAGAAAGTGCAGTTACTCCTTCATCGCTGCGCAACCTGACAGCAGTGATGATCGCCTCTTCCAGTGGTAGATCCATAACCGACGGAGTGATCACTCCTGATGTCCCGTTCTCGCAGGTGAGTGTTCCTTTCGGACAGTTTCCCTGAATCACCCCAAAATGGTCCCGGGCACGACACCCGTTTCCTGATAAAAAGAACTCCCCGCCAAACCGGAGGATGTCTGTAGGACGCTCATTTAAGATTGTCCGGATATCCGGCCGGGTAAGACGTTCTCCATCGAGTTCAATCCATCCCGCCAGTTCAGGTTCATTCATAGGCAACTCTTCATTATTTGATAGTTCACATTCAAGAGCTCTTGCGCTTAGGCAGAATTGTTTTAGCTTTGACCTGTGTTTTTTTATTGAGAACCCCAATCCAATGGCTTTTTCTTAATCTTAAAACAATCCGGTGTATTTTGGAATGCCGGGTATGCGATTCTTTTTTTTAAGTTGGGCGATGTATATTATATCGCGCGAGGAAAGCCCGGCTAAGTCAACGGCGCTGGACTTAAGACCTCTTCGTGACAATCAGTATAAGCATATATTTGCGAGGGTAGGAAAGCCCGGCCAACTCCGATGGACTTAAGATCCATTCCTGCAGAGGTTCATGCGTTCGAATCGCATCCCTCGCACTTTTCTGAGTTTAGTATTTTCCTGAAAGTTTTATGCAAAAACTCTGTTTTGGAAATTATTGCTGTATTTGAGGTACCCTATTATAAAAAAGATGAAATCGGGTGAATATTTTCCTGCTTACCATTCCACAGCCGTGAGTGCATGGACGATCTCATCAGCAAATGCCTTTGAGGCAGATGGGCCATTTGCCGTAACTATCCGTGCATCCCTTACAACAGGTGCGCTTGTGATTACTGCTCCGGTGGCCTTCATCTCCCTGAATGATACAGGGCTATCATAATATGTTGCCTTTTTCCCTTTCAGGATACCTGCACGGGCAAGTACTACTACTGCAAGACATATTGCTGCAACAACCTTTCCCGATTGGTGAAACATTTTAACAATTGGGATGAGCAGGTCATCATCCCAGAGATGTGTCTGGGAACCAATACCCCCAACAATTACCAGGCCGTCATATTTTTTGGGATCGATATCTTCAAACGAAAGGGTTGCTGTAGTTTTTGCCCCCAGCATTCCTGTACAAAGACCCCGGTGTGTAGAAACGATATCGAATTCGATACCCGCCTTTCGGAACGCAGCAACTGGTTCTGCCAGTTCTTCATCCCTGAATTTTTCCGGTGCAATCGTGAGTAGGATCTTCATACTATTCGAAGTAACATCTGTTTATATAATTGTATTGGATCTGTATCCTTCGGACAATCAATATTACCTGAATAGAATAATGGGATAAAAGGGATCTTTACTTCAAAGAATTTAATGAAGTAATATCGTCAGCGATTTTTTAAAAATACGGATGAAAGGGTATTTTTTATTGTGTCCATTGATATGACACATCCCGTATTCCGGATTATCGCAGTGCGAATCAGTTCCTTTTTTTATGTCCCATCCGGTTTAATGATCTGTGCAACCCTTCCAACGCGACCATCTATGAGTCGTACTTTTATACCGTGGGGATGGGTTTGTGAGTTGGTTAATATTTCCTGCACAATCCCGCGCGTCTTCTTTCCACTGCCCTGATCTTCCTTCTGGATAATATCCACCGTGGCGCCGGGCTGGATGGCTAAGCGGTCTCTTCCCTCATTTCGGTTTTGCATCGTCATAAATATTATTCCGGATTTTCTTTTTTAATGAAAGGATGTCTCTTGTTAACTGGTGGACTATTATAAAATTATGATGGGGATGCCGGCACATTGTATGCACCGATGTTACTCTCAAGCGTCCCTTTCATCACTGTCCAACCATGATTCTCACCAAACATCAGGATACTGCACTCTGCAAAGTATTCATTGAACTGTGGATCAAAAATCTTCCAGCTGTTTTTTCCATGCAGTGAAGACGAGATGTGGACAGATGCATTCATCGGTGCCTGGTAATCAGCGTACACAGGTATAAGATACTGGTAGCAGTGGGGTTCTCCGGTTACTTCAGTGTTTCTGGGAGGGCAGGTCACTTTATGCATGTCCTGAACCGGGCGGAACATAACTCCCTGTTCAATGGGTGACTGAGTATTGATCACTTCTTTTGAACTCTCTTTGATCGAGAACCTGATAGTAAATGGATGGGAAGGGGTGGTTCCGGACGGGGGGATTATTGCCGGGGTAGTAATTTTTGCAAGTGTTGCCTTTCCTGTATCGAACAGGGTAACTTTCCAGTCCGCAGGACGACCTTCTATGTCCTGTGCACTATATCGCGCTACGATCGGGGAATTGCCGTCTCGATCAGACGGAATCGGAATAAAGAGAGTTACATTAGTGAGCTGGGAATCTGTTGTGATTGTGCAGTTGTAGTCATAAAAACTGGATAACGATGTCCTGTATTCCTGTTCGACAAATCCGGTATAGGACATACTGGCAACAAATGCTACCAGATGAACGATGATCAATCCTGACGTGATCCTGATGATCTTATCCATTTTTTGTACAACCCCTTAATCCGTTATGCAGACAGGAACCTATTTTTTTTCGATCCCTTTATGTGCATCTTCCGGAATTCCTTTAATGATGTATAGAACTATTCAGATTGAATACCTGCCGCAGAATATTTTTCCAAAAAAAGTCGCACTGTTACACTGCAATGGTGCAAAGATCATCACACCTTTATGGTTGTGAGAAAAAGTGTGTACTATGGCACCGCCACCAACTCTTGTACTTCAGAATGTGATGTTACCTTCAGGACGTGTGGCAGATATTACCCTTGCTGCCGGGAAAGTTTCCCACGTGGGCGCATACAAGGGTGCAGCGGAACAGTGTGATTGCAGGGGCTGTTTTGTTATCCCTGCCGCGGTTGATATGCACGTGCATATGCGGGGTGGTGTGCAATCGACAAAAGAAGACTGGACTAGTGGAAGCATGAGTGCGATTGCCGGTGGAGTGACAGTCGTTGTTGATCAGCCTAACACTATTCCTCCGGTTACTGCTCCTCATGTGCTGGCTGATCGCGTGCAGGACGCGAAAAAGCATTCTTACTGCAATTTTGCGGTAAACAGTGGTGTGACTCCCGATACACCTCTTGAATCCCTGTGGGACGCTGGAGCCATGGCGTTTGGTGAGATCTTTCATGCCCCTTCCAGTTATGGTGATGCAATTGACGGCGTTGCGCTGGAGACTGCATTGGGTCGTATTCAGAAACTGGGCGGACTTGCCACTATCCATGCTGAACGTATCGGAACATCACCTGATAACGATCTCATATCGCATGGTCTTGTCCGCTCTGTTTTGGGTGAAGCAGAAGCCGTTCGTACAGTTCAGTTCCTGAATCGCAGTGAGTGCCGTCTTCATTTCTGCCATATGAGTTCCGTCCGTTCGGTTGATGTTGCCACTGGTTCAGTTGAGGTAACTCCCCATCACCTGTTCCTTTCGCAGGAACAATTCGATAAAAACGATACATTTGGGAAGGTAAACCCGCCTCTCCGTACAGAAGCGGAACGAAAGGGACTCTGGGAGCGATGGGGACAGATCGATGTCATTGCATCCGATCATGCTCCCCACACAAGAGAAGAAAAAATGCAGGATTTTCCTCATGCCCCTTCAGGTATTCCGGGCGTTGAAACCATGGTGCCCCTGCTGCTTGCACAGGTTCTTTTAAAAAAGATTGATCTAGCATCTGTTATTGCCAAAACCTCTTATGCGCCTGCCCGGTTACTGGGAATTCCCCGGGCCGGATTTGAGATTGGGGACCGGGCTGACTTTGCTATCTACTCAAAAAAGACTGAACTCATAAAGGCTGAATCACTGCACAGCAGGTGCGGATGGACACCCTTTGAAGGGCATAAAGCCATCTTTCCCAACATGGTTGTGATGAACGGTTCTATTGCATATCTTGGAGGGGAATTCTCCCGTCAGCAACCAACCTGGTTTGCGGGAAAGGGTTTCAATGTTACTCATTGACAAAAATGGTTGACAGCATCAACATACCATACATTTTTTCTCAACTACCCAAGTGCTAAATATCTTAAAACGCGATTTATCTGGTGCCGATACAGCGCAGCCATAGGTCCCCGGGTGATCGATTGACAAGCGTCTGGATATGATCCATGGGACAACCCGGTTGCGCGACAGGCATACGCCCGGCAAGGGTTTAAACACAGGTGAAGAACGGCAGCAGCCACTGGTGATCCATGTGCGTTTATGCCGGGCAACATTCTTATCAGGGGTTTATCGATGCCCGATATTGCAGACGCTCTTTTTGAAGACCAAAAAGGTACGGTAATTTCTATCGATGTCACTGCCGGCTCAAAGGCAGAGATCTTTCCTGCTGGATACAATGAATGGCGAAAATCCATCGGTTGCAAGGTCACAGCGCCTGCACTTGAGGGGCGGGCAAACAAAGCCATCATTAAACTGATTGCTGAAACGTTTGATCTGCCGGCATCTTCGATTAGTATCCAATCCGGGGCAGCGTCCTCGCAGAAACGTGTCCTTATCGCTGGTGTTTCAAAGAACGATCTTCTTTTACTGCTTCAATCATAGTGCAGATGAGTAAATTATAAAAATATCCGGTAAGCTCAGGATTTCATGCACTTGAATCAGCACAGTCAATTGTTCACAATTGATGTTTCTTATGTTTTTTATAAGCATGCCCTTTAAGTAATTCTAGAGGATATATATAACATATACCTATGATCAGGCATTTCATCTATCGCATGATGCATGGGGGTGCGTTTACATGTATTCACCGGATACTACCAAGTACCTTATTCATATCAGCCTCTCAGCAGAGGGGGTGGTCGAGAAACCCGATGTAGTTGGTGCCATATTTGGGCAGACTGAAGGGTTACTCGGCGAAGATCTGGACCTGCGGGATCTTCAGAGAACAGGACGTGTCGGACGAATTGATGTCCAGATAACGAGCAAAAAAGGCGAGACCAAAGGCGAGATTTTGATCTCTTCTTCTCTCGACCGTGCGGAAACGGCAATCCTTGCCGCATCGTTAGAGACCATCGACCGTGTAGGTCCCTGCGTATCGCATATTGTAGTTGAGTCTATTGAGGATATTCGCGTCAGCAAGCGAAAGATGATTGTCGAACGGGCAAAGGTGCTGTTAATCGAGCGGTTTGATGATGGCACCATAGACAGTGATGAGTTACTGGATGATGTTCGTGAGAGTCTCCGCATGGAAAAGATCGGCTCCATTGGCGAAGAGAAAGTGCCCGCAGGTCCAAATGTACTGGAATCAGATGCGATTATTGTAGTTGAGGGCCGGGCAGATGTGTTAAACCTTCTTCGCTACGGTATAAAAAATGCTGTAGCTGTTGAAGGAACCAATATACCAAAGACCGTTGTCGATCTCTGCGAGAAGAAGACGGCTACAGCCTTTTTCGATGGTGACCGTGGCGGCGAATTGATCCTTAAAGAGCTGTTGCAAGTTGTTGACATTGATTTTGTTGCATTCTCTCCAAAGGGAAAGAGTGTCGAAGACATGACCCGAAAAGAGGTCATCAAAACTCTGCGTAATAAGGTGCCTGTCGAATATGTCCGTGACCAGTACTTTGAAGATGCAGCTGAGCTTCCTGCTGAACTCCGCATTACGCGTGGCAGTGGGGAAGAGTTGGATTCTTCCGGCAAAAAGACCCGTCAATCATCCTCCCCAAAGCGTACTTCTGATGGCACAAAAGGTTCCCTTACTTTACGGGACCATATTGATGATGTAAAAGGCCACAGTCTTGCCCGCTTTCTTACCGATGATCTGACCGTTGTAAAAGAACTGCGCCCGGATGAAGTTGAAAAAGCGATAGAAACCATTGATGGTACCGTTAGTGGTCTTGTTGTGGATCGTCCTGTCGATCAGAAACTGCTGGACCGTCTGGTCTGGAAAGGCCTCTCCTATGTAGCGGCAAAAGATTTTAAGGGTGTTATTAAACGACCGTTATCAATCCAATTATTAAAAATGGGTACGTAATTACCCACACGCAAATTTATTTATCCTGCATAAAACCATGATACTGTCTGGAGTATTAACTTGCACAAAGAGGAACTGATCAATCTTCATAAGATGCTCTCTGAAGTCAAGGACTATTTTGAAGAGATCAATCCTGAACTGAAATTTACCCAGTACACCTCATTAAAGATAACTCCTTCCCAACAGCACAAGAGTAAGATGGAACATAAGTACGCGATATTTGTTCTTGGGACCGAAATTGCAAATGCTATGAAGGAAGTTGATTATTCTTCTTCAAGCCGGATATCAGCACGCATGAAGGAGCTGGCTGATAAGACTCTCAAAGATATGGATGAGTCTTAAAATCCCTTTTTTTGCCCTGAATTGCCAATAGAGAGGCCATCCGGTAAGGGAATTACACATTTTTTTTAAACCTACATATCTATTCTTGTCACCACGCCATGGATCTTATCCGATGGCAGCTTGTAGAACTGCACAACAGATGGAGAGAGGCGTTTTATCGCAGCAAAGATACGCCAGACAACATGGGTTGTAATGATATCTTCCATACCATAGAAGATCGTTTTCTCATCAATCTCTGCCTCATTTAAGATTTTACCAATATCTACGATCTCCATATAGCCAAGGTATATCTCAAAGATCGAAAAGCCCTTAGTGATCTCGCGAGTGAAACCCCACGTCACACCAAACGGTTGTTCAGTTCTGATGATCGATATGATGATGTTGTCATCATAGACGATATTATTCGTAAACATGATGCGGGAAACATATTGCGGTAATTTCCGGAAGTCCCGGGCAAAGAATAATGCCGTTCCTGAGATCCTGTTCACTGAAGTGTAGACATTATTGAATTTTACTAAAAAATCATCAAGAAGAATCGGGCTTAACGCATCTGCGAGTTTCTTCTGCCCTTTGACATAGATCATAATGATACAGAATGGGATGAATGCGATTAACAGGGACCAGTAACCCCCATAGGGAATCTTATGGAAGTTAGCGAGCAGGAATACGACTGTAATGAAAAGGATGGTAACTGCGATCATGGACTTAACGATCTGCCCACGAAGGATGAGAATCCACAAAACAAGGATAGCAGTAATTGCCATTGTGCCGCTTACCGCGAGTCCGTAGGCGTGCGTGAGGTTATTGGAAGACTTAAAGATCGCAATGACAAAGAGGACAGCAAATAGCAACGCCCAGTTCACGATATCAATATATATCTGTGAGCGGAGTTGCGGTGACGTATAATCGATCCGTAACAGCGGCAGTATGCGGGTAGTGATTCCCTGGTACACAATGGAAAAGATCCCGGAGATCATCGCCTGCGAGGCAATAATGGTTGCAGCGATGCTCAGGAAGAGGAAGGGAATGTACAGGATTTTGAACTGCGAAAAGATCATCTCAAAGAGGATGTTGTGCACATCGGGATGCGTCATTAAAAATGCACCCTGGCCTAGATAGTTCACCGCAAGAGCGACAAAGACAATATACCATGCCTTGACAATCGGCTCCCTGCCAAGATGGCCCATATCCGCATAAAGCGCTTCGCCTCCCGTGGCAACGAGGATGACAGAAGACAGGATTAAAAATCCTTCAAGCCCGTGCATAATCAGGTAATTGATACCATACATCGGGTTGATCGCAAACAGAACCTGCGGTGCGGACCAGATGGCAATAAGTCCTGCACCTGCGAGTGCGGCAAACCAGATGACCATGACCGGCCCAAATGCCCACGCCACTCGTTCACTTCCCTTGGCCTGAATTGCAAAAAGACCGATCGCGATGATTCCTGCAAGGAGCATCAGCAGGATCTGGGGGGTATTTTCATAACCGGGAATGAGAGTTATGCCTTCTACTGCAGAAAGCATGCTGATAGCCGGAGTGATCACACTATCTCCTATGAAAAGAGCAATGCCGACAATGGAAATAAAGGAAACAAATGCAATCTGGTTGCCGGATTTTAAGAGGGGGAGCAAGATCTCCTTGAGCACGATAGTCCCTCCTTCACCTTTCTTACCGAGGTGCATTGCGAGATAGGTATACTGAATGGTAACAAGAGTTGTCAATGTCCAGAGAATCAGCGAGAGAATACCCATGATGTTTTGCGGTGTAGGTGGAATGAGGAAAAAAATGGCAGTAAGCGCATAAATGGGACTGGTCCCGATATCGCCAAACACCAGTCCCATGGACTTGAC
>JANYBK010000153.1 GCA_025360805.1 Methanomicrobiales archaeon
ATTCGAACCGGGGACATCGCGGTAGCCGCACAGTTACCTCATACGGTAAACCAATCTACAGCCGCGCACTCTACCGAGCTGAGTTAAGGCGGGGCACTGCGCTACTAATGTTGGGAGAGTCTAGTATTAAACATATCGCTAATCGCCTCAAATTTACGGCGAAATTGCCCGGAAAATTTCATAGCTTGAGAGTTTCTTTAAATAATTCGCGCCCCAATAAAAAATTATGACTACTCGCAAGGATTTTGCGGGGGATCGTCATCTTCTCCGCTAGCTCGGCGAAGAAAGACGTGACCGTATTCGACACTACGCTCCGGGATGGAGAACAGACCCCGGGAATTGCGTTCACTTTTGAACAAAAACTCCAGATTGCACGTCAGCTCTCTGACATCGGCGTTCACGCGATAGAAGCAGGATTTCCTGCATCGTCAAAGGCCGAGAAAGAGACGGTGGCCGCTATCAAAAAACTGGATCTTGAATCTGTCATCTGCGGACTCGCACGATCGGTCAGAGCGGACGTTGATGCCTGTCTTGACTGCGATGTCGACATGGTGCACGTGTTTATCCCGACTTCGGACATCCAGCGGGAGAACACCATCAACAAGACCCGTGAAGAAGTCCTCACCATAACCGCTGAGATCATCGGCTATATCCGGGAGCACACCGGCAAGTGCATGTTTTCGGCCATGGATGCAACGCGGACTGACTGGGACTACCTTATCGAGGTCTTCCGGACTGCTGCTGAAGCAGGTGCGACTATCATCAATGTACCGGACACCGTTGGCATCATCTCACCTTCCGGCATGAAGACACTCATTGCCCGGATACACCAGGATGTGGACTGCCCTATTGATGTGCACTGCCACAATGATTTCGGCCTTGCTGTGGCAAATACCATTGCCGCAGTGGAATCCGGTGCCTCGCAGGTCCAGGTCACGGTAAACGGGCTTGGCGAGCGTGCAGGCAATGCAGATCTCGCACAGACCACCATGATCATGGAAGCCATCTACCGGATCAATACCGGTATTAAAAAGGAACGTCTCGTGGAGACCTCGCGCCTCGTATCCCGGTTCAGTGGTATCGCCATCCCGCCAACCCAGCCGGTTGTGGGCGAGAACGTCTTCTCCCATGAGAGCGGCATTCACTCGCACGGCGTTATGAAGAATACCGCCACCTTTGAACCCGGCATCATGACACCGGAGATGGTCGGGCACCGGCGCCGGCTGACCCTCGGGAAACATGTGGGCCGGCACGCGGTGCACCAGATGTTGTCCGAGGTCCATATCAGCCCCAGTGACATCCAGCTCGATGCCATTGTCGAGAAAGTCAAGGCAATCGCCAACAAGGGCAAACGGGTGACCGATGCCGATCTCTACGAGATCGCGCAGACCATCATGGAGATCGAGCTGAGCCACCGGATGCTCGACTTAAAGGACATCGCGATCATGACCGGCAACCACATGATTCCCACCGCAAGCGTAAAGGCGATGGTCAACGGACGGGAACATGTCTTTTCAGCCGTGGGTAACGGCCCGGTGGATGCGGCCTTAAAAGCTATCTTCGGGATCGTGCCGGACCGGCTCCTGCTCAAAGAGTTCAACATCGAAGCAATTGCCGGGGGTTCGGACGCGATGTGCCACGTCACCATTGCCGTAGAAGACGAACACGGCAGGATCTTCGATGCCAGCGGGAGCGGGGACGACATCGTGCTCTCATCCGTTGAGGCACTGGTCAATGCGATCAACCTGATCAGCCGGAAATAATCATTTACTCATTTTTCGGGGAAGCGTACCGGATCTCTTTGAGGGTTTGCATCGCCTTTTCGTACCCGTTAAAATCGGCACGCACCGAGAGCCGGTCGATGATCTCATCGGTCGATATAAGATAGCGTTTCCTCATCCGGCCGTCACGGCAGGCGGTATCCAGGAAATTATCGATCCGGTCGCAGATCTTGACCAGCGTAGCCTCGGGCGGGGCATCCAGGATCCGGGTAACACTGTCGGAGAGGCGGGCTGCTTTTCCGGGAATGGTATTTTTCTTTGTCAGGGCATCGACAATGGCCGCAATTTCCTTCTGGTCATCCTCAGGCAGGGGTAAAGCCGCAATAAATGAATCGGTGAGCGAGATCCATTCCGGCGTACAATCCTCGTACACATCATGAAGCCACGCTGATATGATTGCAACATGCGAGCCGCCAAACATACTCACGTATCCCGCTACCCGGGCCGGGTGGACAATATATGGCGTTCTCTGGTCCTTCCGGAACTGCCCCTTATGGGCACGGGAGGCATGATCAGCCGCAGATTTGATCGAAAAGAACTGCCGGGCCGCAGGAGCCGTATCCATACATGCTGTTTCGTGTCCTGATACAAAAAACCTGACGAAACCTGTGGATCCCGGAATGAAAAACAAAACAAAATGAAAAAAAAGAAATCGTTATGAGGCTGACGGAGCGCCCTTGCCTTCGAGTGCTTCCTTGATCTGGGCCTGCATCTGCTCGAACTTTCCTGCCAGCATCTTCTCCTGTTTTTCCAGGGATTTTATGCGCAGCTCGAGGGACTCAGTCTTCTCGGTGAGCTTTGCAGTCACATCACTCTTCTTCTTCTGCATCATGACCGTGCCGACACTCATGTACATAACGGTATCCTCAGCAGAGTCGCTGATCTCTTCCTGGGCACGCTTTGCCTCCCGGACGGCCATCTCGTACTGTGCCTTCTGCTGGAGGATATTCTGGAGCTGTTGCTGGATCTGCTGGAGCATGCCCAGCTGGTTCTGTACTTTTGGTGACATATTATTCATGATCGTTCTCCCTCTACATTTCTGCCCGTTAAAGGTATTTTAGGATTGCGCCGGGAAATGGCGAAATCCCGGCTCACCGGCCGCTGGTGCCAATCACCACCTTGCAAAAGAATCTCGCGGTAATCACGCTCCCGGGGGAGTACCAGGCCAAGGATGAAAGGATTAGTGCAAAACGATCTGCTGCATCTCCTCAGCAATGTTAACGAGACGCAATGCCATGTTGAGAGCCGCCCGGAGAGCGGGCAGATCATCTGCGTCGATGGTGAGCAGAAGCACTTTGTCGCCATCCAGCCGGCAGGTTGTCCGTGAACGCGGGTTTACTTCTTCGGAGAGTTCCGGAGAAAGGGCTGCACAGATGGAAACTGCATGATCGGTAGAAAAACGAAAGATCGCTTCATGGTGCGGCATAGAGAAATCCCTCTGCACAGTAGGACGAAAAAGAAGATAAAGTATTTTGGTTCAGGCAGATGCCTGAATGTGCTCCGGTTACCGGGCTTTCATCTCTTTGATGGCGGCGCCGCGTTCCTTGAACAGGATACGGTGTCCACAGTAAGGGCACCGTACATTGACGTCGATCTCAACTTTCTGCTTGCACCGTGCACATTTGTATGAACTTGCCATATTAGATCAGTTTGCAACCTTTTTTTCTGCTACGACCCTGTCAATTGCACGCTTGGCAACTTTCATAGCCGGTGTCTGCGGCACGTATGACCCGCCCGCAAACTTGAACCCGCATTTGCGGCATTCCCAGATACCGGTTCCTTTGCGCTGAACCGCCACCATATCACATTTTGGACAGGTGTGAAGTGCTCTTGAAACAGCTTCAATATCTGCTACTCGCTTCCGTACAAATCTACCGTACCGGCAGCCAAAACGTCCGGCACTTCTTGTCACTTTTCCTTTTGCTTTATGTGTGGAGCTTGCCATAATGGATATTCCCCGATCTGTCTTGTTGTATTTGTCATCTGAATTAATATACCTGATTGAGGATCTTTACCTGACCCTCGCCTTTGGAGACTTTATTGATGAGATCATAGAAGTCGATCTGGATGCCGGCCGGGATGCGCACGACACACACCCACGAACCATCTTTCTGCCATTCATCCTTCTCCATGGTGCAGCCGGCGGCGATATCGCCATACGCCTTTGCGGCATAATCAGCAGGTATACGGATAGCAAGCCTGAGTTCCTCGAACCGGATCGGCAGGATCGGGCGCAGGGCTTTTACCGTCTCTTTGACCTGTTCGTCAAGATGCTTGAAGGGATCGATGTTCACGCGAGCCTCTTCCATTGCCATCTCGATCCGGTGCGGGGGATGCGGGTGCCCGGTCTGCGGGTTAACGGCATGGCGTGCGATGAAGTGGACCACCTGGCGGCGCTTGTCCTCGATCATGCGTTTGCGCTGCTCGGAAGTGAGATGAATCTCACCCTTATCGATGATACGGCGCGCGATAGTCTCGAAGTCCGTAGTGTGGAAGACTTTTAAGAGTGCTTCATCGGGTGCACGGGTTGCCTTGGAGGTATTGCTGAACACATTGAGGGCTGCAACGACATCTTCAATGTCGACGGCCTGTCCCTGCCTCACCAGCGCAGCCTTATCAGGATCAACGAGAATTTCGAAGCGCTCCCCGAAACTTTCGAGGCGCGCAACGGTAGATCTTTCGAGCGGTATCATGTCAGGTCAGCAATCACTGCTTGAACTCTGCAACGTACACGGCAACCTCTTCCCGGGTCATCTTCTTGAAGAGAGGGATTTCGCGACCGGTGACTCCGATCTCAACCGTGTCCATGTCAAACTTGCCTTCGGTTGCCGAGTGAAGTGCCTTGAGACCGAGAAGGATTGCATCCTTGACCTCAATTTCAGGTTTGTATTCCTCTTCAACGACCTTCATGGCAGCCGGACGGCCGATCCCGATACCTGTTGCCTTGTACTCAAGGAGGGTGCCGGAGGGGTCGGTCTCAAAGAGACGGCAGTCACCGTCACTGACCCCCGCAATGAGTAGGGCAGTACCGTACGGGCGGATACCGCCGTACTGGGTGAGAGTCTGCATGTGGTCGCAGAGTTTCTTGGAAAGAGCCTCGACTTCAATGGGTTCATCGTAGGAGACGCGGTTGATCTGGCATTCGACCCGTGCACGGTCCACAAGGGCGCGTGCATCCCCGACAAGACCGGAAGAAGCAACCCCGATGTGCTCATCGATCTTGAAGATCTTCTCAATCGATGATGCTTCAAGGAGCTTGGAGCTCACCCGCTTGTCAACAATCAGGACAACGCCGTCCTTTGCCTTGATACCTACCGCGGTAGTTCCCCGCTTGACTGCTTCTCGGGCATACTCCACCTGGTAAAGCCTGCGATCGCGATTCAGGCCAAAGAAGCTTCCCAAGACAAAAGCGGTCC
>JANYBK010000160.1 GCA_025360805.1 Methanomicrobiales archaeon
TTCAAAATTCAACGATTTTAGAGATTTTCTTTATTCACCCATTTTTGGAACTCGGACATACTAAAGACGTTTACTAATCTGCCTCCAATTTGATTTTTCACATACTCAATTGCTCCTTTTTTGTGTCCACCACCATCTATAAGCATTATCGCATCGATGGGATATTTTTCTTTTATATTATGAACTGTAAAAGGCAATTTTTCATCCACAGATCCAGAAACCTGTTGCCATTTGGATTCTATTGCTAAACAATCTGGGTGTTTTTCTGGATGATATATGACAAAATCTCCATAAATCAAAGAACCATAAATGCTTTTACAAAGGTATAATTGTCTTGTATAAATCGGTTGCTCCAGATATCTTGCAGTCTTCCATTTTGTTCTGTCGACCAATGTATACTGATTTTCTTTCAGATTATGAGTAATAAACTCTTCAAGCCGCTTTCCTGTTTCTGTTGCAGTCTTTCCACCTTGTTTTACCATGCTTCACCACGTAATATTTCATTCAATAATTTGTTATTATTACTTCCTCTACGGGATTTCGCTTATCTTTTTTACAATTCACGAACCTGGGTGCTGTTACGATATGGGTATGGAATATTGAACTTTTATAGAGGTCTAAAATGAAGGGTGTATGGGAATTAGAAAGGATCACCTTCACTCCTTTTTTATGAAGCATCAAAGTTAAATCACGAAGTATAACCTGATCTTTCTCTGTAAAATCTAATTTAGTATAACTGGTAAAGGAAATTTCATCAGTTGGATGATATGGCGGATCAAAATATACCAAATCACCTACTCGTGGATGTATTGTATCAAATGATCTCATTTCAATTTTTATATCCTTCAATACATCATGACAGCGGAAAATATTTTCCTCATTTACGATTGTGGGATTCTTATACGATCCAATTGGAACATTAAAATGACCTTGTCTATTCACGCGGTATAATCCATTGTAGCAGGTTCTATTTAGATAAATTAACCGTGCAGCAACTTCTAAAGGATTCGAGAGAATATGCTTAGCCCGGATTTTATAATAATAATCATTTGAATGATTCTCCTTATGTTTTTTAAGGAGCGAGATTAGTTTTTCGGGCTCTTTTTGAATCGCTTTGTATGTTAATATCAGTTCAAAATTACTATCTGATAAATAACCCTTCGATAACTGATTTCGGATTGCAAAAAATAACGCACCTCCCCCAACAAAAGGCTCGTAATATTCGTTAAACTTTACAGGGAGATGAGTCTTCAATTCCTTTAAAAGACATCTTTTACCTCCCGCCCATTTTACAAAGGGGGCTGGATTATTATCAACAATTTTCCCATCATCAACATCTTCTTCAACACATTCGAAATCTGTTGAACTATCGACTCCACTATCCAATTTTTTCTGAATATCCATTTTTGATAGTCCCATCGTAGTTGGTTTCCTAGATCAATATAGACATTTAATGAGAAGAAAGAGTATCTTCCTTGATTGATACTATGATTAAGAATTCCTTTGTAGAGTATATTAATCTTTGATGCGGAGTTCGAAAATGACCCTGCGAGAGTCAGAAAAGTTAAATAAAACGGGCCTGAAGGGATTTGAACCCTTGACCTGCGGATTAAGAGTCCGCCGCTATGCCGAACTAAGCTACAGACCCAGCCTGTTAGACCTAATAATGTGGTCGATAATGCCGAATAAAGGTTTTGGATACCTGCACCAAAGAATTCCTTAATACCCTGGAATCGTATATCTTCTGTAACATGCCTGAACCAACCCCGTTTGAGCAGCCGGGACCGACAAAATACTGCATTTTCGGGTGCGGCACGAACGGCTACAATATTATTCTTGAACTCTTAAAAGAGCAGGAGCGCGTGATGGTTGTGGACAAGGACGAGTCCCGCGTACGCCATCTTCGCGACCAGAAATATGATGCCTACCAGCGCGATGTCACCTCTTCTGATATGTTAGTTGGCCTGCCCGGCTTCGAGATAGCGTTTGTGATGACTGGTGACGGGGACGCAAACCTTGCCGCTGTCCTGACCATCAAGAAGCGATATCCTGCAGTGCAGGTAGTCGCCCGATCGGTCGACCCGGTCAACGGCCAGAAACTTTCAGCAGCCGGGGCCGAGTTCGTCCTCTACCCGCAGGAAGTGGTTGCACGCTCCGCGCTCCTCCAGATAAAAAAGCAACACTCCAGCCGGATCTCGGCGAGACTTTTTACCCTGCTCTCAGGCTGGGAGGGCACATTAGGGATCATCACTCACAAGAACCCGGACCCTGACGCAATCGCGTCTGCACTCGCACTCGCTGAGATTGCCAGACGGGCCAACCCAAAGAACCTCACCATAAGGATCTTCTACGAAGGCAACATCGGCCACCAGGAGAACCGCACGTTTGTCAACCTGCTCGATATCAAGATGGAGCACCTGACTCCCGAGGCGATGCTGCAGTGCAACTTCTTAGCGCTCGTGGACTGTTCAGGGCCCGGCGCCAACAACGATATTCCCCCCCAGACAAAGATCAACATCATCATAGACCACCACAAGGAGGGTAAACATATCGCAACGCAGAGCACCTTTGTCGATATCCGGCCCGGTGTCGGAGCAACAGCAAGCATCCTCACACAATATTTACAGGAGCTCGATGTGCCTATCGATAAGCGGGTGGCAACTGCACTCCTCTACGGCATCCGCACGGACACAAAAGAGTTCAAGCGCAATGTGACTCCACAGGACCTCAACTACGCAGGCTTCCTGCTGCCGCTCACTGATGCAGACCTTCTCGACAAGATCATGTCGCCTTCAATGTCGCAGGAAACGCTCGAAGTGATCGGAAAGGCGATCCAGAAACGCAGTATCCAGAGCGGGTATCTCTTCTCCGATGTCGGCTACGTGATGAACCGCGACGCCCTCCCACAGGCTGCCGACCTTCTTATCACGCTCGAAGGGGTGAACACGGTACTCGTATACGGGATCACCGACAACGCCATTGTGATCTCGGCCCGCAACCGCGACATAAGGTTGCATATCGGAAACGCACTCGCTGAGGCATTCGGAGAGATTGGCGATGCAGGCGGGCACCCGAACATGGCAGCAGCTGCAATACCTCTCCACTATTTCGGGAGGGTGGAGAATAAAGAAGACCTCTTAAAGATCGTGATCGAGCCGATCCTCCAGAAGTTCAAAAACCTCGTAGGTCTCGAGAACGAGGGCAAGAAGAATGGAGTTTAAGGATTGGGAACCGCATTACTGCGAGATCCTTTCTTATTTCGGGTTCGATCGTGCAGGAGACGAAGAGGCAGCCCGGCTGCTCGCCTCGCTCATGCCCCGAGACAACCTGCTCTCCCTTGCAGCCCTGACATGCGACAACCCGGTCACTGTCTGTGGAAATGCGCCGTGCTTAAAAGACGAACTGGGAAAAATCCAGGGTGTGGTCTTTGCTGCTGATGCCGCATCTGATGTGCTTGATGAAAATGGCATCCGCCCGGATGCTGTCTTTACCGATCTCGACGGTGCGAGTGAGCGGCTCCTTGCGCTGAATAAAGAGGGCACGATCGTGGTTGTGCATGCTCATGGGGATAACATCGCATTGTTAAAGCACTGGGTGCCCCGGTTCCAGGGCCCTCTGGTGGCAACTACGCAGGGCACTCCACTTACCCATGTCCACAACTTTGGCGGTTTTTCCGATGGGGACCGTGCGGTCTTTGCGGCTGATGAACTCGGTGCCGAACAGATCACGATTATCGGTTTTGACCCGGATGACAAGGCAGTTGATCCGGTAAAACACGGAAAGCTCATCTGGGCGAGAAAACTGCTCGCCCTGATTGGTTATCACGTATGAGTCCAGTGGCAGTCATCCTTGATGGTTACGTGGATGAACCCGCGTGTCTTGGCGTGCCACCATACGTTTCGCCATACATCCGTACTGTAGCTGGGGCACTTATCGCCCATGGCTACACGGTGCAGTACCTGACCATCGACCAGCTCCGCCTCGCTCCTATGCGGACTGTTGAACTGAACCGGGCCGACCTGCTTGTTATGATCTCCGGTGTCACAGTGCCCGGAAAATATCTTGGCGGTACTCCTGCAACCCTCACCGAGATCCAGCAGATCGGTCACATGGTACGGGGCCCGAAGAAACTTATCGGAGGCCCGATCGGGTTTGGCTACGCAGCAGAGGGCGGGCAGAAGGCGATACGGCAGGTGATCAGCGGGTTCGATGCGTTGCTCACCGGAGAACCGGCCATTGCACTCGACAATTATCTTGGCGGGAACGTTCCGGCAGGTGCACTCGATTACACCCTAACGGATCCATGGAGCATTTCCGGCAGTGTGATCATCACGCAGCACCCGGACTACCCGTACGTGATGTGCGAGCTTGAGACTGCCCGGGGCTGCTCCCACGGGGCATCGGGAGGCTGCTCGTTCTGCACAGAGCCTTTCTACGGCCAGCCAAGGTACCGTAGTATTGAGGGAATTGCTGCAGAAGTTGCAGCACTCTACACCCACGGGGCCCGTCACTTCCGGGTTGGCAGGCAGCCGGACATTCTTGCGTACGGAGCAGGAGCAGGAGAGTATCCTGCACCACGGCCAGACCTGCTCGATAAACTCTTTTCATCGATTCGCACATCAGCCCCAGAATTAAAAACGCTCCACATTGACAACACAAACCCGGCAACCATTGCCCGGCACGAAGAGAAGAGCCGCGAGGCGCTGAGGGCTATCATCCGGCACCACACCTCCGGAGATGTTGCGGCGTTTGGCATGGAAACCGCTGATCCGTCCGTGATTGCGGCTAACAATCTCAAGGCTCAGCCCGATGAAGTATTCCGGGCAATCGAAATTGTGAATGAAGAAGGCGGCATGCGAAGGGACAATGTGCCCGAATTGCTCCCGGGACTAAATTTCGTCTGCGGACTTGCCGGTGAGACTGAAAAAACCTACGAGCTGAACGAGCAGTTCCTCGTCAGGGTCCGCGAGGCGGGACTTAGCGTCCGGCGCGTGAATATCCGTCAGGTGATGCCGTTTGAGGGCACACCCGCGTACACGAACAACACGCTCGGCAGGCATGAACAGCGGTTCAGGACGTTTAAGGAATTTGTCCGGACAAAGATCGATCTCCCTATGCTCCAGCGGGTTTTTCCGATCGGCACCGTGCTCCGCGATGTGCGGGTTGAAGTTACCGGGGACCTGTCGTTCGGGCGCCAGTTGGGGTCCTACCCGATCCTTGTGGGGCTTCCGCTTCAACTGCTGAGAAACACCATCACTGATGCAGTAGTGGTGGACTGGGGCATGCGCTCGATCACGGCATTGCCCGTCCCTGTTAAGATCAACACCCTGCCGGCATCGGCTATCCGTTGGCTGCCCGGGGTCGGCAAGAAAAAAGTAGCGGCGGTTATAGCAAAAAGGCCGTTTGCGGGCATCGAGGCGTACCGGAAGGTGGCTGGAAGCTCAGTGATCGATTCAGTGATGAAATACTGAATCGGATCATCCGCACTTAAATCTTTTTTAATTCTGCCACTTTCAAAATATCTGTCCGGGTCACAATCCCAATGACCTTCCCGTCCTGAACAACCGGGATCCTGCCAAAATTCTGTGCGGACATGATCTTGAGTGCATCAATCACCGGTGCTTCCGGAGGGAGGGTGACCAGATCCCGGGTCATGATATCACGCACCTGCATAGCCTCACGGTCAATAGAGGATGTGCGGTTCACATCGGCAAGGGTGACAATGCCGACCAAGGTATCACGCTCTATTACCGGAAAACCAAGATGCTTGCTGGAATACATCATGCCAATGACTGTGCTCAACGGCATGGTTGGCGGAACGGTGGTTACCGGTGTGCTCATCATCTCGCCCATGGTCACATTCTGCAAAAGCTGGCTGTACTTCACCGCAGTGGACTCCGTGTTCGCACCGATATAGATGAAGAGCGCAATCAGAATCAGGAAAGGCGACAGGGTAAAGAGCCCGATGATGCCAAAGATAATCGCAAAACCTTTCCCGATATCTGCGGCAATTTTTGTGGCCCGGTGGAGTGGCATTCTCGTTGCCAGCCATGCCCGTAGCACCCTGCCCCCGTCCATGGGAAATGCCGGTATAAGGTTAAAAGCACACAGGATAATATTCAGCAGGCCGAGGTAGCCAAAGATAAAGATCCAGACTCCCTGCAGACCCGGGTTTGCTGTCACTGCCGGTGCAGCGTAGACAAGCCCGCAGCAGATGACACCGAGAATCAGGCTTGCAACGGGTCCCACGAGCGCCATCGGGAGCTCGGTTTTAGGGTCAGGAGTCCCCTCCTCCATCTCTGCGATACCGCCAAAGATCATCAGCGTGATGCTGTTAATTGCAATCCCTTTATGCACTGCGACAACCGAATGGGCAAGTTCATGCACGAGCACGCCTGCAAAGAGGCCGAGTGCGACAACGACTCCCAGGATCCATGACATATATCCGCTGGTGATTACGGAGGTATCGACAGGAACTACAAAAAGATCTTTTAACATACCAGCGGTGTTCAGGATCTCGCTGCCGATGATCCAGGCAAATAACGGAATGACTAAGAGGAACGTATAATGGATCAGGATCGGAATCCCGAATAAGCGGCCAATCCTGAAAGATCCGTCCATATGAAAGGATTATCTTTTTAACTCTTAAGTATATACTCTCTCTGATAACGATGGAAAGCCAGATTACCGATTTGTTCGGACTCCAGATCTATACCGATAAGGGCATGTTTGTCGGAGAAGTCGATGATGTTGTCATTGATGTGGACAACAAGAAGATAGAAAGTATCGTAGTCGGCAAGGTTAACGACCAGCTTTTTGAGCTCAAGAACTACAAGGGACTCAAGATTCCGTACCGCATCATCAGCGCAATCGAGGATATTGTCCTTATCCGCCACCTGCCGGGCGCATTCTCCGGTTCAGGCAGCGAAGAAGAGTAACAACCGGATAAAGACTGCAGGAGAACCGGCATCCCATTTTTTTTCTCCTTAAATCAGGGACACACTATGGAAAACCGGGAACTTTTTTCAAATCTTACAACAATCCCCCCGATTTTCGTCCGGCTTGATGGCCGGGCATTCCACAGGTTGACAGAAACGCTTGGTCTCGAAAAACCATTCGATGATTTTTTCAGCACTTCGATGTGCATGGTCTGTTCATCCCTGCTCACAGAAAGTGGTCTGAATCCTGATTTTGCGTTCACTTTCTCCGATGAGATCAGCCTTTATTTCACACAACTCCCGTTCAATGGGAGGGTGGAGAAGATCGATTCTGTGGCTGCATCGTTTGCTGCAAGCTCGCTCACCCTCGCTCTGGGAGGCACCACCCTGCTCTCCTTCGATGCCCGGGTGATCCCGGCAACACCGGCGTTTGCAATGGAATATTTAGCCAACCGGCAGAACGAGGCATGGCGCAACCACATCAACGGCTACTGCCAGCAGGTGCTGATCGAGGAAGGGATGAATGGAAAGAAAGCCGCTGAACATCTCAAAGGTCTCCCATCTAAAGCACTCCACGACATGATGCATGAGCGTGGTTTTAATCTCGCCATGACACCGGCCTGGCAGCGCCGTGGCGTGCTAGTGTACAAAATGCTCACCGAGAAAGAGGGGTTCAACCCGATCACGCAGGAGACAGTGGTTACCGAACGGAGCGCAGTCACAGTGGACACGGAGCTTCCGCTGTTTACGAGCGATGAAGGGAAAGTGTTTTTAAGAAAATTGGTGGGCGATTAATCGTTCGCCTTTGAGATCCCGATAGTCATCGCGACACCTTCAACATCCCAGTCTTTTACCATCTCGAACGTTTTTACCGCTGCACCGGTCTTATGAATCGAAAGTTCCCGTGCCCGCACCTCTTCCATAATACCAGTACGCCATGAAGCCTGTATCAGAGCACAGATCCTTTCGTCGGCAACAGCCACATCAGCAACAATGAAATCCTCGACCGCGAGATTGAGCTGCTTGCGCATCTCGTTAATCCTGCGGATCACTTCACGGGCATAACCCTCCGCTTCGAGTTCCGGTGTCAGCTGCACATCCACGTACACGGTGGCATCCGGCATTGATGATGAGAACACTTCGGGGGGTAACTGCTCGGCAAAGGTTACATGATCAGCACCGATATCAAAGACTGCATTTCCGTTTCCGAGTTTCACGGTCCGCCCGGCACTGATCTCGGTTTTGAGCAGGTTGCCATCAGCAGTTTCTATGAGCGTTTTTACCGCAAAGGAATTCTTGCCAAACCCTTTACCGAGTGCCTTCATGATCGGTTCTGCTTTCCACCCGATCCGTTCCCACCGGCCCATCACAACCCGGACTGTCTTGGCATTGGCCCGGTCCTTGCAGACCGCATTGAGACGCCGCCCGATCGCATCCTTGACCGGTTCGGAGTCCGTTACCACAACCACTTCTGCAACCGGCCAGCGTAGTTTACGCTTGCCGGTCTGGCGGGCATTGGCACACGCTTCATCGAACGAACGGACGATCCCAACTGCCTGTTCCAGTTCTGCGTTCACGAGTGCCGGCTCACCTTTGTTCCAGTCGAGCAGGTGCACGCTTGCCGGATCGTTTTTACACCGCAGATTCTGGTAAATATCTTCGGTGATATGCGGGCAAACGGGAGCGAGCAGCCCGATGAGCTGGCGCATCACGTAATAGATCGTCTCATAGGCAAAGTGCTTGCTCTCGGATTCGCCTTCGATCCACATCCGCTCGCGGACGAGCTGGACATACCAGCGCGAGAGATCTTCTAAAATGAAGTTGATCAGTTCCCGGGTGGCCCGGTGGAGCTGGCATTCCCTGGTTGCCGCATCAACCGTGGCGGCAACCGAATTGATCCGGGAGATGATGAACCGGTCTTCATCAGGCATCCGGGAAAGGTTTGCCCGGATATACGCATCGTCCCATAAGCCTGCCTTGTTTGCAGGCTCAAACTTGTCGAGGATCATGTACGGTACCGGAAAGCGGTACACGTTCCAGAGGATGTTGGCCGCACGGTTGATTGTGCCGACACCCTCCCAGTTGAACTTGAGATCGTCCCATGGGGCGGAGGAGGAGAGGATGTAGAGCCGGAGCACATCAACACCCACTTTTGCAATCACTTCTTCAGGAGTGACCACGTTGCCAAGGCTCTTTGACATCTTCTTTCCCTCGGCATCGAGTGCAAACCCGTGCATGCAGACGCTCTTGTAGGGAGCTTTGCCAAACGCAATCGTGCTGGCTCCGAGCTGCGAGTAGAACCAGCCCCGGGTCTGGTCCTGTCCTTCAGTGATAAAATCGGCAGGCCACAGGTTCTCAAAGTCCTGTGTCTTACCCGGAAAACCAATTGTAGCCCACGACGCCACAGCCGAATCAAACCAGACATCGAAGATATCCTCTACCCGTTTCATCGTGCCGCCGCAGGTACACGGGATTGTAACCTCATCCACATAGGGGCGGTGAGGATCTAAAAGGGGCTTGCCACTGCGCTCTTCAAGTTCTGCAATGGTAGCGATAACGCGGTAAGCGTCGCATTTCGGGCAGACCCAGACCGGTATCGGGATGCCCCAGTAGCGCTGGCGCGAGATGCACCAGTCCCGGGCATCCTTGATCCAGTCATAGAAGCGGGCGCTTCCTGCCCATTCGGGGTACCAGGTGACCTTTTCCACTTCTTTGAGCATCAGCTCCCGCATCTCGGAGATCTTTAAGAACCACTGCGAGGTGGCCCGGAAGATGATCGGCGTCTTGCAGCGCCAGCAGTGACCGTAGCGGTGGGTAACGGTCTCTTTTGCAAACAGGTGATCGCCAAGTGCGACCAGAACGTTCTCGTTGGAATCCCTTACATACTGGCCGGCAAAGATCCCAGCCTCTTCCTTGAACTTCCCTGCGCCATCCACAGGGCAGACAATGGCAAGCCCTTCCTTTGTCCCGAGCACGAAGTCGTCCCATCCATGACCCGGCGCGATATGCACAATGCCGGTGTTTTCGAGCGCAACAAAATCTGCTGCAAGCACTTTATGGGCGATCTCGCGCTGGAGCGGTACACAAGACGCGAGCGGGGATTCATACTCCCATCCTATGAGTTCAGCGCCCTTCTTTGTCTCAACTATGGAAAAATCCTTGCAGCGCCCTTTCTTGAGAACCGCTTTTACTAATGGCTCGGCAATCCAGAGGAGCGTCTCTTTATCGTCTTTTTTAGCCAGCACTTTTGCATACAGGAAATCCTTTGCTATTGCCACTGCAACATTGGCCGGCAGCGTCCACGGCGTTGTCGTCCAGATAACGAGAAACTCATTGGTCCTGCCTTTGAGGGGAAACTTGACGAAAACCGAGGGGTCACTCTCGTCTGCGTATTCCACTTCTGCATCGGCAATCGCAGTCTCGCACCTCGGACACCAGTTGACAACACGGTGCCCGCGTTCGAGCATGCCCTTGTCTTCTACCCGTGCAAGAGTCCACCATGCTGCTTCAATGTATTCGGGCATTACGGTCTTGTACGCCCCGGGGAAATCGAGCCAGACCCCGAGATTGATGAACTGTTCATCCATCATGAGCTTGTTCCTGATTGCAAACTCCCTGCATTCCTCGATAAACTTCTGGATGCCGTACTTCTCGATATCCTTTTTGGACTTGAAGCCGAGCGCCTGCTCGACTTTGACTTCGATCGGGAGGCCGTGCATATCGTAGCCTGCCCGGTCGATCACATGGCGGCCGTTCATGCGGTGGTAGCGCAGGATCGAGTCTTTTAAGATCTTGTTCCACGCTGTACCGAGATGGATGGTACCGGTGGTATAAGGCGGGCCGTCGACAAAGAAGAACGGTTTTCCCGTACTGCGATGCTGTTTTACGGTTGCGTATGTATCGTTGGTGCGCCAGTGCTCCTGCACCGCACATTCTATAACTTTTGCATTGAAGTTTGCAGCGACTTCCTTCACAAAACCCCTCTTGTAATATTATCGGACGCTGATATTTGCGTGCGTGAGGGAATGTTGGCTTTCCGGCACAAAGTAATTATCGTGCAACATTCCCGTAATATTTTAAAAGAACTCTTTATGGATGTCGCATAATGCTGTACAAAGAAAATGTGCAGGGATAAATGTGCACACAAGTTACGGGAGTGATAGATGATGGAGACGTATCCAATTATCCTCGGCGGAGTGAAAAAGCAGACCGAAGAGATCATCAGCGTGCGGTTCCCTTATACGGGTGAAGTGTACGCGCAGGTCTGCCAGGCAAGCACGTTTGATCTGAAAGCGGCTGTCACAGAAGCGGTGAAAGGTTTTGAGATAACAAAAAAACTCTCGTCCGGAACCCGGGCCCGGATCCTCACAAAGCTTGCCGATGAGATCCACAAACGAGCAGATGAACTCGCTGATGTGCTTGTGATGGAGGGCGGCAAGACGCGGAAGTTTGCCGTAAGCGAAGTTGCACGGGCGGAACTGACAGTCAGGACATCTGCTGAGGAAGCAAAGCGGATCTACGGAGAGATAATCCCGCTGGACTGGAGCGATGACACTGACGGGCGTACCGGGTTTCTTAAGCGTTTCCCGCTCGGCCCGGTTGTCGGCATCGTGCCTTTTAACTTCCCGCTCAATCTTGCGTGCCACAAACTCGCCCCTGCAATCGCGGCAGGCAACTCCATCATCCTTAAACCCGCGTCATCCACTCCGGTTTCCAGTCTTCTGCTGGGAGAGATGGCGATTGCTGCGGGCATGCCTCCGGCAGCGATCAGCGTTGTGCCCTGTGCAGGTAAGCGTGCAGAACAGCTGGCCCGGGATCCCCGGGTTGCATACCTCTCGTTTACTGGCAGCTGCACGGTTGGCTGGCACCTGAAAGAGATTGCGGGCAGGACAAAGATCGGACTTGAACTCGGAGGGAATGCAGCAGTAATCGTGCACGAGGATGCCAACCTTGACTATGCCGCCCAGCGGATTGCCACCGGTGGGTTCATCAACGCCGGGCAGGTCTGCATCTCTGTGCAGCGTGTACTCATTCATCGCCCGGTCTACGAACGGGCCGTAGAAAAGATCCTTGCAGCGGTAAAAGCGCTCAACATGGGAGACCCACGGGACCCGGCTACGGATGTCGGGCCTATGATCGACCGGATCAAAGCAGAGGAGGCGTACCGGAAAGTGCAGGAAGCGGTTAAGCAGGGCGCTCGTATCCTTACCGGTGGCACGCTTGAAGAGACGATGTTTGCGCCGACCATCCTTGTAGATACCACACCTTCGATGCGGGTGAACAAAGAAGAAGTATTTGCACCGGTCCTCTCCCTTACCCCGTACGATGATTTCACAGAAGCCCTGCATACAGCCAATGCCGGAGAGTTCGGACTACAGGTCGGGATCTTCACACAGAATTTCAACCGTGCGATTCGGGCGTTTGCCGATATGGATGTCGGGGGAGTGATCGTAAACGATATCCCGACATTCCGCGTAGACCAGATGCCTTATGGCGGGACAAAGGGTTCCGGGCTCGGGCGTGAAGGACCCCGGTATGCAATAGAGGGGATGAGCGAACTTCGGCTGATGGTGATCAACCGGAATGGTGGGATAGAGTAGAGCCTGACTTGAGGTATCTCTCCCAGTTACTTCCACAATTGATGAAGTAAACACCACAGCATGCAGTTCCACAATATTTATCTCCCCGCTTCCCTAAGGCAGACATTTAAGTGAAAACTATACGCAACCAGTATACCAACATCCCATTCCGGATGTCAGGGCTTCTTGATCTTGCATACAACCTCTGGTGGAGCTGGCACCCGGAGGTCCGGATCCTTTTTAAGCAGTTAAACCAGGAAGCCTGGAAGACAAGCATCCACAACCCCGTCCGGATGCTGCGGGACATCCCGGCCGAATTCATGGAAGCGGCAGAGAATAATGCTGAGTATCTCCGCCGTTATGATATCATCATGAACCGGTTCAGACGGTACCTGAACTCCAGGTCCGGCTGGTTTAATGAACAGTATCCCGGCAAGGAGGCCCTGACCATTGCATATTTTTCGGCAGAGTACGGGCTGCACCACTCCCTTCCTTTTTACGCAGGGGGACTTGGTTTTTTAGCAGGGGACTATCTCAAGGAGTGCAGTGATCTGGGTGTGCCACTCGTAGCTGTGGGATTCATGTACTCGGAAGGATACCTTCACCAGCACATCCAGTCTGATGGCTGGCAGAACGGGGCAAAAGAGACCCTTGATCGTGATGCCACACCAGTCAAGAGAGTGCTGAACTGGGACGGGAATCATTTGGTGATCCGGGTGCCCTATGTTGAACCGGCGATCTATGTGGCTGTCTGGAAAGTGGATGTGGGAAAAGTCCCACTCTACCTGCTCGATACCGACATCGCGTTAAACGATGAAGCGAGCAGACGCATATCCTCCAGCCTTTACATGAGCGATCGTGAGGAGCGGCTCAGGCAGGAGATTGTACTTGGAATCGGTGGCCGCAAGGTGCTGCAGACGCTCGGCATTGAATATTCAGCCGTGCATCTCAATGAAGGCCATCCTGCGTTTGCACTGCTTGAACGGATCCGTGAACGCATGGAGCGGGGGGTCTCGTTTGACGACGCAGTGCGGCAGGTGCGGGGAACGACCTTCTTTACTACCCATACACCTGTTGCTGCAGGACATGATGTGTTCTCAACAGAGCTGATGGACAAATATTTCGGCACGTATTACCGGGAACTCGGTATTGACCGCGATGAGTTCCTCGCCTTGGGAAAGCATCCTGATAATCCTGACAACGGGTTCAACATGACGGTTCTTGCGCTGCGACTGTCCGGATATCATAATGGGGTATCAAAAAAACACGGGGAGGTGACCCGGCAGATGTGGAAGGGGCTCTGGCCGGATCTTATCGAAGATCAGATCCCGATCGATGCGATCACGAATGGTGTCCATCTCCCGACATGGATGAACTCCCGGATAGAAGATCTCCTGGATTCACATTTTTATTATGTTGCCCCTAACTGGCAACAGGAGCATGACGATGAGACTATCTGGAACCTTGTTGATGAGATCCCGGATAAGGATCTCTGGGAACTGCATATCCAGCTCAAGAACAAGCTCATCAACCGTATACGCGAACGCAAGCGGGTGAAGTGGACAAAAGCACTGGATGATACAACCAATTTCGTTACCGAGGGACCCCTCCTTAATTCGTCTGTCCTCACCATCGGTTTTGCCCGGCGCTTTGCTACTTACAAGCGGGCAGACTTAATCTTCCAGGATCTCGAAAGGCTTAAGAAAATCATCTCAAACCGGTGGAGACCGGTCCAGATCATCTTTGCCGGTAAGGCCCACCAGTCGGATTACGAGGGCAAACGCATTCTCCAGAAGATATACCAGATCGCCGGGCAGCCAGAGTTTGAGGGACGGATCGCCATTGTTGAAGATTACAATGAACAGACCGCCCAGTACCTGGTGCATGGAGTTGATGTCTGGCTCAATAACCCGTTACCCCCAATGGAAGCATGCGGCACGAGCGGTATGAAGGCAGGTATCAACGGTGTGCTGAACTTAAGCATACTTGACGGCTGGTGGCTGGAAGGCTACAATGGCAGGAATGGCTGGGCATTTGGTGCTGCACAAGGGGAAGGAAACCGGGATGCAGCGGACGCTGCAGCACTCTACGATATTCTTGAGCGGGAGGTCATACCGCTCTATTACAGCAGTTCGCTTGATGCAATTCCCCATGGGTGGGTGAAGATGATGAAGGAGTCAATAAAGAGCATTGCACCACGGTTCTGTGCCCGGCGGATGGTCAAGGATTACGTAAACAATTATTATCCGAAGATGGTTTCATCGGCGGATGCCGAGCGGAAGTGAATGAAAAAAGTTCTTTAAGGTTTTAATGACAGGGAACCCTCTGCGTTTATCCCCATATAAGAAAAACCATTCATTCATGCAGATCGCGGTGATCGGTGCAGCTGATGCGAGTGCCCAGGAATATGCAACAGCCTGTGCTGTAGGTGCTCTTATCGCCACCCGTGGGACACTTGTCTGTGGTGGCTTTGGGGGTGTGATGGAGGCTGCCTGCAAAGGAGCACAGGAACACGGAGGCCTGACAGTCGGTATCATTCCGGATACCAGCGATGGCAACCCATATCTCGATGTAGTCATCCGGACCGGTCTTGGCCATGCCCGGAATGTGCTCGTTGTCCAGTCGGCCGATGCCGTGATTGCAGTCGGTGGAAGTCACGGTACCCTTTCCGAGATCGCGATTGCCCTGAAGATGAAGTGTCCAGTCTATGGGCTCAAAACGTGGGATATTGCGGGAGTCGTGCATTGTGAGACTCCAAAAGAAGCTGTGGAAAGGGCAACTTCAGGATATTGATATCCCGATGGTTTTTCAGCAAAAGAGCATCACCGGAAGCAACTGTTTTGGGATCCCTGAATCCTGATCCCGTTTGCCTCACAGTACTCCCGGATCTCTTTTTTGGTGATGCCATATCGTGCCGCTATGGAAAACGTCTCCTCGCAAGTGACCCTGGTTTCGATACCGGTGTTCTGAAACGCTTGTGCGATCTTGTCCGTGTCCATGCGGTGAGGCCTCCTGTAGTTTGATTATAGAGTTACCCTGACAGCACCATGAACCTTAGGGGTTCAGCCTGTCCTATATACCGGTAATGAAAGTCGCGCTCGTGAACTCCCTGGAGGACAAGGCGGGAGTGAACATCCGGCATCATATCGAACAGCTGCTGGTTGCTGATCCAGATGGGCAGTGGCAGGAGCAGGGGCGGACCTATGAATTTTTTGAGACAGAGGGACGGTTGATCCATGCCGGAGATGTGGATGAACACATCGACGCCGATCTGGTTATCTTTCTCTCGCGGCATTCGAGCGTCAACCCGGTGCCGGTCCTGACGGTACATGTCACCGGTAACTTCGGAGTTGCAGAGCTCGGGGGCACAGCCCGGACCCTTGCACCCGCAGCACCCGCAATGATGCAGGCAACCCTGCGAGCCCTTGCAAAGAATTGTCCCGAAGGCTACAGGGTCTCTTATGAAGTAACGCACCACGGTCCCACTGCTCTGCACCATCCCTCGTTCTTTGTCGAGATAGGAAGCACTGAAAAGGAATGGACAGATCCCATTGCCGGCAGGGCAGTTGCTGAAGCGGTACTGGATGCTGTCTTAATCAACGCAGTCCCGCTGATCGGATTCGGGGGAACGCATTATGCCGTCCGCCAGACAGAGATTGCACTTTCCTCCCGCGGGGCGTTCGGGCATATCGCCCATAGCCGTGAGATTGCGGGACTTGACGCAGAGATGATCCGCAGGATGCAGGAACAGAGCGGCGGGGCGGTTGCTGCCTATATCGATCGCAAAGCGCTTGACCGTGATGCCCTCAACCATCTGACAGAGATTCTGGATCAGCTTGCCATCCCGAGGCTCTCAGAAAGCGAGATCTCTGCTATGGGGCATCTCTCATGGGACACGTATCAGGAAGTTCGTGCAATGGCAGAGCAGGTGTCTATGGGTGCCCGGTGCTATATCCACGCACTCAAAGGAGATGGTGCCCTCCGCCTGATCCGGGCAAATCCCGTTTTAATTGCCGAAACTGCCAAATCGGACGAGCCGGGGTTGATAAAAGGTCTCGATGTATTGCCGGTCGTTCACCTTTCCACGCGTGATAATCGCCTGCTTCCTGATTTTATTACGTATGACGAACATTCGTCACAAATAATAAATGATTTAAATACATTGTGCGTGAAAATCATACGTAATAAAGAGATCACTGCAACAGAGAGAGATCACCTGATCATTACGAAGGTAAAGTTCGATCCCCAAAAAGCACGCGAAATGGGAGTACCGCCCGGACCTGCCTACAAACAACTGGCCTCAGGCCAGTCAACAGAGATCAACGGTCGGGTAATCACACCAGCAATGGTGTCTCTGCGCAGTGAGACCGACATCCACATCCCGGGGTTGGAGAAGTTTTCATGAGGTCCATTGTAGAAGAGGCACTAACCAAAGTGAGGGAAGAAACCGTTACTCCCTCACAAAATAATGAAGACCTTGACCAGATTCTGGCCGAGCTCAAGACCGAGATCGCTGTGATTGGTTGCGGAGGCGGCGGATCGAACACGATCTCCCGCATGATGGAAGAGAGCATCCACGGTGCGAAACTCATTGCTATCAACACCGATGCCCAGCACCTGATCCGCACCCATGCCGACCAGCGTATCCTTGTCGGCAGGCAGCGTACCAGGGGTCTTGGCGCCGGCTCCATCCCCCAGATTGGTGAAGAAGCTGCGCTCGAAAACGAGCAGGAGATCCGGGCGGTTGTCTCAGGGTGTGACATGGTCTTTATCACAGTCGGTCTCGGTGGCGGTACCGGTACCGGTGTAGCTCCAGTGGTTGCAAAGGCCGCAAAGGAGGAAGGAGCTCTCACGATCGCAGTTGTTACCCTGCCGTTCGCTGCGGAAGGTGCTATCCGCATGGAGAACGCAGAGGCGGGTCTTGAGCGCCTGAGGGAGGTAGCAGACACAGTCATTGTTGTGCCCAATGACCGGCTGCTCGAAGTAGTGCCCAAACTCCCCCTATCAGCAGCGTTCAAGATCGCTGATGAAGTTCTGATGCGTGCGGTCAAGGGCATCACCGAACTGATCACGATGCCCGGACTTGTTAATCTCGACTTTGCCGATGTACGCACGGTGATGGAACGCGGCGGCGTTGCCATGATCGGTATGGGTGAGAGTGACAGCGAAGACAAGGCAGCAGACTCGGTGAAAAAAGCGCTTCGCTCCCCACTTCTCGATGTGGATATATCCGGAGCCACCGCTGCGCTCGTCAATGTGGTTGGGGGCCCGGACATGACCATGGAAGAAGCCGAAGGTGTTGTGCAGGAAGTCTACAGCCGTGTGGACCC
>JANYBK010000179.1 GCA_025360805.1 Methanomicrobiales archaeon
AATCCCTGGTGGTGCAAATCGCGTATCATGAAAAAGTCCTCCATTTTCAGCATTGCCACTACCTTCACGCTTATGCATGAAGGTTGTCAGCTGTACACTTTCATTCCGCCATAAGTGCACATTTTCGCACCGCCATTGACAAGTTTATTATCTGGTAAAAAAGAGAATGGGTGAATAGTAAAAAACAATCAGGTTATAGACAGTTTTTTGGGATGAATGCATGAGTCGTTTTGTCTGTATACATGGCCATTTTTACCAGCCTCCCAGAGAAAATCCCTGGCTTGAAGAAGTTGAGACAGAGGATTCTGCATATCCCTATCATGACTGGAATGAACGTATTACTGCTGAATGTTATGCACCGAATGCGGCATCCCGTATCCTTAACTCAGATAAAAGGATCATCGATATTGTCAATAACTATTCAAAGATTAGTTTTAATTTCGGTCCCACGCTGCTTGCATGGTTAGAGCTTAACAACAAGGAAGTATATCGTGCAATTCTCGATGCGGATAAAGAGAGCATGAACCGGTTCTCAGGACATGGTTCTGCCCTTGCCCAGGTGTACAACCATATTATCATGCCCCTTGCAAACAGCAGGGATAAGCGTACCCAGGTGATCTGGGGAATTAAGGATTTCATATCCCGGTTCGGACGCGAACCAGAAGGCATGTGGCTTCCTGAGACAGCAGTGGATTTAGAAACATTAGAGATTCTTGCAGAACAGAAGATCAGGTTTACCATCCTCTCTCCAAAACAGGCTCACCGGATAAAACCGGTCAATGACACACAATGGACAGATGTGAGCCGTGGGGGTATTGACACTTCCATGCCGTACCTCTGCCGGTTGCCATCCGGTGAGTCGATCGCGATCTTTTTTTATGATGAGGCAATCTCACAGGAAATAGCTTTTAGTAACCTTTTAGAGAATGGTGAAGTCTTTGCCAACAGGATGATCCGATATTTTTCCCAATTCCAGAAACAGTCCGGTCTTTTAAATATTGCATCCGATGGTGAGACCTATGGGCATCACCACCGGTTTGGTGATATGGCACTTTCTTATGCCCTCTACCTGATAGAATTCAAAAATCTTGCACAGATCACTATCTACGGTGAATATTTAAGTAAAAATCCACCCACTCACCAGGTTGAAATCATTGAAAATACATCCTGGAGCTGCACTCACGGGATCGAACGCTGGAGAGATGACTGTGGATGCTGTACCACAGGTTCCATTGTCCAGATGACCACATCAAATCCGTTTGTACATTACCCGGCAAAAAATGAACCCATTACGGCTAAAAGTTGTCCACTTGTCTCACGGCAGAAATGGCGCTTGCCGCTTCGTGAAGCCATGGACTGGCTCCGTCAGACTCTGGTGTCATTGTTTAATGACCGGATGAGCCAGTTTGTAACAGATCCGTGGCAGGTACGGGATGATTATATTGACATTATCCTCAACCGGTCACCTCAAAATATTGAAATATTCTTTTCAAAACATGCTATCCGTACTCTTTCAGATAAAGAGAAGGTCGAAGTACTCAAGCTGCTTGAGATTCAGCGAAACGGAATGCTCATGTATACCAGCTGCGGATGGTTTTTTGACGATATTTCCGGGATAGAATCTGTCCAGGTACTGCGTTATGCCTGCAGGGCAATGCAGCTGGTACGGGAAGTGGCAGGTATTGATCCAGAACCGGAATTTATCCTCATATTAAAAAAAGCCCCCAGTAATGTACCGGAATATAAGGATGGTGCTCAGGTTTACCGAAATTTCGTCCAGACCTCGGTTGTTGATCTCTCACGGGTAGGTTTTCACTATGCATTGTCATCGATGATTGTTGATTTCCCTGAAAAGATCCGGATAAAAAATTATACTCTTAAAAATGTGGATTATCATACCAGAGTATCCGGAGAACTCAAACTGGCGATTGGAAAAGTCTTTTTGTATTCCGATATCACTTGGGAAGAAACTACGCTGATGTTTGCCGTTCTTCATCTGGGAAACCATAATTTTATGGGTGGGGCAACAGAATTTTCAGATGATCAAAAATATGTTGCCATGCGGGATGAATTACTTGATGCATTTTCGAAAAGCGACATACCCGGGATGATTCTTAAACTTGAAGACAATTTTGGCAGCCGTTTCTATTCACTTTGGGATCTGTTCCGGGATGGACAGAGAAAAGTATTGTACACAATTCTTAATTCCACTCTTGCAGATATGGAATCTGCATTCCGGCATATATACAACCAGTTTTTACCGCTACTCCATGCCATGAAAGGGATGCAGATACCCCCGCCAAAAGTGCTGGAGGATCCGGTCTGGTATATTATCAATCTTGATCTGAAAAAAGTTCTTTCTGATTCCAATCCCGATACGCAACGACTTTTGGTTCTTGTCGATGAAATGACCAGAGGAAAATTTGAACCGGATAGAGCAACTCTTAATTTTACTGCAAGCTTTGCAATATCCAACCTTATCCAGCGTCTTTTTGAGAACCCGGACGATCTCGTTCTGATGGAAAAAATCGCATCTCTCTTTAAAATATTGTCTCCGCTCTCACTGAAATACAATCTTTGGGAATCGCAAAATGACTATTTCTTCATAGGCAAAAAAAAAGCAGCAGTTATGCTGGCACGTTCCGGATCCGGGGATGCTCATGCAAGACAATGGACCCGACTGTTTGAGGAACTTGGAGGCTACCTTGGAGTGAAATTTTCATGATACATAAATGTCGGGTGAGTGCCTGTTTAGACGACCTATTGACATTAAATAACGATATATTTGTCAGGAAGTAGCCCATGATTACTGCCCCCACAAGAATACAGGTGCCAGAAAATGGCAAAATCCTATCGATAGAAAAAACAGGAGGCATTGTATGAAACGAAGGGGAAGCGGAATCCTGTTACATATCACTTCTCTTTTTTCAACATATGGTATCGGAGATCTTGGGCCATCTGCATGCAGGTTTGTGGATTTTTTATCGGATGCAAAACAGAGTTACTGGCAGATACTTCCTTTAAATCCCACCAGCCCGGAGTTTGATAATTCCCCGTATCACAGTACATCTGCCTTTGCTTTCAATACCCTGCTCATAAGTCCTGATTACATGGTAAGAGATGGTTTTTTAAAAAAAAACGATATTGCTGTAATTCCGCCCTTTCCCAGCGGTACAGTGGATTTTAATGCAGTTATCCGGTTCAAGGAAAGAATATTTTCACTCGCTTATGATCGTTTCATACGGGAAAAAACTGGGCTTTCAGAATATGATGAGTTTTGCAGTAAAAATCTCCGGTGGCTTGAAGATTTTGCACTCTTCACTTCGTTGGACCGGCATTATAAGGGGATCTGCTGGAGCAGTTGGCCGGATGAGATAAAATATCGTAAGCCTGCTGCACTGGATGCAACAGGACAGTCTCTTAAAAAAATGGCAGGTAAGGAAAAATTTCTCCAGTTTATTTTTTATAAACAGTGGCAAGCTTTGAGAAGATATGCCAAAGAAAAAGGGATCTGTATAATTGGGGATATACCGATTTATATTAATTATCACAGTGCTGATGTCTGGACACACCCGAAATTATTCCGGCTCGACAACAATCTTTTACCTCTTGTTGTAGCAGGAGTGCCTCCGGATTATTTCAGCAAAACAGGGCAGCTCTGGAAAAACCCGCTCTATTGCTGGGAAGAACATGAAAGAGAGGATTTTTCCTGGTGGATCAGTCGTGTTGAGCACAACTTAACCTTGTTTGACTATATAAGAATCGATCACTTCAGAGGACTTGTCGCGTACTGGGAAGTGGCGGCAACAGAAAATAATGCAATTAACGGGAGATGGGTTATTGCACCTGGTGAAAAATTATTAACGCTCTTGAAACGCAGGTTTGTAAATCTTCCTCTTATTGCAGAAGACCTTGGGATTATTACTCCTGATGTGTCTGAACTCATTGACCGGTTTGATCTTCCTGGCATGCGGGTACTCCTCTTTGCCTTTAATGATGATTCTGCAAAAAGTCCGCATGTTCCACATAACCTGAAAAAAAACTGCATACTGTATACCGGCACGCATGACAATGCGACAATACGGGAATGGTTCGAATCAGATGCTTCATCAGAAGAGAAACAGAGACTTTTCAAGTACATTGGACGGGATATCCCTGCAGAAAAATTACCCGCAGAATTAATCCGGATTGCTATGATGTCAGTTGCAGATACGGTAATTTTTCCCATGCAGGATATTCTTGGACTGGGGGGAAAATTCCGGATGAACCGTCCGGGAACCGATGTAGGCAACTGGAGATGGCAGATGGAAAAAGACCGGATTGATCCATCTGTAACCCAAAACCTTGCCGATCAGACGCGGATTTTTGGGAGATCCTTAAAATAAAAACAATGTATCGCTTTTTTTGCAGGTGACGCATGAAAACGCAAAGCGGGAAGAAGAATTTACGGATAGAGTCCCCGGAATAATGATTCGAATTTTTCAGGATGGTTGAGAAATTCAAGGACATGGGCCCGGTTTTCAATGAGATTGTAAAGCGGGTCCGGAATTGCATATTTTATATTCACAAGTCGTTGCGCTTTTACAAGTCGGAGTTCCGGGTGGTTCCTGTATGTAGGGTTCTTTACAAACCCTTCTTTTATCCACTCAAAAAAAGCTGCACCGTTCTGCGCTTCATAACCGTGATAATTGCTTGAAAATCGCGAGGAGACAATGTTTGCCATCTGGAGAACGGTTGATTTGGTTGGATTGATGGTCACATGCCCATAACCCGGAGGGACCACAACAACATCTCCGGTACAAGCTGCTATCATCACCACATCGGAACATTCCTTGTTCTGGATCAGGTAATGTGCTTCTCCGGCAAGGACTTCGTAGATCTCCGGGTATCCGGTACCTGTAGGATCTGCAGGATGATAATGCCCTTTTGTTTTATTGTACTCACCGCAGAGGTCACGAGGCGGGATAACTGTAATATCGAATCGCAGATCCTGTGCGGCAAGCCAGCTGCGATCCTCATGCGTTCGGGCGACATCGCGATACATATAATATACCGGTCCGGTGCAGGTGCAGCCGGGATTTGCCATAACCCCCCGTAGATCTTCTGCTGTTCGGACAGCCGGTTCTGGCAGCGGTCCTTTCCAGCAGACAGTAAAGGCAGGACAATCGGGCTTAACATTTTGAAAAACGTTTCTGTTCATTTCCTCCCCCCGATTACCGTCATCGCCAGTTCATAGAACTCCGGATCCACCGTTTTTAGCTGGTTAACAGCAGATTCAAGAGGTATGCTGGTTATCTGGTTTCCCTGCAGAGCAACCATCTTCCCAAAATCACCGGCATGTACCAGTTGAACAGCTGCAACTCCAAACCGCGTGGCAAGAACCCGGTCGTACGCAGTTGGCGATCCGCCCCGCTGGACATGGCCCAGAATGGTGACGCGTGTTTCGATACCCAGACGGCGCTCCAGTTCTTTTCCTAATATATTTCCCACACCCACAAACTTCTCGTGACCGCATTCGTCCCGCTCATTCTCTGGAACTGAGGCTAGGCCGAGATCTTTTTCATGAGCTCCTTCGGCAATCACTACAATGGAGAATTTTTTTCCTGCATCGTATCGGTCCTTTAACTTTTTACAGACCCGGTCCATGGTAAAGTGTACCTCCGGAATTAGGATCTCATCAGCTCCTCCGGCAATCCCTGCCGTCACAGCGATCCATCCCACGTTTCGTCCCATCACCTCAACAACGATGATCCGGTGGTGCGACTCAGCCGTAGTATGAAGACGGTCGATCGCTTCAGTTACTGTAGAAACTGCGGTATCAAAGCCAAATGTCATATCGGTTCCGCAGATATCATTGTCTATAGTTTTTGGAATTCCTACTACAGGAATTCCCTGCTTTGCCACATCTCGGGCAGCAGAAAGGGTCCCGTCACCGCCAATGATTATCAGCGCATGGATACCGAATTTTTTAATATTTGCTTTAATCTTCTGGAAATCGGATGTTTTTTTTAACGGATTCGTGCGCGAAGTACCGAGAATCGTTCCACCCTTGGGCAGGATTCCTGAAACCGAGAAATCGGTAAGCGGCTCGACATCGCCATCGATTAGACCCTGCCACCCGTTCCGGATACCCAGAGTTTCAAAATTATATTTTATTCCTGATCTCTCGACAGCCCGGATCACCGCGTTAAGCCCGGGACAGTCACCCCCTCCGGTCAGAACGCCAATGGTTTTAATAACCGGACAACTACTGGATTCACGGTGCCCTGCACTCACTTTATCTGAATAATGATCTAAAGGCGCATCAAGCGGGATACTGTGGGGTTCATCGGTTTTCATTGATCGCTCCTACTCTTTCCTTTTCATTCACAGTTTATGGTCTTTTTGTATGCAGGTATCGTTATGAATGGCATTACCTGATAGTTTCCATAAAAATCCGGCGATGGATAATGCGCCAGCAGAGAATCAGCTGGGCAAGATCTCCTGCTGTCACATAAGTGCGGTCTTTAAAGATGGAGATGGGATGAACACGGGTCTGTTCCTCGATGCTGTGCTCAAGTTTTTTCACAACATGTTCGCTCAGTTCCCCGTCAATAATAAGTTCACCCATCTTGTGCCCCTCCTGCACACTTGTCACAAACTCTAAAGAGAAATTCCGCTCGGATAACGAGAGTATGGAATACAGGTCTAAAGAGAGGTCGATATTTTCAATACTCTGTTTCATCCGGTTTTGGGAGATTGTGACCTTGTACATGTTCCGCTCTTTTCCTAACTGCTGCCCATACTTGGAATAATCGATACCTATCACCGCATCCGCATACTCCTTCTGGGGGGCGATATAGCGTTCATACTCCGGTTCGCGTTCTGCGATCTCTTTTAGGACAGTATCCCGCAAATATCCCCGATTGTTAACATCCCTTTGGATCTTCCAGTCATACTTCACCTGCTTCGCCGGATCCACAAATAGGGTAAAATCAAGATATTTCCGCAGAGTGGGGGTGAACAGCGTGTGAAGCCCTTCAAGTATGAGGATCTTCTTTGGAATAAAAATGGCTGATGGATCAAATGTGCCTGTGGTGTGGTTGTAGGATGGTTTTTCCACGGGTACTCCCAGTCGGAGTGATATGAGATCCTGCTCGAGCCTGTCAATACGGTTTGCTTTTGGGTTTAAGGCAGTGATTCCCTGCGCTCTGCGCTCCTCCCTGTCCAGACTGTGGTAATCGTCAAGTGTGATGGTCGACACGAGATCATTTCCAAAAATACTCCGTATTCCCTGCGTAAATGTAGTCTTTCCCGAACCGCTGTCCCCGGCAACTCCAATGGTAAAGATGTATGGCGATGCTGCAATCTTGTCTTTAAAGTTCGGATGTGGCATTCGTAATTCCTCTATGGTCTTGTGTACTGTAAAAAATCATCCTGCATTTTCATTGATGTTGGAGTGATACTTCAGAGGTTCCCGATTCAGATGAGATACCTGTAAGGTTTATCAGTACCGTAAAATACTGGATATAAACAAAAACACCAATCATGTATCCGCAAAGCATGGAGACAAGCACTTTTAAAAGCCGGAAAATCACAAACCAAAAAAAAAGGTAGGGCATAGCATATCTATGCAATCCCTTTTTTTCAGGAGAGCGTTCGGGCATAGGTTTCAACTAGATCTTTTACTATCGGACCCCATAAGAAGAGTCGATCCACTTTCTTTCTTCCTCGTTTTCCCAGAGCCTCTGCATTCCAGGGTTCATCGATCATGGTATTGATACCCCATGCAATGGATTCCGGGTTCACATCAACTTTTACACCATTTACAAACGACTCGATGTTCTCTGAGAGCCCGCCGACATTGGAAGCGACAACACATTTTTCAGCACTCCATGCTTCGAGGAGCACAAGGCCAAATGGCTCGTTTCGACTTGGAATTACAACAATATCTGCTGCATTCAGGATGCGGATGTACTCTGAATCAGTTATATAGCCAACAAAGTTTACCGGCAGATCCTTTGAGCGTTCCTGTAGGATCTGCCGCATACCTCCATCACCGGCAACGATCACTTTTGCGTCCCAGCGGTGCTGGCAGACATTTCTTATCGCCTCGATAAACAGATCCGGCCCCTTCTGGTAGACTAACCTTCCGACAAAGAGGACAAGGGGGGCATAGGGATGAATTCCATAAGCCCGCTTCACTTCACCCGGATCAATATTAGACCGGTACTCGCGCGGGATTACACCATTTGGAATCACATCGCATTTCTCATCAGGGATATTGTATAACTGCATCACTTCATTTTTCAGTGTTGCCGATACAGCAGTTACCCGTTTTGCAATGAGCCCGCCATACCACTCCTTTCCGGAGATCTCTTTGAACTCCCACCAGTCCCCATACTGGTTGCCATTCCTACCGAATTCAGTAGAATGATACGTGAGGATGGTATTTCTGTCCTGCAGGAAATGGAGAGCCTGAACCACGTGCCAGTCATGGAAATGAAGATAGTCAAACTGGTGAGGGCTATCATATTTCCGGAACTGATCCACCATTGCTCTGCTCATGGTATCGCAATATTTTACAATATTTTCCCCTTCAGGCTGGCAATAGTGGTAACAGACACCTTTGATGGTCTGATCGGGCATTTTTCCGCGAGTGAAAAAATGAACTTCATGCTGCTGCTTCACTAATGTTTCTGCAAGATTGGTTGCTGCATTAGCAAGCCCGCCAACCCGTTCTGCGTACATCGACTCCCAGCAGAAAAAGGCTATTTTAAGTGACTCCACAGCAGATCTCTCCGTTCTTTTATGATATGAGCCAGATCATGGCGCTCTGTCAGACCGGTAATGCTCTCCGAAAGATATGGATCTTCTAAAATCTCTGATACCCACCGTGAGAAATCACCTCGTTCCTGGTGGAACTGGATTGAATCCTTTGGTACTATGTATAATAATTCTTCAAACTGGTCAAGGTTGTAAGCGGTATGTCCGATAAACCCGGATGATCCTGCGAAATGAAATGCCTGTTCAGGAGCAAGAGTTCGCAATGTTTTTGCCGACTTCCGGTTTTTCATCACCCGGATATTTCTCAATTCATAGTCTGCCAGCACACTCATGTATGTTTTAAATGCATCATCGGCCTCGTGGTGGCTGAAGTAAGTATGGACTTCTCCGCACGTGCCGTATTTGGAAGCCATGTAATAGAAATGGTCACTCGTCAGGAGATATCGCCAGATTGGCTTGTCAATGGCATAAGGTCGTGCTAACTGGACTGCATGAAACGCTGCCCGCTGTCGATCATTTCCCATCCATGCGGAGGTATCCTTCTCAAGGTCTGCCCACGAAATGGTTTCCCTGACATCTATCTCACCTACCGTGGAAAAACGAGAGATGCTTTCTGATGGCAGGATCGACTCTACATCCCGTTTTGCAAGTTCATCTGGCAGGGAGTTTAAGAAATTAAAAATCCCGGTCTCCTGCCAGAAGTGCTCGCCAAAGGTTTCGTAATCCAGGAACACATTGATCACTTCTCCCTGGGATGAAGCGATCCATTGGGCATAGGTATCGGCAGTTAACGGAAACATGTCCCAAGTTCGGTTCGCAAACCGGAATGCAATATCATCTGAAAACCGTGTGTTTCGAAGGATTACCGGAAGATCATTACAGCTGTATAGATGATTCGGACTGCGCCATCCGAGAATGCGATCAACGCCTTCAGTATAGATCCCGGAAAAACCCATCTCTTTTGCTGCAACAGCCACATCGTTATTGAACGTGAATTCAGTGTTTTCAAATATTGTCGGTCGGACTTTGAACTGGTCATGCATCAGTTCCGAGTGAAGTCTGACCTGCTCTTTAAATTCGGTTTTATCATGAAAACAACTGGCAATACTGTGGTAGTATGTCTGCCCAATTATCTCGCAATTTTTATGCTGTGCAACCTGTTCAAAAAGCGAGAGAGTATCCTTGCTCCACTTTTCCAGTTGCTCAATGAGTATTCCCGATAAGGAAAAAGAGCAGTAAAAACCATCATCGAGTTTTCCTAAAATGATTTTTGTTGCAGGATTGTAGCACTTTTCTGCTACACGTTTTAGTATTTCCTTATTCAGGCTGTCAAAATAGTGATCAAAAAGATCTTTTTTTTTCATTTTTGGGACTGGTTCAAACTGCCGGTTTAGCCGATATGGCTGATGAACTTCAAACCCGATACAGATGGGTGGCATGGCTAACACTTCCTGTTTTTTAAAAAGGGGAAAACAATCCACCGTGTACCAGACCCGCTGGATCATCTGCGCCAGTCTTTTATTTATGAGATCCATGAGATGGCAGGGATGGGATAAATTCTCATGGAAGTTGCTGACTTTTCCTCTCCCCAATATTACTAAATAACTATGATGTATATTATATATGTTTCTACGATTTCAGCCAGAGATCATGAGACTCTCAAATTAGCCCAAACCAACCGATTTCTAATTTGATGGCCCTATCCCCGCCGTTAATCGGCACGAGATAAAAATGGATAGGCAAAGCTAATGGCAGGAATTATATTTTTCCTTGTCGATTCTGTCAGTATGAGT
>JANYBK010000181.1 GCA_025360805.1 Methanomicrobiales archaeon
TATTTCATCTTCAGGAAGGCAAACTTTTACTTGTAGTGGGACTATAATTTCCATTTGGGGTGGTCTCCTTTTGTTTTTGACTAACAATGAGATCATCCCATTCAGGATATTATCTTAGCCGATCTTTGGACACAATCAATATTTTACTGAGATAAATCTATCAACCGCAGAAAATTCGTCATGATACCAGAGGAAATATTAAAACCGCCACTCGCAAACGTGAAATTTTATCCGGGCTGATAGCCACCTTTTCAGAAAAATTCCTTAACTGATGAAAAGGGCCTGGAAAAAAACGGAATACATATCTGGGAAAAAAAAGTAGAGAACTATATGGCAGCGAGCGAAGAATCGCAAAAACCCGACCTGATGAGCGATACAGTAACGCTTGTCAGGAAATGGAACTTCAATGAGACCCAGCTGGACAATGGTATGACTGCTTATACCAAACCGATTTTTGGTAAGAACGGGAATGTTACCGCTCTGATCTTCTTATTTCCTTTTGGGGATCCATCATTTCATTCCATTATGATGGAAATTGTTGCGTACCTGCCAATTGTAGTACCGGAGAATGACCGGTTAAGAGTTGCTGATTTTGTGGCACGCATGGCACAGTCCACGGTTTCGTTCACCCAGATGGATATGGAGTCCGGAATTGTCAGTCTGAAGCAGAGGATCTTTTTAAAAGACACGCTTTACCCCAATGATTTTCTCGTAAGAATCGGGGATCAGGTGTACGCAGAGGCAGACGTTATTATTCCTGTCCTGAATAAAATGGTGTATGCCGGGTTGACTGCACGGGATGCAATGGCAGAAGTAGATACGAAGCTGGGGTATTCAGCGGAATAATCAGATCGCATAATACCTTTCTAACGGTGCGATTGGACATGCTTAAGCATACCGGAATAATCACGTCTTTTTTATAAGTCTGATAGGAAGAATGAGTGGGAGGAGTAAGCCTCCTTTAGTTTTAGCGGCATTCAGCTCTGCGCCATACCCGGGCGGATACCGGACTATCCACTGGCCCTGTTCTGGCTTGCACCCGCAGGGATTCGTCGTTCCAACGTATCCTGTTCCTCAGACGCTCAGCGAGTTACTCGCATGGTTGCCCATGCTTCTTGCCTTTAAGGCTCAATCGCATCATTGCTAAAAACAGGCCGTGTCGTTTCTGTGCCATTGCCGTGACTCTCGCCACCCGTACTTGCGTACGGCTGCGTGACCGGTGGGTGGGGGGACTTTCCTCAGCGACAATTAAGTCACCGTCGGCCGCTCTCTCCCTCTCGCTCCATATATTATCCTTCAGGGCAAATAAGTGCAGCGCTGTTTTGACAAAAAAGAAGGGTGTTTATCCTGGACTAAATTAGAAACGATATCCTGGCAAATATGTACTAATCGTCCAGATAAAATAGTCAAAACCACATTCATTGGATATTTGCGTAACCATTACTGATAGGTAACCATGCAACCTATTCGATACATTGTTATCTAACTTCCACTAATCAAGGTCACAACGAGGGAGAGAAAAGTATGCTGACAGCAGAAGAAGGAACACTCGCAATCCAGCTTGCACGTGGCGCACTTGATCATGCTGTAGGAAAAAAACCGGTCCTTAAACTCAAACTCACACCGGTCTTTTATGAAAAGCGGGGTGTCTTTGTCACACTCACCAGTGCGGGCGAACTGCGTGGTTGTATTGGCCTGCCGTATCCGGTGATGCCGCTTGGGGAGGCAATTGTGCACGCAGCGAAAGCAGCAGCACTTGAAGACCCACGGTTTCCTTCGGTTTCAAAAGAGGAACTCTCAAAAATCGATCTGGAAGTTACAATCCTGACCGTGCCGGTACCATTACTGTGTGAACCCGCAGAACGCCCAGCAAATGTCATAGTGGGCAAACACGGCCTGATTATCAGGGGCATGGGCACGAGCGGTCTCCTGCTTCCCCAGGTTGCCACTGAGTACCGCTGGGACAGTATAACATTTCTTGACCATACGTGTAACAAAGCCGGGCTTTCTCGTAAATGCTGGACTTCTAAAAATGTCGAACTGATGACCTTTGAAGGCCAGATCTTTTCTGAAAAGAAGGGAACCGTTTAACCTCATGAGCGCACATATAAAGGCACATCAGGGTGCCGTATGGGAATTTCATTTGAGAGTTTGTACAGCGATATTGCCGGTCGCTGCGGTAAGTTAACCGTTGGTAAAAAGATTGTAAAGACACCTGCTCTCCTTCCCGTTATCAACCCTCACCTCCAGCTGGTCACTCCAAAGGAACTCCGGAAGATGGGTGTCGAGGCGATTATAACAAACGCGTACATCTTTTCACAGAGTGAGCAATACAGGGAACGTGTCCTTGCCGAGGGCTTGCACAAGGTTCTTGATTATGACGGCGTAATCATGACCGACTCGGGTTCTTTCCAGTTGTCTGTGTATGGCGAAGTTTCGATCACCAATACAGAGACCCTCTCATTCCAGCGCGACATAAAAAGTGACATCTGGGTGCCACTAGATATTCCCACATCTCCGGCTTCAGACCGACCTACCGCAGAAGGTGAACTCGCGATCACCATGCAACGCCTTGCACAAGCTAAACAGGTTTTTGGCAACGATGCCCCGATTGCCGGACCAGTCCAAGGGGGTATCTTTGAAGATTTGCGGGAACGGGCAGGAAAAGAAGTCACCGATCTCGATTTTACCTTCTGCCCTATTGGTGCAGTTGTCCCCATCATGGAACAATACCGGTACAGGGATCTCGTGAGTGTAGTGATGGCGGCAAAGCGAACAATTTCTCCTGCAGCCTGTGTCCATCTCTTCGGAGCCGGTCACCCTGCCATGTTCGCTCTTGCGACAGCGATGGGTTGCGATCTCTTCGACTCAGCTGCCTATGCCCTCTATGCCAAGGAAGGGCGGTACATGACTGTGCATGGCAGTTATAAGATTGATGAACTTGCCGACCTGCCCTGTGCCTGCAATATCTGTCGCACCCATACGGTAGAAGAACTACGCACTTCACCACAGCGTGACCGCCTGCTTGCACTGCACAATCTGCATGTGACTCTTGCCGAGATCGCTCGTATCCGTCAGGCAATCACTGATGGCTCGCTCTGGGAACTGGTAGATGAGCGCTGTCGGGGTCATCCGCAACTGCTTGCCGGATACCGGGCACTACTCCTCAAAAACACGGAACTGGAAAAAACAGACCGCACTTCAAAACGCCGCTTCTTCTATCGGGGCGATGAGAGTTGTCAACGGACCGAAGTGCTCCGTTACCAGCAGCAACTTGGACGGCTCCGGCTGGGAAAAGAAGTGCTGGTGGCATTCGATGGCGGAGAACGGGAAGAATTTTCTGATACCCTGCTCTTCAAGCCACCGTTCGGTCCATATCCAAAAGAGCTCAAGGAAACCTTTCCCATAGGCCAGAGCGAGATTCCCGAGTGGGACGATGCAATGGTCCGTCAGGGATGCCGGGGCATACGCGCATTAGTTGAAAGCCACCCAGACACCCGCGTAGTGGTATCCTGCAGTCCGCGATGGGAAACGATCCTGCGACAGGAAGTTAACGATTGTGAGGTGCTCGATTGAGCCAGTTTAATATCCGTAAAAGGGACGGTCTTGGCCGGACCGGCCTGTTCAGACACGATGGAACGGAACTTAAACTACCGGCTGCCACCGATACATTCAGACTTTTTCCTGCGCTATTAACATTGCAAAACGCCAACATGCCCATCTGTGCACCGTCAGCAATTGCCCGGGAATTTCTCCCGGCTACTGGTGTGCAACCGGTCACCATCCATCCCCAACTGGACAACACGGCTGTGAGCGGTGACTGCGTAATGGCGGCCAACTGGCATACCGCTTTTGCTAATCCCCGTAATTACGTGGACTGGCTGGTCACACTCAAATTAAAAACCCCATCCGATACAGCGTGGTACCCCCCGGCAGCTGCCATCCCTTCAACGGCCGCAATCCTCTGCTACTCCGGTTTTGACCTCTTTGATTTCATTGGCGTCGACCTCAAATCTGCGCTGGGGATCTTCTGCACAGCCGAAGGTGAGTTTCCTGCTGATGCAATGGAGAGCGGCATCTGCACCTGTGCCGGCTGTGCAGCTAAAGATCTCAAAGAGCACAACCGGAACGCACTCAGGCAGGAGCTCGCCCTGATATCCCGCTTTATCGAGCAGGGTCAACTGCGGGATCTCATTGAGTCGCGCTGCCGGATGAATGCAGGTCAGGTGGCAATCATGCGCCATCTTGACAACCAGTACCCGTTCATGGACGCAGCCCAGCCGGTTGCACGGAGTGGCGTCATGCGGGCAAACTCCGGAGATTCCATGCAGCGGGTGGAAGTGCGCAGGTTTTCTGAACGCGTGCTCACCCGGTATATTCCGCCAAAGACCGATGTGGCAGTCCTCCTTCCATGTTCAGCTCGGAAACCCTACTCACTTTCCCAGACGCACAAGCGTTTCCAGCTGGCCATTGGCGGAAGAGCACACGAACTGATCGTCACATCCCCTCTCGGACTTGTACCCCGGGAACTCGAGACTGTTTACCCCGCAGGACATTATGATGTGCCTGTTACCGGCTATTGGGATGCCGAAGAATGTGCTTTTATCAGTAGCATTCTTACCCGGTATTTCAAGCGTCATCAGTACCGCCGCGTAATTGCCCATCTTGAAGGCGGGGCACTCAAAGTAGCCCGGCAGGCAGCTGAGGCAGCTGGAATTACGCTTGAATGTACCTGTGAAGAACGTCCGACCAGTGACATTGCCCTCAATGCACTGGACACGGCCCTTGCCGGTGAACGCAGGATCAAGGATGACCGGCTGCACGGCATGGCTTCATACCAGTTCAATATCGATCTAGATACAAAAGGCACCACACTACGGGGGCATTTTCCGGAGGTCTTCTATAGCCGGAACAATCTCCAGCTCTTCTCAATCGACACCGGTTCCGGTATGCTTCGCCCGACCATTGACGGATGGAACCTGATACCTTCCGGTTACAGGGTACACATCGATGATTTCATTCCCGAAGGTGATGTGCTGACACCGGGTGTAGTCAGGGTTGATCCAGAAATCCGGGATGGCGATGAAGTGCTTGTCGTGGGCGCGCGAGCTCTTGCTACAGGCCGGGCTGCCATGCCGGCGGATGAGATGCTCCGCTCAAAGCGCGGTGTTGCTGTCCGGGTGCGTAAGATTAAGCGATTGTAAAGAAAATTTATAATCCAGCATTCGTGATTAGTCAAAAATCTTATAATTATTTTCAGGAGTGACAGGGTTGTATTCCATACAAAAAGCCGGGCAGCTTGCCGATAAAGTATACCAGATGTGGGTTAAGGCACCGCATGTAGCCCACCATGCACAGGCCGGACAGTTTGTAATATTCCGGATAGATGAGAAAGGCGAGCGTATTCCCCTTACCATTTCTGCTGTAGACGGGGATTCATTCCGGGTTATTTTTATGACCATCGGAAAGACCACCACTCATCTTGCCGCACTCAAAGCAGGCGATCATATTCAGGATGTGGCAGGGCCACTCGGTAAACCCAGTGAAACCCACAAGTTTGGCACATGTGTGCTGGTTGGCGGAGGAGTTGGTACCGCAAGTCTTCCCATCATCGCCCGTGCCCTGAAAAATGCGGGTAACCGGGTTATCGGGATTGTCGGTGCACGCAACGCAGGCCTGCTCATATTAGAAGATGAGATGAGCAAAGCGTGCGATGAACTCCTGATATCTACTGATGACGGAACAAAAGGTTTTCACGGATTTGCCGCAGATCTGCTCAAACAGGTCATGGCACGCGAACAAGTAAATGCAGTCTGGATAATAGGACCTGCGATGATGATGAAAGTCACTTGCGAAGTGACCCGTCCGGCAGGGATTAAAACTTTTGTCAGTCTCAATCCGGTTATGGTGGATGGGACCGGGATGTGTGGATCATGCAGGGTGATTGTCGATGGTGAGACAAAATTTGCCTGTGTGGACGGCCCGGAGTTCGATGCCCACAAAGTAGATTTCAACCTGCTGATGGGACGGCTCCGCACGTACCAGCCCGAAGAGAAAGAATCCCTCGAAAGTTATAATGCAAACCTATGTGCCTGCAAAGCGGGTGATCACCATGCATGACCGTCCAATCGACCAGCGCATCCATGATTTTTACGAAGTGGATGACGGCCTGACTCCAGAAGAGGCAATTGCCGAAGCAAAACGCTGCCTCCAGTGCAAAAAACCGCTCTGTGTCAAAGGTTGTCCTGTCAGCATTGACATCCCTGCGTTTATTCGCGAAGTGGCTGCCGGTGATTTCAAAAAAGCCGCCGAGATCATAAAAGAGCAGAATATGCTTCCTGCAATCTGCGGCCGGGTCTGCCCGCAGGAAGTGCAGTGCGAAGGTGAGTGTCTTCTTGGACTTAAGGAAAAACCGATCTCAATTGGCGAACTGGAACGGTTCGTTGCCGATACTGAACGAACCAACGGCATGGTACTACCCAAGAAGAATGCATCAACCGGACGAAGGGTTGCAGTTGTTGGTGCAGGGCCGGCCGGTCTGACTGCCTCAGCCGAACTCGCCCGCATGGGTTATCATGTCACCCTGTTCGAATCACTCCATGCAGCGGGCGGTGTGCTCATGTACGGCATTCCAGCATTCCGCCTCCCCAAAGACATTGTCAAGGCAGAGATTGACGCGGTCCTCTCGCTCGGAGTAGAACTTAAACTCAATCATCTCGTTGGACGCAGCGTGACTGTAAAAGAACTGCTCAGCTACGATGCAGTATTTTTAGGCACCGGCGCGGGTCTTCCCTATTTCATGGGTCTGCCCGGTGAAAATCTTCCGGGCGTCTATTCGGCAAATGAGTTCTTAACCCGTGTCAACCTGATGCATGCAGATCAGTTCCCATCTTTTGATACCCCTGTTAAAAAAGGCAGTCGCGTGGTTGTTGCCGGTGGTGGGAACGTTGCGATGGATGCGGCCCGGGTTGCAAGAAGACTTGGGGGTAAAGTCACGCTTGTCTATCGACGACGCGAAGAAGATCTTCCTGCACGTAAAGCAGAGAGCCTGCGGGCAAAAGAAGAAGGCATTGAATTTGTCATGTGTGTCAATCCGGTAAAAATACTTGGTGACGGGGCAATAACCGGTGTCGAATGCGTGCGAATGGAGATGTGTGAGCTTGATCAGTCCGGCAGACCGGAACCAGCTCCTATTGAGGGAAGCCATTTCACAATCGATGCTGATGTATTTATCGCGGCTATTGGTCAGGGTCCCAACCCGCTCCTGATCAGCGAGATTCCCGAACTTATACGCGGCAAACGCGGTAATGTAGTTGTCGACAGCGAATACCGCACCTCTCTTCCTAAATTTTTTGCAGGGGGTGATGTGGCAACCGGTGCTGCTACAGTAATCCTTGCTATGGGTGCAGCAAAGAGTGCGGCGCAAGCGATTGATAAGATGCTGCGGGAATAATTACCATTTTTTTGGTTCAGCACAAACGGTTAGGATCTGATAGAATGAATGTGTGGGTGGTCATTTATGGCATCCACAAATGAAGTTTATACGATTTTTTAATCTTTTTTCGAGTAAAACTATCGATCTATTTCTATCAAACAGCAAAGTTCCAAACCGATTCACTTTACATAATAAAAATGGCACCCTGCTTTTAGCATTGTTCGTAATTCTCTGTTCCGGCTATTTTGAGATTCTTAAACCCCCCCTATTGATTGGACGGGCACAATCAAAAAAACGGGCCATACTTTTAATATCCAGCTAAAACGATTGAGATATATTCAGCATGTGCTCAATGAGCAAATGACAGAGCAAAAAATGTTTCATGAAAATGGTTACTGCATTACAGAATTTTCACCAGATCGCTGATATGATGTTATCTATTGATATTTATGGGATGGAAAAAAGTGAATAATTTCTGTGTAAAAAAGGATGCTCTATGACGTATACTATAACCCTGATATCCACTGATGAGAATAAACGGCTTACGGAACTCTATCTCCCAAAAGTCCTCTACGAGATCAAATCAGAAATTTACGGATGTTGCATCAAACTGCTATCAGATGATCATACAGTCAAGGAGACCTGGCAGGATAATTTTTACCCAATGTCACAGAATGTCCGGTCCCACGGCCGCCTTTTTATATTCAAAGATCCCTCGTGTGGACCAGATACGGTTTTTTTCGATCCGCATTCAAGGTCAGCGTACCTGATTAATTTCAATTATTACGGCTGGATAAAATCTATAGCGCTCAGTCTTGCCGGCGATATCTTGGAAGATGAACATAACATCTATTCCGTGCATGGCGCTTGCATGGACATCGAAGGAAAAGGTCTCTGCCTTATCGGAAATTCCGGCGCAGGAAAAACCACCCAGACCTATGGACTCTTAAAAGATCCGCATACCCGCATAGTATCCGACGACTGGTTCTTTTCACGGGTATATGGACCGGACATACTTGCCTATGGATCGGAAAAAAATTTTTACATTAGAAAAGATCTCGCTACAGTCTGGAAGGAATATGACGGGCTGGTCCCTGAGGGTGATTTTGATAAAGAAGGAAGAGCTGTTGCAGATCTACGGTGGGTGATTGGAAAAGGCAGAATCCTTCCGATGACGACTTTAAAGATGATGATAATCCTCAAAAGGGATCCAAATGATAAAAATGAAGCTCGCTCACTGCTCCCGGAAGAAGGTCTCTTACTATTTGAGGAAAATAACTATTTCAACCCACATATTCTTGTCAATAACACCTATAAAAAACATATACGGAAGCGGTATATTACAAATCTGTTAGAAAGGACTACGGTTTATCTTGTAAATACGATTAAAACTGCCCAGGAAACCCAGAGACTCATACGTTCACTCTCAAACGTTTCCCAGAGTCCCTGATTTAAAAAAATCTTTATCCCGTGATATTACATGACCCTGAGAAAATAGCGACAGGAACGCACTGCAAGGTATATCTCAAAATTCAAGCATTTTTATTTAACCTTTAGGTTCACATCGCACACATATTGGCAGCTCAATCGCAACCTCAAGGAATATTTTGGGATGGCTAATAGAAAGTACTACTTGGTCACTAAACGGCGATGTATAGTTAAACTCCATCCCAGATGGAGAAACATCCTTAAGTTTATTGCTTGTGACGATACTCTTTTTTGCCACATGCACAAAAAATCCCATTGACAATACAGAACCTTTTTTTTGTATCGATGCCAATTTTTTCATTGGATATTAAAAAGTGCTGGAAGCCTTCTGCGTTCACCGGATTTTTGGGATAATTGTGCTAGCCACGTTTACGAACTGAAGAGATCAACGACATAGTCTTTGCTCCTTTCTTGTATTCGCGCAGCACAATTATGGATAATCCTGATTGTGATTAAAAAAAGTCCGGAGGCCCGGTGCAGAATTTTTCTAAAGTGGAGGAGATCATGAACAAGAAATGGGTATATGCATTCACCGAAGGCGACGGTAAGAACAAAAAACTGCTGGGCGGCAAGGGCGCAAACCTCTGCGAGATGACACAGATCGGGCTTAAGGTGCCGCCCGGTTTTGTGATTACGACCGAAGCCTGTCTGGCAGTTGTTAATGATCCAAAGAAAAAACTCCCTGCGGGTATGATGGATCAGGTGCATGCTCAGCTTGCGGATGTGGAACGCAAAAGCGGACATGTTTTTGGCGGGCGCAATAATCCCCTCCTGATATCAGTTCGTTCAGGTTCTGCCATATCCATGCCGGGCATGATGGACACCATTCTCAATCTCGGTCTGAACGCCGAGACCCTTCAGGGACTTATCGCCCAGACCGGTAACGAACGATTCTGTTACGATGCCTACCGGCGCTTCATCCAGCTCTTCGGGAAGGTGGCGCTCGGTGTTCCGGAATCAGAGTTCGATGCCGAATTTGAGGCAATCAAATCAAAAGCCGGCGCAAAGCATGACGTAGATCTCTCAGCTCACGATCTCGCGGAGATCTCCGAACTATTCTTAAAAGTTGTTCACCGCAACACCGGCAAACCGTTTCCTGTTGATCCCAATGAACAGTTGGAAATAGCAATCAGGGCTGTATTTAACTCATGGAGTGGCAAACGGGCGGTTGATTACCGCAGGGAATTTAAGATCACACCCGATATGGCAAACGGCACAGCAGTCAATGTCATGCAAATGGTCTTTGGCAACATGGGTAACGACTCAGCTACCGGTGTTGGTTTCACCCGTGATCCGGGTACTGGCGAGAATGTCATGTTCGGTGAGTACCTGGTAAATGCACAAGGAGAAGATGTTGTAGCGGGTATCCGCACCCCTAAACCTTTTGCCGCAATGGCAGAAGAGATGCCCGGTTTACACCGTGAACTGCTGGTTTTGCATAAAATATTAGAAGCTCACTATAAGGAAGTCCAGGATTTCGAATTCACTATCGAAAAAGGCGTACTATATCTCTTGCAGACCCGAAACGGCAAGATGAACGCTTCAGCTTTAGTGCGAACTTCAGTAGAGATGGTAAAAGAAGGGCTCATCGATAAATCCCACGCGCTTCTTCGCATCCAGCCGGAGTTGCTTGACCAGATGCTCTTTCCCCGTCTTGATCCACGGGTTACTGAAAAGCCAATTGCAAAAGGCCTGCCTGCATCTCCGGGAGTTGCTGTTGGTATTGCTGTCTTTGATGCCGACCGGGCTGAGCAGCTGGGACGGACCGGCGAACGCGTGATCCTCGTGCGGGAAGAGACCAAACCTGAGGATATTCACGGATTCTTTGCTTCGCAGGGAATTCTTACGAGCCGTGGGGGCAAGACTTCCCATGCTGCTGTTGTAGCGCGGGGTATGGGCAAACCCTGTGTATCCGGTGCTGAGGGAATTCATGTCGATGTCCGGATGCGACAGGCACGAGCCGGTGATCAGGAATTTGGTGAGGGTGCGTTGATTACCATCGATGGCACAACCGGTGCTGTCTTTTTAGGAGAGGTGGCGATGATTGAAGCCGAGTTCTCTCCGGAACTCAACATCCTGTTATCATGGGCTGACGAGCTGGCCCGGCTTGGTGTCATGGCTAATGCCGACACTCCTGATGACGCGGCAAGAGCGGTGAAGTTTGGCGCTGTGGGAATCGGACTGTGTCGCACCGAGCGCATGTTCAATGGTGCCGAACGCCTGCCGATAATGGTCGAGATGATTGTAGCTGAGACAAAAGCCGACCGGCAGGCTGCTCTTAATAAACTGCTGCCGATACAGCGCGAGGACTTCAATGGCATCTTTAAAGTAATGACTCCCCGGCCGGTGACAATCCGCCTGTTGGATCCGCCCATCCACGAGTTCCTGCCCACAGAAAATCTTCTTGTTGATGATATCGAACATCTCCGCAATCTGCGCGAGATCTTACGGGGCATGCAGGTACTCTCTGAAGCAGTTACATTCATGAATCATACAAGGGATACAAAACCACAGGTGCAGAAATTTACCGACCCGGTACTGGTCGACGAAGCGATTTTGAAAAAGGAGGCGATCTTAAGAAAAGTCCGCGCCCTGCACGAAGTCAATCCCATGCTCGGCCACAGGGGTGTCAGGCTCGGTCTGACTTTTCCGGAGATCTACACCATGCAGATCCGTGCCATTTTAGAAGCTGCTGCCGAGTGCCAGAAAACAGGTATCGAGGTTCACCCGGAGATCATGGTACCCCAGGTCTGTACCGCTGAAGAACTAAAAAGGGTTAAAGTCTGGGTTGACGAGATCCGAACGGATGTGGAATCAGCCTATAAGGTAAAACTCGATTTCAGGTTTGGCTCCATGTTAGAAGTGGTTCGCGCCTGCATGCGGGCAGACAATCTTGCAGAACAGGCAGAGTTCTTCTCGTTTGGGACAAACGATCTGACCCAGGCAACATTTTCCTTCTCGCGCGAAGATGCAGAGAATAAATTCCTCCCCATGTACAACCAGAGCGGCATCCTGCAGGACAATCCGTTTGAGGTGCTGGATGTCAAGGGTGTTGGACGACTCATGGAACAAGCGGTAAAATGGGGGAGACACACCCGTCCGGACATGAAGATGGGCATCTGTGGTGAGCATGGTGGCCACCCCGCTTCAATTATGTTCTGTCACAAGATTGGCCTGACCTATGTCTCCTGCTCAGGACCCCGCATCCCTATCGCAAGACTGGCAGCAGCCCAGGCTGCGATCCTTGAAGGCAAAATGATGAGTGACAAGGCGGCCTGAAGGGCCAATTATTTTTCCCTTTTTTCGCTCTCAATTTTCCACGGTCCATTCAACAGGTTCACCGCGATATTCGTAAACTGCCAATGCATCAATCATCATTTTTACCGAGCTGGTACACAAGCGGTAGGGTAGTGGTGTGATATCTTCATACCAGATATGTTCCAGTGCCACATCTTTTAGTATTCTATACCCCAAAAAAATCAGATAATTTTATCCATTTTGTATTTCGCTGCTAATGTAAGGGCCGGGTCATACCCGTTTCTGACATATTCTTTTACCATCCTTTTTGCAGAGAATCTGCCAGCTGTGCTCCGGATTGTCTCTTTCATTTTTTTCACCCACATATGCGGAATCCCGTCATCAGAAAGTGTGTAGTACATCGGGATTACTTCACGTTCGAGTAGTTCATAGAGTTGTTCTGCATCCCCCCGGTCCCGGTTCTGCCCGGAAGGACTGTCTCCAAAAGCCCATCCGTTCTTTCCGTTATACGCTTCAATCCACCACCCATCGAGCACACTCATGTGTAAGACTCCGTTTAACGAGGCTTTTATCCCGCTTGTCCCGCAGGCTTCCATCGGGGGGATCGGGTTGTTGAGCCAGACATCAACACCATGAACAAGGTATTGTGCCATCTGTTCACCATAATCCTCAACAAAGGCTATCCTCCCTCCGAAATCCTGTTGGTGTGCATACCGGTAAATCTTCTGGATGATCCGTTTTCCATCGTCATCAGCAGGATGAGCTTTACCTGCAAAAACGATCTGCACTGGCATCCACCGGTTGTTCACTATTCTCTTGAGTCGTTCGATATCCTGGAATATGAGATCGGCACGCTTGTAGGTAGAAAACCTCCGGGCAAATCCAATCGTAAGGGTATAGGGATCGAGAAGGGCTCCTCCGGTAATTACATTGACAGGATCGGTTCCTTCCCCACTCCATTTACGGCGTTTGAACTCTCGTATCCTGTTAACCAGTTTTCGTTTGAGCGTGGTATGGACAGCCCATAATTCTTCATCCGGAATCTCATTGATCATTTCCCATATGAGCGGGCTGTCGTGCTCTTTCATCCAGTCAGGGCAGTGAGGGGAGAAATATCGGTTTAGCAGAAGTTCCATTTTGGGATCGAGCCACGTCGGAACATGAACCCCGTTTGTTATGTGGTGGATGGGAATTTTTTCTTTTGGAAGATCCGGCCACAGGGGTTGCCACATTTCCCGTGCAACCTCACCGTGCTTTTTACTTACACCATTTTTAAAAGCACACATTTTTAGGGCAAATGCGGTCATATTGAACAATTCCCCGTTATCCCGGGAAGAATGTCCTAACTCGAGGAAGGTTTTCCGGTCTATGCCCAGAAGGGGGAAATAGTGAGAAAAATATTTGTCCATCAGTGAGTAGGGGAATGCATCGTGTCCGGCCGGCACCGGTGTATGGGTAGTAAATACGCTGGTATCGCGAACCTTTATTGATGCTTCTGAAAAACTCATCTTATCATTAACCTGTTCCCGGATCCGTTCAAGAAGGGCAAATGCCGGGTGCCCTTCATTCAGGTGAATTATGGAAGGACGTATGCCAAGAATGTCCAGAACATAACTGCCACCAATTCCAAGTACAATCTCCTGTCTGAGCCTGAGCTCATTGTCTCCTGTGTAAAGGCGATAACTGATCTTCCGGTTTGCCGGATCATTCTCTATGATGTCGGTGTCCAGAAGGTAAAGGGGAATATTTCCCACGTCAACTTTCCAGACTGCCACATAGATCGGGGGATCGATAAATGGTACCCGCGCCACCAGCTGGTTGTCGTGATTATACATAATTCGCCGGATCGGCGCTGCATCCCGGTTCAGGAGTTCGTTGATATCCGCCTGCCAGCCATCTGCTCCGATATGCTGGTGAAGGTACCCCTCCGAATACATGAAACCAACCGCAACGAGCGGCAAGCCGAGATCACTGGACTCTTTTAAATGATCCCCGGCAAGAAATCCGAGGCCACCTGCATAGAAGGGCAATGAGTGCTGGAGGCCATATTCTGCAGAAAAATAGGCAATGGAAAGACCATGGTTCTCCGGGAAATGTTCGGTGAACCAATTGTTTTTCTGGTCCATCTCCTGTTTGAAACGAGCCATTACGAGATCATAATGCCGGAGATACAGGGCGTTTTTTGAAGCGGCGACAAGGCTTTCTTCAGGAAGTTCCCGCAACATTTTTACCGGATTATGGATACTATCGATCCATGCCTGCGGGTTCAAATTTTTAAAAACCATCTTTACTGCGGGGTTCCAACTCCACCAGAGATTGTAAGCGAGATCGATGAGCCCTGAAATTCGATCCGGTACTTTCGGGAAATCCTTATTGGTGATATCAGCCACAATACGCCTCAATAAATGCTTAGTGGTTTTAACACCTTTAAAAAGTATTGTAAGAAAAATATTTTTTTTGCAACGAATTATGGATTATCAGTTTTTTTGTTGAAAGGAATTGGGTTTTTTTGTATAATGCTTGTTAATCGTTGGCTTGTAAATCGTTGAAGTTTTTTGTCCAGTCTCCTGTTGAGTTTTTGATATGTCATCTTGATAGAAAAAACCGTGTTATTCACGCTATAGGCATTTAGAAGTCTAAATTGCCTGACCAACCTATTCAGGTACACAGTTCCGTTCCCAAGGAGATGTGTACTCATTCAAATCCACTTCTCCGTCGTAGCCTTACATCCTGATTGGGAGTCCCAATTCTCAAAAAGTGCCGAATTCGCTAAAAGTGGAACTATATATTTTCTGAAAACTGCATATTGAGCCCCTTTCTGTGAATTTCGGCATGTTTTAGGCTCAAAAAAGTGCCTAAATGGGCTCAATTGGATTGCCGATCGCTTGTTAGATGGGCAGAAGTAGGGAAAAGTGAAAGAAAGGGCTGTTTTGAGGGTAAAGTGAAGAAATCTATCGTCTGATAACGACATGAAATTGGGCGATTAAGACAGAGTGAGATGATAAGGAAGGGTGTAGATACCCCAAACCCACTTCTCCATCGTAGCCTTATATCCTCATTGGGAGTACCGGTTCCCAAAAAGTGCCGAATTCGCTAAAAATGGAGCTATATGTTTTCTCAAAACTGTATATTGAGCCCCTTTCTGTGAATTTCGGCATGTTTTGGGCTCATAAAAGTGCCTAAATGGGCTCAATTGGATTGCCGATCGCTTGTTAGATGGGCAGAAGTAGGGAAAAGTGAAAGAAAGGGCTGTTCTGGGGGTAAAATTGAAGAAATCTATCGTCTGATAACGAAGTGAAATTGGGCGATTAAGAAAGAGTGGGAGGATAAGGATGAGTGTAGATATTCCCAACTCACTTCTCCGTCGTAGACCATATATTAGTGAAGGGTTCCAGGTACCAATTCCGACACAAAACCATCCTATTCCGGCACACGCATTTCTAAAATCTTCAGAATGAGACCCATTCGACGAAATTCGTCTTATTTCAACCTCCTAAATGTACGCTAATAGACGCTAATGGGAGGCAAAACTCGAAGGGTCTGGATAGGTAGCACGGTCAAGTGGAAAAGAACCCCTGTTTTAGGGCTCTAATCGAATAACTATTTCATTGGAAATTGACGTGAATTTCCGTATCTTGAAAAAGGTGGTTTTCGGTGGTTGGTTAGTCAGGTTTACGACATATTTTTCTTGCTGATGGAATTGCGTAATATTTTTTTCTTGCAAGATCCATTTGAAAATTTTGGGTCGTGTCACAAGATCGGCTAAGATCTCATTGATAGCAAAGATACCTAAGCGTTCCATGATATCAATCTTATCGAAAACGGATTACCGCAAACCCAACAACGAAACCGGTTATGTAGCCGCCGCGGGGGCGTCCCTTCGG
>JANYBK010000182.1 GCA_025360805.1 Methanomicrobiales archaeon
TATTTCATCTTCAGGAAGGCAAACTTTTACTTGTAGTGGGACTATAATTTCCATTTGGGGTGGTCTCCTTTTGTTTTTGACTAACAATGAGATCATCCCATTCAGGATATTATCTTAGCCGATCTTTGGACACAATCAAATTATTTGATACGTCCAAACGTAAATACCGTCAATCGCACATTTACCGTTCGTCTGTGCTGCACCGGCGCCCGTGGAACTCTTCCCAGCAGATGTGCCGGCAGATGTTTCCAACTGCTTTGAACGCATCTTCGAGATCCGGAAAATTTGGAATACCGGAATCTCTCAATATTCGCAGGGGTGTCTTCATGGAATCGCCGCCGATCATACACCCAACTATCATCTTATGCGTGCTTTTTGAGAACCGGACCAGCTCATTTGCAACCCGTATGGGATCCGAGATCGCCGATGGCACTGCGATCACAAATGCGATATCCCAGAGTTCCTGGTTACGGATCATCACATCAAAGGTATGGGCAAACCGGTCTGCGCTTGCATCCCCTACCATGTCTATGGGATTGCGCCGGTTCCAGTCCACGGGCAGGATCGAATCAAGTTCTTTGATCACAGTCTGAGAAAATTCCACCATCTCAATTCCCATCTGCTCTGCGTAATCAGATGACAGGACAGCAAAACCACCGGCATTGCTGATCACTATCGCACGGATACCTTTGGGATACCCTTCCGATGATAGGAGTTCTGCAGTCTGGAATGCTTCCCGCATCGATCTTACAGGGATAACTCCTGATTGCCAGAACGCTGCCTGGTAAACCTCGTGACTGCCTGCAAGTGAACCTGTATGGGATGCAGCAGTCATCTGGCCAATTTTCGACGAACCGGCTTTTATTACCACAACCGGCATTTTTGGCGTGACCTGACGTACGATCTCCATAAAGCGCCTGCCTTTGCGGATCTGCTCTACGTACAGGATGATGGCTTTTGTGTGTGGATCCTCAGACGCAAACAGGATGTAATCTTCAAAGGTGAGATCAGCCTGGTTTCCAACACTTATCACTTGAGAAAATCCGATCTCTTCAGGCAGGCTCCAGTCCACCATGGTGGTGATGATCGCCCCGCTCTGGGATAAAAAGGCAAGGTTTCCGGGTTTTGGAGAAACTGGATCGAATGTAGTATTGATACTCTGGTGCGGGAACATGAACCCCAGACAGTTGGGACCCATAATGCGGATATTGTATTGTTTTGCAAGGGTAGTCACACGCTCTTCGAGTCCGCTTCCTGCAAGCCCACTTTCCCGGAATCCCGAAGAGATGATCACTACAAGGGGAACACCTTTCTTTCCGGCTTCTTCTACTATCGATGGGACAACTCTTGCCGGGACTACTACGATTGCAACATCAACCGGGCCGGGGATGGAGGTAAGCGATGGGTAGGTGGTGCGGCCAAGGATCATAGGATGTTTCGGATTTACCGGGTAAAGCGTTCTGGGAAACGAGAGAAGATTGCGCAGTACTGCATAGCCTACCTTGTTGGGTTCAGCCGAGGCGCCAACCAATGCGATGGATTTAATCTGGAGCAGTTCTTTTTTAAGTGGCTGGACAGGTTCTGATACTACAGAACGGAGGGTATCATCCATATAGAACCGGGCATCAACTGCACATACACCGTGCTCATAGAGAAAGACCGGATTGATATCGAATTCAACGATATTTGCGCTATCGATAAAAAAACGGGCTATCATATCGATAAGATTTACCAGTGCATCCTTATCGCGGGGAGGTTCATTTCTGAATCCTTTGATCAGCCGATACCCGTTCAGCTCATGGAGCATGGCATTAATATCGGTTACAGTGACCGGGAGCACCCGTATCGATACGTCTTTTATCAGTTCGACAAGTGTTCCTCCCATGCCGATGGTGATCACTTTTCCAAACGCTGGATCGATCCTCCCGCCAATGATTATCTCGAGGCCCTTTTCGAGCTGCTGCTCTACCATGATCCCTTCGATCTTTGCAGACGGGTCATATTTTCTCGCATTGTTAAGGATCTTGTCATATGCACCGAGCAGAACTTCCTTATTCCGGATGCCGGTAATCACGCCACCGGCATCACTTTTATGGACAATTTGGGGAGAGACTACTTTTAGTACTAACGGAAATCCCGTTTTATCCGCTGCAGCAATTGCCTCAGTAATCGTTGTGGCAAGTGCATACCGGGGAATCGGGACGCCAATCTGCCGTAATATTTCGTATCCTTTTGCTTCAGAGATTAATTGACGTGACATAGTGATTTTCTCTTATCCAATGGATACATGCAGGCATGTATTAAGGTTTGTTGTTGCCAGTCAGGATTGTTAAGCGCTAGAGAATTTTTTAAAGAGATATACTGAAGCGAACATAAGATTGATTACTTTTAATAACCATCAGTAATCAGGATGCATATACCCACTCCCGAAGAACTCCGGACGCGCCGGGAATCCCTTGGTATGCGACAGACTGAGCTTGCCAGGCGCGCCGGTATCAGCCAGTCGATGGTTGCCCGAATAGAAGCAGGAAATGTTGATCCCAGGATAAGCACGCTCAACAAGATCATTGTTGTGCTCAACAGTGCCGAGCCAAAGAAGATAAAGGCAGCGCAGATCATGCATATCCCGGTGCTTTCGGTTCAGCCACAGGACGCAATCACCCGTGCTGTCGAGATATTTGAGAAGAACAACATCTCACAGTTACCGGTCATTGAACGCGGATCTCCGGTAGGGTGCATTTCAGAAACGGTGATTGTAAAGGCAATTGAACAGCAGCGCCTGCATAAAACCCACCTGTTTATTGTCCGGGATTTCATGGAGCCGGGATTTCCCACGGTTCCTCCAGACATGGATGTGGAGACCGTGATAAATATTCTCCAGCAGAATCACGCGGTGCTGGTGGTAGAGGGAAGGATTGTCCGGGGCGTGATCACCAAGCATGACCTGATCTCGCTGATTGTCTGATCGTTTCTTCTTTTTTTTATGATTGTTTCTATTCTTTTTCTTGAAATATATCAGAAGATTATCGGTTGGTTTTGGGAGAACTGCAGGAAAAATGATACGCAAACGATTACCTGTCAAGGTTTAATCCACAATGGAATTTTTTCATGGCAGAATAGTCAAAATCGGAACGCGGGATTACAATAATCGGAATACGGATTGTAATAATTGAGGGGCTATTAGGTGCCGGGTATTTGTTGTTAAAAAAACGCCACCCCATAAAAAGAAAAAATTTCGTAACCATCCAGATCACCATCTTTTTCCTTGGCTTTATGAGCCCGGTTCTCTGAAATACGCGAGCAAACCGGCAGATCGATATACTAGGAGAGATTTATATTATATTACATAATGACGATGAAACGTGAAGAGGTACTGGAGATCTACAATTGTGGACCCGAAGCGATCATCACGCACGTCAAGAAACAGGACGAACTGATTGCACAACTGGAGGCCCGGATAGCTGAACTGGAAGCCCGTCTCAACCAGAACAGTAGGAACAGTAGTCAGCCCCCGTCAACGGATGTATTCATAAAACCCAAGAGCCAGCGGAAAAAAGGAGAGCGACCAGTAGGTGGCCAGACAGGACATCCGGGGCACACACTGGAACCTGTGGCGAATCCCGATAAGAAAGTTCCCCATAAAGTAAAGATATGTGAGGAATGCGGGGCATCATTGGAAGACGTACTGGTGATCGATTTAGAACGGCGACAAGTCTTCGATAT
>JANYBK010000183.1 GCA_025360805.1 Methanomicrobiales archaeon
TATTTCATCTTCAGGAAGGCAAACTTTTACTTGTAGTGGGACTATAATTTCCATTTGGGGTGGTCTCCTTTTGTTTTTGACTAACAATGAGATCATCCCATTCAGGATATTATCTTAGCCGATCTTTGGACACAATCAAATAATTATCAATAAATCGGGCAGTTTAGCGACATGCAAACCAGCCCATTTCAATAATTCAAAGAGCCGGTATGATTCATCAAATCCACTGGACTTACTGATTAATACGATATCGATTATCTGTGCGTTTCTTACCCTCGTTCTCTGACAGCGAGTTCCCGATGTTTTTTTGCATCGCTATAATTCGGATTAAGTGCAAGGGCCCGGTCAAACGAGGTGATCGCATCAGAATACCGAGAGAGTTTACGCAGTACAACACCACGACTATACCATGCCACCGCATAATCCGATTTAATGGCAAGCGCCTTATCATATGAATCGAGGGAGTCTGCGTACCGTCCAAGATCATCGAGCATAGTTCCACGCAGCACCCACAACATATCGTTATCAGGTTCAAGAGTAAGCGCCTTGTCAAACAATGCTATCGCTTTTTCAAGATCCCCGAGTTTGGCAAAATCAGCACCTTTATTGAAATTCTTTTCAGCCCGAGCCTGCATTAATATTAGTCAGCGGTTGACAAGATTACTTTTTTGTTTTTCCTGTAAATATTGCCATGAACGCTGTTGCTGCTATTCACTGAATTACTTGCCATTAACAAAAATGTCGATAAAAAACAGGTAAGAAAAACAGAATTCCCGAACCGGTTTATTGCTGGGCAAGTAATTCAAGCACTTGTTATCCTGATAGAAATAAAGAAACTGTTGGGCGATACCTAGTACATAACAAAAATTTCACGGTCGAATTTATGGGAAGATTCGGAGCTTGTACAATCGGGCTAATTAAAAATCAGAATGCCTATCCATTCTTTCCAGTAAATCCTTCTAAAAGCGCTCAAAGGAACCCATGATTTCAATATTATATTGTAAGGAAGAGCACGGCCTGGCAGACGCGATCTTCAGATACCTTGAGATAAACGGGGACATTATTGTCGACACATCATACTCTTTTGATGAAGCCGTAAACAAAATGAAGTATATCGCATTCGATGCCATTGTAATGGAACGTGAAGGTATGCTGAAGAGCGATTTGGATTTCCTTAAAAACGTGCGGGGTAAAGGATATCACAAACCAATTATTTTTTCAATTGTCAGCCGTCACAAAATATTTGAACGGGAGGCAAAAATTTACAAGCCCGTTTCATTTATTGTGCGAACTGATAATTTTCAATCATATTTAAGTGATCTTTACTGCACAATCAAAGCGGCAGCACCATCGGATTATAAAGTAGATAATATTCCGGTTACATGATAGTTTTCCGATCAGAAAGAAAACAAAATCAATAATTTTTGTTCTGCCATAATTTTAATTCACACCGAACTGGTATCCCCATTTTAACACAGTGATCTCAAACCTTGCCAAAAAGGGTGTTGAAGATGACGGGAAATGTTGCATGATGGTTAAAGGGAAAGAAGAAGCCCTGATAAAAAAAGGATCCAGACACTTCAATATATCGCCCTTATTGGACCAGTCTGGCGTAAGAGGGGATAAATAAAACAAGGGTATACGTTACCGTTAATCATCAGGTTTCATCACATCGCAGATTGCACGGATCTGCGGTTCAAGTTCCGGAAATTTGTGTTGAACAACATCCAATACAATCTCATAATTAATTCCAAAATATCCATGGATGATCGTATCTCGAAGTCCGGTCACGAACTTCCAGGGTATGTAGGGATACTTTCTTTTAATCTGTTCCAAAATGTTCTTTGAGGCTTCACCAATTATCTACAGGGCACGGGTTACTGCATGTTTCGTTGTTCTGTTTATTGGGAGTTATTCAAAGATGACTTTATCCCGAATGGACTGGAGATATTCTATCTCATCAAGGATTTGTTGGATATAAACCCATCATCCCTCAATCCAAATCACCTCGCTCTCCACACGGGATCGGATATACCTGTATACGCGTTTTACGGACAGCAGGCCGATCTTTCTGGAAAAATGCCTTTGCGATAGACATCATGTCTGAAGAAAACCTATAAATCCGGACATAAACCCAATTTTTCCCGTTCATATCGGAAAAAAGACCCCTATATTTGCGTTTTAACAGCATTTCTCATGTCTGATGGCACAAAGTAGGTGAAAAAACAAAACACGATTTAAAGGGCTTTGGCAACATTTGTTTTTTTCAAACCAGATCCAACCGTATTTTGACAAACTAAGCGAAATTAAGGCACTTATTTTCACACCTTGGAACCAGACAGTTTTAGAGGGTGCCCTCCGACCGAAAACCGGTAATCGGAGCTCGAATTGGGCTTGTTTTCCCACATAGTACATACACCCTGATTACAAGGGACTCCGAGAAAGGATAAATGGAGGGATTGTCTCACATCAAATCATAATCATTAAACCTGTACATCCCCTTTCATCACATATAGCAAAACACTACGATATAAAAAAGAGATCTCTTAAAAAAATTAACGGAGAATTGTGACATTTTATCAAATGTTCACTCCTGTTATAAAGGGCGCACAATAAAAAAATGCCGTTATCATGTGCCGGTGTTATTACAAAGGATATGTGAACCGGCAAATGCACTCATAAAAAATCCAACAGAAGGATACTATGAAAAGATCAGACGAAACATGTGCCGGAAAATATTTCAGAACCGAATAGGAAGAGTGCATGATGGCAGAATCAATCCATATCCTCTACGTTGATGACGAACCTGACCTCCTCGATATTGGCAAGTTGTTCTTAGAGGAATCCGGAGAGTTCACCGTAACAACAACACTGAGCGCAGCCGAAGGGATCCGGTTGCTCGAACAGGAAAAATTCGACGCCATTATCTCCGATTACCAGATGCCCGGCATGGACGGCATCCAGTTCCTAATTGAAGTGCGTAAACGCTTCGGCCCGATCCCTTTCATCCTGTTCACCGGAAGAGGCAGGGAAGAAATTGTAATACAGGCGATCAACAGCGGAGCAGACTTCTATCTCCAGAAAGGCGGCGAACCGGGTGCACAGTTTGCCGAACTAACGCATAAGATAAGACAGGCCGTCCAGCACAGACAGGCAGATGTGCGCATCTGGGATCATGAGCGCAGGGAAGCTGACATCATCAACTTCCTGCCCGATGCAACGTTTGCAATTGATACTAATGGAGTGGTGATAGCCTGGAATCATGCGATGGAAGAGATGTGCGGCATCAAGGCCGCAGAAATACTGGGGAAAGGGAATTACGAATATTCAATCCCGCTATACAATGAACGCCGGCCCATCCTTGTTGATCTTATTCTTCATAATGAGCCATCCATTGCAGCAAAATACCCGTCATTGAAAAGGGATGGGCAGACTCTCATTGCAGAAGCAACAAGCCCCGATCTTTACAACGGCAGGGGGGCAACGATATGGTTCATCGCAGCACCCCTCTACAATAACCGGGGGGAAGTTGTCGGGGCAATCGAATCCATCCGGGATATCACCGGGCGCAAACAGCAGGAACTGGCCCTGCTCAAAAATGCCGAAGAACTCCACGCATCCTATGAAGAGATTACTGCAACGGAAGAAGAACTCCGTGCAAATTTAGACCAGATGACAAGGCAGGAACTGGAACTGCGGGAATCAAAGCGGGAGCTTACTGATATTATTGAGTTCCTCCCGGATGCAACGTTTGTCATTGATCGTCAGGGAGTTGTGATCGCGTGGAACCATGCAATCGAGGAGATGACCGGAATCAGAAAGGTGGATATGATCGGTCAGGGAGACCAGGCCTACACGATTCCCTTCTATGGTGATCGACGAAAGCATCTGTTGGATCTTATCGATCTGGAGGAGAAGGAACTCCAGGCAAAATACCAGCATGTCACAAGAAAAGGCCATACCCTGTATGCAGAAACCTTTACTCCGGCATTATTCGGGGGAAAGGGGGCATATGTCTGGGTAACGGGATCGCCTCTTTTCGATCTTCAGGGTAACCGTATCGGCGCCATAGAATCTGTTCGTGACATCAGTGGGCGCAGAAAGGCGGAGGAGGCGCTTAAAGAGAGCAGACGCCAGCTTGACTCAATGGCCACCAACATTCCCGGGGTTGTCTTCCGGTATTATGTAAACCCCGACGGGACAACCGGATTTGATTATATCAGCGGGCGCAGCCAGGAGATTCTCGGTCTTGAGAATGACAAGGCCACGTTTGAAGAGCGATTCACTCAGGGCGTGGTTCCTGAAAACCGGGACCGGCTTATCAGTTCGATTCAGCACGCCGTAACAACAAAAACCCTGTGGGTGATTGACAGCCAGTATGTCAAACCATCGGAT
>JANYBK010000066.1 GCA_025360805.1 Methanomicrobiales archaeon
CGTATTGAATCGCAGTTTATTGTCATCTTGCTTGTTCAATAAAATGCTCTCTTAGTATATTGATCTGCCGGTTTAATCGCGTATTTCTGCGAACCGGGCTCGTAATGCTAATGAAAATGAAGAGATCTGAACTGTAACGAAAAAAGATTGATTTTAAGATTGACCCGAATCAGACCCAAGGTAAACAAAAGATTTGGGCTTGTGATTCGTTGAGATCCCCATTCATTTATTTTTTAGTTTATCTATCAGAGAAGTTACCCGATCCTTTGAAGTTGCCGTCGCCACTTCATCGCGATCAATTGCAATGGTAACAATATCCCCTTCCTTTGCTCCGGGCGGAAGCAGCGATACAGGCACAGTCATGCGTACAGGCTCATCTGTTACAAGTATCAAGACTGCAATACCCTCATCGATTCGGTCAATTGTCGCTTTCATCTCATCACTCTGACCTCTGGTCGATGATCTTCCCGCTTCCGTCTTTTAAGATTGCAATGTCTCCGCTGTTGCCCCATACGGGCTCAGTTTTTCCCATGAAAAGGGCAGTGTTGTTCAACGTTCCTTTACCTGAAAAGATTGTGATCGTTTCACCTGGCACAAGGAGCATTGCCGGAAATGTATACAATGGAACCCGGCTGTTGTCGGATAAGGTCCAGCCTGCGAGGAGGACTGTATCATTCCCACGGTTGGTCAGCTGGACCCATTCGCCATTCACGTTCTGCCGGTCATCGCCCGGCCCATTGAACTGGATGGCACTGATCACAACCGCTTTCGCATTGCCAATCTGGGGGATGGCAATCGATGGCTGGGGAATGGAGATGTTAATCGTTACCGCAGGTAGAGTGGGTATCGTGGGCACAATTACGGCATTAGTACCAGTAACCTGCGGCTTTTGCGTTAGTGTGGGGAATAATCCACCAAGGGTTATTCCGGTCTTTACTGCGTAGGAAATCCCGTCGCTCCTCACCAGAATCGTCCCGTCACGATCAGTCCGGTAGATAGCGGCTCCGGCTTGTGTAAGGATATCCACTGCCTGTTTATGCGGATGGCCGTATGGGTTATCCCGCCCAAGGGAGATGATCGCTGTTTCCGGGTGTACTCGTTCAATAAATGCCGGAGAACTTGAGTACATACTACCGTGATGACCGACTTTGAGGATCTGGGCATCGAGAGCGTACCCGGACTTTGAAAGTGCAGTCTCGGCTTCACTGCCGGCATCTCCTGTGAACAGGAAGTTGATTGTCCCATAGGATATGCGCAGCATAATGGAGTTGGTGTTCAGATCATCGCCATACCTTCGGGCTGGTGGCGATAACACAACGATCCGCAGGGCCGGGTCAAGATCGATCGTGTCGCCCTGCACCGCGAGCTTGTAAGGGATATTTTTCTTATCGATCTTTTCTAAGAACCGCTCATAGATCACTGATGTGTGCGGTATGCCGGAATCGAGCACCTGCCCTATAGCGAAATTATCCAGCACTTTCTGCATGCCACCGATATGATCTGAGTGCGGGTGAGTGGCAACGAGCAGATCAATTCTGGTAACACCAAGTTCCCTGAGATCGTTAACCACACGATCGCCCATATCAATCTCACCAGCATCGATCAGGATCGTTTTATCGCCAAAGATAATCAGCGATGAGTCGCCCTGACCAACATCAAGGAAATATACGGAGAGTTTGCCGTTATTCTCCGCTTGTGCGGATGTTCCACTTTGGCCAAAGCCCGGAATGCCGGGAATGCTTATGCAGCCACTGATGGCGATACAAGAAATAAGAAGAAAAATGATGCTGATGGCTGCAACCGCACGGTGCGAACCGGTATTTTTCTTATGAGTCTTATCCATACTATGACGATTGTGAGCGGCTGACAAGCTCATGGGCTGCCTTTGCAGCACCGGCAAGGATCGTATCTTCATCCGGGATCTCACGGTTCAGCATCAGCACCCTGCCATCACAGATAGTAGTCTCAACTGCTGCCCCGCTGCACGAGTACACAAGATTGGATGTGGCGTTGTGCAACGGAGTGTTGCATGCTGTGCGGGCAGAAACGAGCACAATATCTGCCGGGGCACCGACTGCGAGTGTACCGGTGCCAAAGCCAAGTACCTTTGCACCGTTTGTCGTTGCCATTGCAAGTGCCGCAGGTGCCGGAAGAACGGTGGGATCGTTCCAGAAGAATTTCTGGAGGAGGGCTGCTGTCTTCATCTCCTCGAACATATCGAGGTTGTTGTTACTGGCGCAGCCATCGGTACCGAGGCAGACATTTGCACCTGCTGCCATAAGCTGGCGAATGGGCATTGCCCGGTTGGTGGCAAGTTTCATGTTGCTTGCCGGATTATGGGAAGCAGTTACACCGCGTTTTCCGAGCAGGGTGCATTCGGCATCATCAAGCCAGCAGCAATGGGCGGCGATAGTTTTTGGGGTGAGAATCCCACAGTCGTCGAGCAGTGCTGCCGGACGTTTGCCGTGCTGGGAAACACAGTCAGTGACTTCCTTTTCCGTCTCGGAAAGGTGGATATGAATTGCAATCTTCTGCTCTTTTGCAAACTCCGCACACCACTTCAGCCCATCAGGAGATACTGTGTATATTGCATGGGGACCAACAGCCGCCTTGATTCGCGGGTTGTTCATCGAACGGATCTGTGAGGCAAGTTTCTCTGTGGCTTTGCACTCGTTCTCGCGTTTTTCTACATTGAAGAGATCGATGAACCCATATGAGAGGACCGCACGGATACCGGACTCGTCAACTGCCCGTGCTGCCTCGTCCATCATGAAGTACATGTCGTTGAATGCGGTAGTGCCGCTCTTTATCATTTCGAGGCAGGCTAGTTTCGTTCCCCAGTACACATCATTGCCGGTCAGGTGGGCTTCGAGCGGCCAGATCTTCTGGCTGAGCCAGTCCTGAAGAATCATATCATCTGCATAACCGCGGAGCAGTGACATTGCCGCATGTGTGTGAGTGTTGGCAAGACCGGGAAGGGCAATCGCACCATCCCCATCGATCACCAGATCTGCTTCACCCTTATGTTGCCCCCGGACTCCATCACCGATTGCAGCAATAGCCCCACTATCATTAACAAAAATATCTCCAGCCTTTCCATTCACTATCACATTCACAATCAGGATCGATTGCCGTTTGTTGAAAATATTGTCCATATCGTCCATAATGCTCTCCATAAAATCTTAGGCCATTTTTTTGATTATTGTATTTACAAGTTCTGCAGTGCGGTGCCGGTATGACCGCGAGATCTCAAGAATCTCATCAAAGGTCAATACCCCATCAGCCAGACCGTTTGCATAGTTGTCTACAGTGCAGAGTGCGGCAAAATCCATTCCAAGTTCCGCGGCAAGGGTAGCTTCAGAGGCAATTGTCATTCCTACCAGATCGGCTACCCGTGAGAACGCCCGTATCTCAGCTACCGTCTCAAAACGGGGGCCTTTTGTCTGTATATACACCCCGCCGTGCCGGGCTTCAGGTATGAGGGATGCAAGTTTATCTGAAAGAACCTCAGATAAAACCGGAAGCACATGTTCAATCGCATGGTCGTGGATTGAAGGAATGTCAGTCATGCTCACGTAATCGGTCGGGATAACAAGTGAGCCGGGCATTATCTCCCTGTTCAGCGACCCTGAAGAGCCGAATGCGACAATCCGGTCAACACCCTCAATCGCAAGAGCTGCCATGTTCGCACGGTAATTGATCCTGTGCGGTGGGAGTCCCTGCTGGTGGCGCATCAGCATCACGATATCCCCGCAGAGGAGTTCCGCGTTGCCAAACGGCGTGTGCACCTGCCGCTTCTCAAGTTCCGGCAGTTCAGAGAACAGGAGGCTCGTACCCCCGACAATGCCGAGCATCAGCACCTACCTCCGGCCCGTGTGGACCATTTTACCCACAATTGTGTTCGATACAGACAGCATGCGATACCTGCGCTTGTGAATAATTGTCGCGGGAGGCACTAATATTTAGCGAATTTTTAAGGTACATTCCACAAGCGTAAATTCCTTAAACATACCAACATCTGGTATGGGCATGTTCGATACAGTCAGCGATGAAACAATCCGGCGCGGGGAATGCACGGATATCTATTTCGAGCGCACGGAAGAGACGCTTCGGGCAGAGGGGTTAAACCCGGATGTGGTAATGGAAGTGACCGCTTCAGCACTCCCCGACACGTGGTCAGTCTTCTGCGGGCTTTCCGATGTGATCGCGCTGCTTGAAGGGGTGCCGGTAACAGTTGATGCACTGCCCGAAGGTACTGTATTTTACAAAAATGAACCGGTGATGAGGATATCCGGTAAGTATCGCGACTTCTGCCGTTACGAAACAGCCATACTTGGTTTTCTCTGCCACGCTTCCGGTATTGCAACTGCTGCCGCCCATGTCAAGCTTGCAGCTCATAAACGGCCGGTCTATTCCTTTGGCTCCCGCAGGCAGCATCCCTCGATCGCACGCATGATCGAACGGGCGGCATGGATTGGCGGGGTAGATGGAGTATCCAATACCTGTGCTCCGGAGGGGATGCCAGTAGTCGGAACCATGCCGCATGCATTTGTGATGTGTTACAACAATCCTGAAGAGGCATGGCGCTCTTTTGACAGGCACGCTCCAAAAGAAGTACCGCGGATCATGCTCTCCGATACGTACTGTGATGAGAAATCTGAATCCCTGCGGGCAGCTAAATGCGGCGCGACAGCAGTCCGGCTCGATACACCTCGTTCACGGCGGGGCAATATGCGGTCTATTATCGAAGAAGTCCGCTGGGAACTGGATGCTCACGGGTATTCGGATGTGAAGATCTTCTTATCCGGTGGAGTAACAAGGGAAGAAATTATTGCGTACCGCGATATCGTTGATGCATTCGGGGTTGGCGGAACGATTGCAAATGCACCCGTGATCGATTTTGCAATGGATATCGTAGAGATTGAAAAAGAAGCAAAGGCAAAGCGGGGCAAGCGGAGCGGTGTAAAACAGGTGTACGAACTATCGGGCGGAAAGCGCATGGTGCTTCCGGTGGGGAGCAAAATACCGCTGGGTGCAAATCCGCTGATTGAAGAGTTTGTAAAAGACGGCGCGATAACAAAGAGATCGGATATGGCAAAAGCCCGTTTAAATGTACTTACATGGCTCAAATCGCCGGGCGCATCTGAAAAATAATTTTTTTTGGGAACGAAATTTTGTCTCCAACCCTTGTTTTAAGCCCAATTCTTTTAACCTATGGCATCCTACTAAAGAGGAGCGGGCTGGTAGATCAGTGGTAGATCGCTCCCTTGGCATGGGAGAGGCCGCGGGTTCAATTCCCGCCCAGTCCATTTGTTATTACCAGAGCCTTAAATTGGCTCTGTCGTATTTTTTATGATAATCTCAACTCACTTGTGTCATGAGGATTGAGATTTTTAAAATCCAGAATAGTTTTCGTGTTGCACCCCATCCGATGAGGGCAATTTCCCACAGGGATTTTTATTAGAGGCTGGCCCCCTCGTTTTTTATACTTGAATACCAGAGGGTCTAATCAGACCTCTTATGCGTATCCGTGATCTGATTCTTCCAGAAGACAAGATATTTTTCAAACTTTTTCAAGACATGGCCGCCATGATTTCTGAAGCTTCTGTCACATTAAACGAGATCACCCACGAACTTCCGAATGGCACAGAAAAGTCTCACAAGGTGCGACAGTTTGAGCATAAGTGTGACGAGATCACCCGTCGTGTGTACGAACAGCTGAACGAGTCCCTGATCACACCGCTTGAACCCGAAGAGATCTCCCGGCTTGCACCGGTTATGGATGATGTGATGGACCGCATAGACCGGGTCACCCAGCAAATCTGCAATTACGAACTTGCCGAGAGCAATGAGACATTAAAGGAATTTTCCTACCTGATCATGATGTCGGCAGCAGAGATTGTAGAAGCGGTAACTGCTCTCGAAAGTTTAAAAAAACCGGATGAAGTGAAGAGTCATACTATCGAGATCAACCGGATCTATAACCTCTCAATTGAATTGCAGGCAAAGGCAGTGCTCGATCTCTTCAAGACCAAGGATCTGCTGCTGATCATCAAGCTCAAGGATATTTACGAAGGGCTCGGCCGGGTGATGGAGAAGTGCAATGATGTCGGGCACGCACTCAATGACATCGCGATGAGCCACGCATGATCGGTATGGAGCCCATCATTCTGTTTGGCATTATTCTTGCGCTGGCCTTGAATTTTGTAAACGGTCTCAATGATGCCTCGCACTCAATTGCAACAGTTGTTGCCACAAAAGCGCTCTCTCCCATCAAGGCAGTGTTCTCTACTGCAATATGCAACATGCTCGGACCGTTTATCTTTTCTATTGCCGTTGCTACAACGATAGGGACGGCAATCGTTACCTCCGGAGCGCTCACGCCGTTATCAATTGTCGTTGCAATGGGAGCATCGATCGTTTTAGTTTTTGTCGCTACCCGTATGGGAATCCCGCTCTCCAGCAGTCACGCTCTGGTGGGAGGGTTGCTGGGAGCAGGGATTGGGGCAATTGGCCTTTCTGCTATTATTCTTCCGAGTGCAGACACAGTGCTCCAGGTTTTTTTCTACGCGATTATTGGTGCGATTCTCGGGGCAATTATTCTTGCAATAATCTGTGCAACGTTTGAAGGAGATATCCGGTATGGAATCCTGCTCGGTGGGGTTTGCGGAGCGGGAATTATTATCCCTATTCTGATGATTGCCGGGGTAATACAGCTCCACGGCCTCTTTGCGATCGTGCTCTTCATCTTCATCTCACCGCTCCTTGGCATGTCGGGTGCATTTCTCTTTAATGTCCTTGTATCACAGATGATCAAACACTCGCGCCAGGACCGGGCTAAACATGTATTCCAGCCCCTGCATATTCTCGCGTGCCTTGTTCAGGCAACAGCCCACGGCGCGAATGATGGGCTCCACGCGGCAGGTGTAATTACTGCACTGTTGCTCTCGTCCGGATTTTTGCTCGCGTTTGAAGTGCCGCTGTGGGTTCTTCTTGCATCTGCTGTTGCAATCGGTCTTGGCACCTGTTTTGGCGGGTGGCAGGTTGTGGACAAAATGGCAAAAGATATCACCAAGATCCGGCCGTACCAGGGATTTTGTGCGGCAACTGCAAGCAGCGCCATTCTTGTCATGGTCACCCAGCAGGGTATCCCCGTCTCTTCCACCCACGCAATAAATGGCGCGATTATTGGTGTCGGGGCAACAAGGGGCAAAAATGCTGTCCAGTGGAAAGTTGTGCGCGAGATGATGACGGCGTGGATAATCACCATCCCGCTCGCTCTGGTTGTGTCATGGACCGGTTACCTGCTTATCAGTTTCGTACTGACGCGGATATAGAGCCCACAATATTTCGCTATATTTTTTAAGAACCGCAACCGATTACCAGTAGGTTTGTTATGGGTCTTCGTGAGTTGTTGATACCAAAGGATAAGGTTTTTTTCGACCTGTTCGAAAAACAGGCAGGGGTTGTGAAGGAGGCTGCGTGGAAGCTTGTCGCCCTGACCGAAGATTTTACCAATGTTAAAGAGAAGCGCCACGCGATCGAACTGCTTGAACATAAGGGAGATCAGATCACCCACGATATTTACCAGCAGCTGAACAGCACATTCATCACGCCGATGGATCCTGAAGAGATCTCAAAACTTGCTTCATCCCTTGATGAAGTATTGGATTATATCGATGGCGCAACCGAGAAGATGTACTATTACGGAATCAAGGGCACTGATTCACATATGATCGAACTTGCAAAAATTATCCATATGTCTACTTTAGAGATCGAAAGTGCGGTAAAAGCCATCCGTTCAATCAAAGATCCCCGGTATATCGAAGAGCGCTGCATCGAGGTGAACCGGCTCGAAAATCTCGCTGATGACGTACTTGCAAATGCAGTGACTGAACTCTTCAAGACCACAGACGCTATTACGATCATCAAACTCAAGGACATCTATGAACATCTTGAAACTGCGACTGACAATTGCGAAGATGTCGCAAACGTGCTGTCCGATATCGCTATCCGACACTCGTGAGGGCCAGGATCACACATAAGGAGTCTGCATGATAGAGGCACCGTTCATCCTGATTATTGCCATCATCGGCATAGCGCTTATCTTTGATTTCACCAACGGGTTTCACGATTCGGCAAACTCGATCTCAACAGTTGTCTCCACAAAAGTGCTCTCCCCGAGAAATGCGGTGGCCTTTGCAGCGTTTTTTAACTTTATTGCAGCGTTCGGTTTTGGGGTTGCAGTCGCGAGTACTATCGCCAAAATAATTCAACTGGAGATTGTCGAGACTGTTATGGTCCCCTATATAATTCTCGCTGCACTCACCGGTGCCATAGTATGGAATATGATTACATGGTTTTTTGGTTTGCCCACGTCATCATCACATGCGCTTATCGGAGGAATGGCAGGAGCCGGTATATCAGCAGCCGGACTTGTCGCAATCAAGTGGTCCACCGTTTCACTGGTAGCAGCTTTTATGGTCATCTCCCCCCTTATTGGTTTTGCAATAGGTTTTTTGTTCATGGCACTCGTGCTTAACATTTCCAAAAATGCCCATAAATCAACAGCAGAAACCCATTTCAAACGTCTCCAGCTTTGCTCTGCGGCAGCCTATAGTTTCAGTCACGGGACAAACGATGCCCAGAAAACAATGGGTATCATAGTTCCACTGCTTTTCTCTATCGGATATTTCGGAACTTCTGTTGACCCAAACAACCTGCCTGTTCCTTTATGGGTGATCCTTATTGCCCATGCCGCCATCGCACTCGGGACACTCTTTGGAGGTTGGCGTATTGTAAAAACAATGGGCTATAAAATCACAAAACTTCGACCTGTGCACGGTTTTGCAGCAGAGACTGCGGGTGCGGCAACGATTCTCAGCGCATCTGTTATGGGTATTCCGGTAAGTACGACACATGTGATCTGCACATCGATCATGGGCGTGGGTACAACCATGGGTGCAAGTACGGTAAAATGGGGTGTTGCACGGAGCATCGCTCTTGCATGGATCCTGACAATTCCAATTAGTGCCTTCATCGGTTTTATTGCGTTTGTGGGGATCCGGCTTATTGTCGGATCATGAAAACAGATCCCTCGTCTGTAATCAGGTAATATACATTTTTTCCCCACCCCAAAAAAAAACGACCTCGATAACGACCCTTTTTACTGCGAAAATCCCGTCTAACGGGTAAATCACTGAGAAAAATAAAACACGATTTAAAGTGCCTTGGTGGCCTTCGTTTTTTAAGCCCATTTAAGCCGTATTTTGGCAAACTGGGTGAGATTAAGGCACTTATTTTTACATTCCGGAATTTGATGGCTTTACTGAGGGTTTCCGGATCGAAAACCGGCAAACGGAGCCCAATTTGGGCTTGTTTTCCCTCGTTGCACATACCCCCCGGTTCCAGAAGACTCCGACGAGGGATAAATAGTGGAAACGTCTCACACCCCTATCACCTGCTGAGTGGTCATCGGATTCACAACCCGGGCCATCATCACAAAAACGCCAAAAAATTCCTGACCCGCTCATTCATTCTAAACACCATATTGCTTCACGAATTTGTTTCCCTCTGATAAGGGGAATAAGAATGAATCTCTTAGCGATTAGGAACATCGGGATATAACCAATCGGGATCTTCATACGCTAAATGGTGCGAATAACATCACGGGGCTGTATGTGGGTAAGGTATTAAATTCCGGATAGACTTCAAGATGTATGAGGATAATCTGTATGAAACTCCTGATTTTGTATTATTCAATGTTTGGCCATGTGCACAAAATGGCAGAAGCAGTAGCAGAAGGCGCAAAGCAAATCCCAGGCACAGAAGTAATTCTTGCCCGGGTTCCAGAGACACTGCCTGCAATCGTTCTGGAAAAGATGGGCGCCATGGAAGCCCAGAAAAAATTTGCTCATATTCCTGTATGCACAGTCCAGCAACTCGCTGATGCAGATGCTGTAATTTTCGGGACACCGACACGTTTTGGCAACATGTGCGGTCAGATGCGCCAGTTCTTTGATGCTACCGGGGGCATCTGGAAGGCGGGAGCCCTTGTGGGAAAAGTCGGGAGCGTCTTTACCAGTTCAGGAACCCAGCATGGCGGGCAGGAATCCACCCTCTTGAGTGTCCATATAACGCTCCTGCATCACGGAATGATCATAGCAGGATTGCCCTATTCATTTGATGGACAGCAGCGCACCGATGAAGTGACGGGCTGTTCCCCGTATGGATCATCAACGATTGCCGGCAATGACGGACAGAGATGGCCAAGTGAGAACGAACTGGCCGGTGCACGGTTTCAGGGAAAATATGTGGCAGGAATTGCATCGAAGCTGGTGCAAAAAAATCTTAATTAAAAAAACGGTTATCCCACAAAAAGATTATTTTTTCATCCTTACTTCCATCTGCGGGAAGGGTATCTCGATGCCTTCAGCCGCAAACCGTTCAGCTATCTGTGAGTTGATGGAATCTTTTACCTCATCGGGAAGATTGTATTTTCGTGCCCAGACATACAGGATAAACTTCAGACTGGAGTCCGCAAATTCAATAAAAAATGCTTTTGGCGCTGGATCATCGAGCAGGTACTCAGTTTTTTTTATGGTATTGTGTGCAATTTCCAACAAAATATCCTTAACTTTCATTGCGTCAGTTCCGTATGCAACCGATACCGGGATAGTAATGCGGAGTTTCTGGTCAGGTTCGGCGTAATTAACAATGATGTTGGAGGTGATCTTATTGTTTGGGATCGTGACAATCTGGTAATCCAGTGTCTTGAGCCGGGTGCTGCGGGGTCCGATATGAATTACATCTCCATAATATTGATCTACTTTAATCCGGTCGCCGACCCTGAATGGCTTGTCCACCGTTATGATGGCGCCGCCAAAAAAGTTAGAGATTAGATCCTGAGCAGCTAGAGCAAATGCCAACCCGGCGATACCGGCACCTGCAAGGAACGGTGTGATATTGATCTCAAGATTAATGAGGACCAGCATGATGCCGGTAAACCAGATGATGTACCGTGAGGTAAGTTCGAGGAACTCCATGAGGCGGTCATCCCAGTCGCCCTCAGTCTGCTCGGCAATAATATGACCGTAAATATGAATAATATTCTGGACAAGGGTGCTGATAATCCACGTTCCTAAAATGATATAGATTGAATTCAAAACCTTGTCAGAAATGATCCAGGAATATTGTTCGGGAACAACACCAAAATATTTCAGCGCAATGTAGACAGATACCGCAACGATGCCTAACTGAACGGGCGGACCAATCGCCGCAATGATAATATCATCCAACTGGGTTTCTGTGGTCTCCGCATACTTTTTCAACCATTGCACGATACCCCGTGCCATCCCAGCGATTACAATACCGATGATGATAGTACCAATCGCGTAAATCATGCCGGTTTCCATATACATACCCATTGGTAACGTAATCGTAAAAACTTTTAAGTGTTTTTTATAATCCAGTGTAAAGTGCATTTTTATTTAAAAAAAAACGTTATCAACTGCGGCGATGGCAGGAAACATATCATTCTCCCCCTTTCGGATAAGCTCCAAGGGATGTACTTGTCTCTGATTTACCTATATTCCCGAGATAAGATTTTCCAATAATGCCAGAAACTTTTTATTCAAAATGTACGTTATACTATACATATTGTAATTCAAATGTGACATTAGCACAAATCGGTTCTATAGAAACCCATCATTATTTCTTTCGACAGGAGTGTGAACGTATGAATATATCGCAAAACAAGGAAACACGAGCGACCTTTAATAAAAATCGCATTGAGACACTTACAGATGGTGTTTTTGCAATTGCAATGACATTACTGGTAACGGGTCTGGATATTCCGAAATTGAATGGAATCGCCATATCAGGTAATGTTGACACCATCCACCTCAATCTCTTCCCGGATTTTATCCACTATATTATTGCATTCGCATTGCTTGCAAGTTTCTGGTGGGCCAGCCACCTGAGATCCCATTATCTTCCATCAATCGATAGTAAGATGATTTTCCTTACAATTACGACCCTGTTGTTCGTTGGATTAATTCCGTTTTCAACCAATCTGGCCGGGGATTTTCCATTAAACACCCATGCCGTCATCATCTTTGAATTAAATCTTTTTATTATCGGGATCTTGTCTGTTTTACAATGGAATCAAATCCTGACTGATACAAAGCGTTTCGATTCGGATACTGATATCAGGGTGTTGCTAATGAACCGGGACGAGTCATATATTTTTCCCGTATTATCGGCACTTGCGATCCTGTTGGCAATAGTCTCCATACCGTTGGGGATTATGATCTATCTCATAGTACCGGTTTATCTCGTGCTTGTATGGTTGAAAGACGCACGGTCACATACCGTTAAGGAAAAACCCGCTCATAAATCCATCTGATATTCACGGTTTCACTGGATATTACTTGAGTAATCAGGTAAAACATTTCAGGAAAGAGCTGCATGGATATCTTTAATGGTAATCCGGATCCACTTTGACATTACCCAATGTAATAAAAAATATTTCAGGATTTCTGTATGAAAAATCCATTCGGGCTCGACCAGATTAGTGAACTCTCATCAGCCAAAAAAGACCTGATAATAATTATTTTTCTGGCATTCATTGTCTTTATACTATCAACCATATCAAATTTTTTTAACCTGATCTTACTATTTATCGGCCAGCATAACTCATGGCAGCTGGATGATTTCATTGTCATCAGTATTTTCCTCGTATTTGCACTTGCAGTTTTTTCCTATCGCCGATCGCTGGAGATGAAAAAGGAAATAGATGAAAAAATAAAAGCTGAAGGCGCACTCCTGCAGGCTAAACATAAACTCACCATTTTGTATAGCATCACAAGGCATGACATCAACAACCAGCTCACTGCACTGATGGGATACCTTGAATTACTGGAACAAAAACGGCAGGATCCTTCAACAAATGATTATTTCGAGAAGGCTTCAACAGCGGCCCAGCACATCTCTGCCATGATCCAGTTCACCAAAGAATACGAGAAGATCGGGGTCCATGTTCCGGTCTGGCAGGATTGCCTCACACTCGTCAGCACTGCGGCAAAACAAGCCACGCTCGGAAAGGTCATGGTGAAGAACGATATTCCTGCCGGTACAGAAGTGTTCTCCGATCCATTGATTGTCAAGGTTTTTTACAACCTGATGGACAATGCTGTGCGGTACGGGGGGAAGATCACAACCATCCGGTTCGCTATTGAAGAACATCTCGGCGATCATATCGTTATATGTGAGGACGATGGAATTGGTGTAGTTACTGAAGAGAAGGAGAAGATCTTCGAACGGGGCTTTGGTAAGAACACTGGGCTTGGTCTCTACCTTGCCCGCGAGATCCTCTCCATTACCGGGATTACCATTAAAGAGACTGGAGAGCCAGGCAAGGGTGCACGGTTTGAGATGACTGTACCAAAAGGAGTGTACCGGCTCACAGATGTGAATT
>JANYBK010000067.1 GCA_025360805.1 Methanomicrobiales archaeon
CGTATTGAATCGCAGTTTATTGTCATCTTGCTTGTTCAATAAAATGCTCTCTTAGTATATTGATCTGCCGGTTTAATCGCGTATTTCTGCGAACCGGGCTCGTAATGCTAATGAAAATGAAGAGATCTGAACTGTAACAAAAATTATTTGTATTTTTTCTGGGAATATGAGTATTTTTCAGAATTCCCGCCTTTGGACACGATATACATCCATTCGTAGAGTGACTGCATGGTGCCAAACTTCTGGTACCGTCGCATGGAAAAGCCCACATTGATACGATTATCAAAATATATGCAACCCTCATCTTTCATCCGCATCGCAATCTCCAGATCATCACCCGCGTCAATGCAGCGGTACATGCCTGCTCTTGTGAAAGCATCTTTCCGGAATGCTGTGTTGCACCCGAGTGTATAGTAAAATGTTTTACTGTAATATCCGATACGGGCAAAGGTATTGGCAAGCAGGAGCGAGAAACGGTTGCCAATTCCATCCTCAATAGGATAGACCGGACCATAGACCTGCACAACATTGGGATCCTTAAAATCCTCATCCAGGGTTTTTATCCAGTGCGGCGGAAGTATACAGTCTGCATCAGTTGTGGCGACAATATCGCCTTTTGCCACTTTGACACCGTCATTCCGTGCCCCGCCCACTTTTTTGCTGGTCTGGACAAAAACCTGATCCGCATACTTCTTTGCGATCTCGCAGGTGGAATCCTTTGAACCGCCATCAACAACAATGATCTCGTAATCGGCACGCGGAATATTCTGGTGAGAGAGCGAGACGAGACACTGGGCGATATTCTCCTCTTCGTTAAATGTGGGAATGATGACTGAAATCATTTAATGGAAAAACTCCAGTACCATTTTCACGTTAACGGATAATAAGCGTGATTGTAAAAAACGAGTGGAAGATCTTTGTCCATTCAGGATTTTTACATGAGAACCCGGGAGGTCAAACGGTCTCGCAACAGTACAATCAAAATTTTGCACGAGATAAACAATTTCCATAGATCAGCATTATCGTCAGCAGATTTTGGATTTTTATCTACAAGAATTTCTTTCTTTTTTTAATCCGGGTATTTCCCTGCTCAAAGATTTAACTTTAAAGACGGCATATAGAAATAATCTAGCCGGGTGCAGCGCATGGATGAAATATTTCTCATTGAGATCCGTCTTGGAAAGACGAAATGGCGGATTAAAGAGACGATTTCTGCCATAGCAAAAAAGTTCAGTTTAAAAAGATATATTGAGAAACATCCGCATGTCACCCTTTTTGGACCATTGGGTCTCAACGAAGAGATCAGTCCGGATCAGCTTTTAGACACAATCGAAAAGATTGCATTCCGGTACGAACCAGTCCCCTTTTTGATTGACGGCTGGGAGAAACGTAAAGGCACGAATGGGAGTGTTATTGCCTTTTCAGTCCGACCTTCGGATGCACTTAAAAATCTCACTATTGCAATTGCTGAAGTGCTCACTCCAATAACATTCAGTTATAATGTGTGGGATGAATATCCTGAAAAGAAATGGTTCCATGTGACAATCGCAAACCGGCTTGAACCTGAAAAAGCAGAAGAGATCTTTTCGGTTATAAAAAAATCCGATAATATGCTTCCTTACATTGACCGTACGCGACCCGGTTTAAATTCAGGTTCAGAACCGGGAAAAAAGACGGCTATTAAATCCCGACAGATCATCTGGCCAGTGACTCTCGATGAAACCGGACTCAGAATTACAGTGATGCAGGGCGAAAATATTCTTGCAGAATATGGTCTCTCTGAGAAATGCTGGATTCCCAGAGGATATCGTCACTCTTCCCAATCATGGCAGAACAGTGTTTCGCTCTTTCGTAAAAGGACAGGATTTGAATTATCAACTAAAAAACCGGCACCGTCTGGAGAGATATTTTTCATCTCGGATTTACACCTTGGTCATGCAAACATCATCCGGTACTGTTCCCGGCCATTCCTCGTTTCCGATGTAGGTGAGATGGATCGTGTTCTTATCGATAACTGGAACTTCGCAATTTCTTTGAGGGGCAGGGTTTTTTTCCTGGGTGATTTACGGTATGGCGAGCATGCACTCAGTTCGCAAGAATACCGGAAAAAACTCAATGGGAACATAACTTTCATAAGAGGCAATCATGACGATGATGAACCGGAAGAAGTTCTGTCGTCAACTATGGATTACAAGGCGTTGCGATTCCTCCTGTTGCATGATCCAGCAGATATCCCTCCGGACTTTAATGGCTGGACTATCCACGGTCATCACCACAACAACGATCTCCGTCATTTTCCTTTCATTAACTTTGTTGATCGCCGTATCAACGTAAGTGCGGAAGTGATCGGGTATGTACCTGTGGGATTAAAAGAGATCTATACACTTATTCAGTCACGTCAATCAACCGGAAATAACAGCCCCATCCTTCTCAGGTATCCCACGGTGGACTAAAAACATCATAACGAACGACTGGATGCATTAAGTTCATAACTTATTTACGAACAGGAGCCAGAGTTCAACACTATTGGTGAATGACAATGCTCTTTGAACGGATTGTATCTGAGGGAATTTCCCATATATCCTATCTTATCGGTTCCGGCGGACAGGCAGTAGTGATAGATCCACGCCGTGACTGTGAATACTACTTAGAGATCGCACGCAAAAACGATCTGGTCATCACCCATATCTTTGAGACGCACAGGAACGAGGATTATGTGATCGGATCGCAAGAACTCGCAGACATATGCGGTGCGGATATCTATCATGGCGAAAAGATGGCTTTTTCTTATGGAAAAACCGTAAAAGAGGGGGATACATTCTCCATTGGATCACTGGTGTTTACTATCCTTGAAACTCCGGGACACACCGAAGAAAGTATTTCTCTTGTATTGTATGATAATGAAATATCACCACAGCCATACATGGTTTTCTCTGGAGACACCCTCTTCTCTGGAGATATCGCCCGGACGGATTTTTACGGGCATGTGCGAAAAGGGGAGATGGCAGAAAAAATATTCAACAGTATCGTTAAAAAAATCCTTTCTCTTGGCGATGGGGTGATCATCTGTCCGGCTCATGGGGCGGGTTCAGTCTGTGGCGGAGAGATCACCGATCACCCGTTCACTACAACAGGATACGAAAAGGTCACGAACCGGTGGCTTGTCGCTGGTCAGGATGCATTTGTACGGTCGCGGGTAAAGGAATCACCCTATGTCCCACCCTATTTTAAGAAAATGGAGCAGTATAACAAGGACCGTGCACCGCTTCTGCACAGAATTCCGGATCTCAACCCCATTTCAGTGAATGATGTTAATAAGTTCAGGGCATCGGGATGCCAAATTCTCGATATCCGTTCACCCACCAGTTTTGGCGCAGGGTATATTCCGGGCAGTATCTCATGCTGGCGCGAGGGGCTCCCCGCATTTATGGGATGGGTTCTCAATTACGAGCTGCCGATTGTCATAGTCGATGATTTTAATCTCTCCCTTGATACCGTGCTGCGCCATTTCATCCGGCTTGGTTATGACAATATTGCAGGATATCTTGCTGGAGGTTTTACCCAGTGGACAAAAGCCGCGCAGGAGATTAGCACCCTTCCCACGTGTTCTGTGCAGCAACTCAATGAGCGCCTCCGGATAGAATCCCCATTTCTCCTCGATGTGCGGGATATTAAGAACCGGGACTCGGTTGGGTATATCCGAAATTCACATCACCGGTATGTAGGTGAACTTTCATCCCATCTCGACGAGATCCCAAGAGACAAACCCATTGTAATCTATTGTGATGCCGGTTATAAGGGTAGTCTGGCAGCAAGCATCCTTGCCCTCCACGACTTCAGAAACATGACTAATGTACTGGGCGGTATGACAGCATGGAAAAGAGCGGGGTTCAGTATCAAAAAATAACAAATAGATCTTTTATTCATCTTAACAGAATTAACAAGGTTTATCTTCTTTGTATGGGAACGCAGATCGTAGTGAGTCTATGGAAATTATCAAGATCCCAAGGATGGAAAAACTGGAATACGATCATCTGATAGAGAAAGGATACATCTGCCGTATCGCATTCCAGGGAGAGAAATACCCTTACATTGCACCGTTTTTGTATGTTTTCGACGGTTCATTTTTGTATTTTCTCTCAACAAAATACGGGAAAAAGCTCGAATATTTCCGCAAAAGTCCGTATGCTTCAGTAGAGATAGAGAAATATACAAAAGATCTTTCATCCTACACGTTTGTAACGCTTCAGGGATACTTAGAAGAAGTGCACGACTCAATAGAGAAGAAGCTCATCCGGGAAAAGTTTGTTGATCTGATCGTAGAGCGCAATCTCTCATGCAACATCCTTGCAGCTCTTGGTCATTCACCACTTGACCCGCCGGCTGCGATTGGGGAAGAAGAACGCTCTCTTGTCTGGAAACTGGTCGGGGTTAAGGATCTCATTGCTCTGAAAAATCTCTGATTTTTCACTTTTGCTTTTTTACGCGATCAATCTCTGCAAAAACGGATGTTGGATCTGTGACCGGGAGTGAACATGCATGACCGGAACAGACATACGCAGTTGCTTTTCCATCTACCATGGAAAGATTTTGGGTGAACGGGGCGATTTGAACAAGCGCTTCTGCCTGAAAACCGGGTGAAAACTGCATGACGATGACTGAGGGTAGATACTGCGATCGCAATGCCAGAATTAACGCTTTTGTATCCTCCGCTCCATCTTCTCCAACAATCACTACCTCATGGGGTTCTACGATCTCATCGAGTCCGCATAAGAACCATGTATAGGCAGACGGTGACTGGTTTACCATTCCAAAAAAGCTCTGTGACAGGATAGAAGCATTCTCTTCCAGTGTTGCATCTCCCGTCAGCCGAAAAAGGTGGTGCAGGTTCATAAATGCAACAGAGTTGCAGGAAGGCAGAGCACCGTCATATATCTCCTTCTTACGAATAATCAATGCCTCGGCTATATCTGATACAGTGAAAAAACCACCGTTTTTTGCATCCCAAAAATGATCAAAAAGATATCTGTTCAGTTTCAAAGCCGACTCAAGATAATGTTCTTCAAATGTTGTTTCATAGAGTTCAATGAGCGCATGAATGATGAACGCATAGTCATCAGCAAATCCGGGAATCGCTGCATCCCCGTCACGGTACCGGTGAAGGAGACCCTGATCATCGCTGCGCATCTGTGTCAGGATAAATTGCATAGCAGATTTTGCCCCTTTTACATAGACCGGATCATCAAAAACCCGACCAGCCTGTGCAAGTGCCGCAATGAATAAACCGTTCCAGTCACCCAGCACCTTATCATCAATGGGGGGACGGATTCGCATCTCTCTCGCTGCCAGGAGCCGGGAGCGGATTGATTCAACATGCAGTGCAAGTTCCTGCTCTGAAATTTCAAGAGACGCTGCAATATTTTCGAGTGGATGTGTACGGGAGAGAATGTTATACATAGAGCCCCGCTCAGGATCCTGATAATTACCATTCGGGGTCAGACCAAATATGTGAGCTGCGAGTGTTGCATCATCACACCCCAGCACATTTTCAAACTCCTTCATAGTCCAGACATAAAAGGCTCCCTCGCCATCCGGACTATCGGCATCCTCAGCCGAAAAAAAAGCCCCTTCAGGGGATTTAAGATTCCGCATTACATAACCGATGATCTCTGCAACGGTTTTTTTGTATTCCGGG
>JANYBK010000110.1 GCA_025360805.1 Methanomicrobiales archaeon
GAACCCATGACCGCCCGGTTATGAGCCGGGCGCTCTAACCGGACTGAGCTACGGGCCCCCTTAAAACGCCCCCCACAGGGCTCGAACCTGTGACATTCGGATTAACAGTCCGACACTCTACCAACTGAGTTAGGGAGGCACACTCGTGCGCCTTATTAGATTCTTTTCAAGGACTTTTAAAGGTAACTATGAGGTTGATCGAAGTTGAAAATGAGAAATATCAAAGCACAGACAAAATTACGGACGCTTCATCTCTGCAAGCAACCGGATCAGCTCATCCAGATCCCCATTGAGATGCTCAAACAATTCAGCAGTCCGCGATGTGGCAACTGCACCTTCCGGCGATGCGCGGATATACCCGAATTGTTCCAGGACATGGAGGGAGTACCGAATCCTGTGTGAAGGTAGAGCGAGCATTTCGGCAAGTTTCATGATGCCGATAGGCTCGTGATCTGCGACAGCTTTTGCCACCTCAATATGGCGGCTCAGCAGTTCTATCTCGTCCTTCATTTTCCTGAGCATAATTCTCCAAAAATATTCTACAATACCAGACTATTCTGTGTTCTCTTTCTGTTTGGAGTCATCCCATTCTTTACTCTTCTCAGGCTGCGCATAGAGCCAGGCTTTCGTTTCCCGGTATCTTTTTACAAAGTCCAGCAAAAGAACCAGTGCAAGTATAAGCATAACGATGATCGCTGGAAGGGTATACGGGGAGTGGATTATGAAAAAGCTAATAATTGACATGGCTACGAGCAGCACAATGATATTGAGCTCAACAGTCAGCCCGTAAAATTTCCATCTGAAACGGTTTTTGGCATCTTCTTCCATCACTGGAATGTCAACTCCGGAATAAAAGTACTTGACGTTTCAGCGCATATATCAACCCAGATGGACCTCTTATCCCGTACAGTCAGAAAAAGCGGTGCCGATGCATTCGTGATGTACGCATCTTCACGCGATGCTGATATGCGCTACCTGACACAATTTGTGACCAGTGACCCGTTTGTCTTTTTTAAAAAGGTGAACAGAGAAGGTGTGATCATTGTCTCCCAGATGGAGACCGGGCGCGCGTCCCGTGAGTCAACTGCATCAGTTATAACCCGAACGCAGGCGGGGCTTCCGGATATCTTAAAAACTGAAAAAGATCCCTGGAAAGCAACTGCAAAGATGATCGCCGGACAGGTAGGAAAAAAAGTGCTGGTCCCTCCCAATTTTCCGGTAGCTCTGGCTAACGCGCTGGGTGAATTCTGCACAGTTACAGTAGACTGCGGAACTGTTGCCTCAATACGGGAAACCAAAAGCAGGGACGAGATAAAAGCAATGAAGCACGTCCAGAAGATCACAGAAATGGCAATGGGTGTGGCAGTCTCACAGATACGGCGCTCCACGATAAAAAAAGGCATACTGCATTCTGATGGAAAACCGCTGACATCTGAGATGATCAAATTCTCCATGCACTCCATGCTCCTCGAATACGGTTGTACAGCAGTGGACTCAATTGTCTCATGCGGAGAAGATACAGCTGTGCCGCACATGACAGGCACCGGCCCCTTAAAAGCAGACGAACCGATCGTTATCGACCTGTTTCCCTGCGAAGAGAAAACGGGTTATTACGCAGATATGACGCGCACTTTAGTAAAAGGTGAACCATCCACTGAAATCCGCGATATGTACACTGCTCTGCGAGAAGCAAAACAACTGGGTATATCTCAGATAAAAGCCGGCGTATCCGGAGCAGCAGTTTACCAGTCTGTTGTGGACTTTTTCAAAGATCATGGGTATGAAAGTGACACACGGGGATTTGTCCATAATCTCGGGCATGGGGTAGGCCTTCAGGTGCATGAACTGCCCACAGTTGGCCCGGCAGGAAAAGAACTCAAAGCGGGCAGTGTGATCACAGTCGAGCCGGGGCTCTACTATCCGGGTATCGGGGGGGTGCGCCTCGAAGATATTGGAGAGGTCACAAAAAAAGGGTTCAACAATTTCACAAAATTTCCGGAGGATCTTATTGTATGAATGACGAGGTCTTTGAAAAATACGTAGAAGCCGGTGCCATCGCGTCAAGGATTCTTAAAAAGGGCGCACTGGGCATCAGGATAGGGGAATCCTATTTAGATCTCGTGGAAAGCATCGAATCGCAGGTATTAGAAGAAGGAGCTTCACTCGCGTTTCCTCTCAACCTCTCCTTAAACGAGGATGCTGCCCATGACACTGCTTCTCCTGAAGATACACGAATATTTGAGAAATGGGATGTGGCAAAACTTGATCTCGGGGTCCATATTGACGGGTATATCGCAGACACGGCAACCACCATTGATCTGGGCAGCAACTCCCTGCTACTTGCAGCATCTGAGCAGGCGCTCGAAGCGGCAATACGAAAGGTACGGCCCGGTGCAACTGTTGGCGAACTCGGTGCAGCAGTCCAGCATGAGATCGAGAGCCGGGGCTACCGCCCAATCTCGAACCTGACGGGTCACGGACTTGACCGGTATGTTCTTCACCGCGCACCCACCATTCCCAATGTAGGTATCAACGGAGGGACAGTACTCGAAGAAGGAATGGTCTTTGCGATCGAGCCGTTCGCAACAACGGGAAGCGGCCATGTTGGGGAGAAATCCCGTATGGAGATCTATTCACGGATCTCACAAAAACCCGTGCGGATTCCGGCAGCGCGTGCCATCATTGAAACGGTAAAAGATCGTCACGGTCTCCCGTTTTCCCGCCGCTGGCTTAAGGAACGTAAACAAGACATAGTACTTCATGCACTGGTCAGATCACAAACACTCCATGTATATCCGGTCCTATCTGATATACCGGGCTCACTTGTATCCCAACACGAGCATACGGTCATAGTGACTGCTGATGGCTGCGTCGTCACAACACGATGAGATAGACTTATTCATTTAAGAAAAGAATAATTAGGGTTACAACCATGTCTGGAGATTCTGAAGCCCTGCGCATAATGGAAGTCGTTCTGACCGCTGAAATATTCAATCAGAACCCAGAACTTGATATTAATGATCTCACGCCATCCTGCCGTGAGGTCTTCCAAAGCAATGATAAGACATTAGAAATTAAAAGACAGGTATCTGTAAGCGATGGCAGGATTGTAAAATATTTAGGAATCGCAGATGCTCATAAAAAGGTTTCAACGAATCCTTATATTGCCAATGAAAAATTTGGCCAGCTACTTACGATTCCGGTTCTTGAACCGGCAGCACAACGATTCCTTTCAGATGGCGGTTTACCACTTATTCAGAAAAATCCCGTTCTTGCATTCTATTTCGAGAAATTGGGTTCCAAAGATATCTCGTACAAAACCGTTCGCGCTAATAACATACCAGTCGAAGATACCAGAGCACATCTCGATGCACGTCTCTCGAAGATGATTGGTGAGGATGAGAAACTCCGCGTGGCAGTTGAGCTGGTTATGATCAACGCTCCAGAAGAAGTTGTGCAAAGGATGGATGACCTTGTCTGCACACCCACGCAAATTGCGGTCATTTCAAAGATACAGAACGCACGCGAACATCGCAGGTTTCTAAAAGAACACCGCATCCACGAAGTGGGAAAACTCCTCTTTGTCGGTCCGCCCGGTACTGGAAAAACCTCAATTGCACTTGCCATGTCCAACACCATGCATATGCCGGTGCTGGAAGTCCGTCTCTCGATGATCACCTCTCAATACCTTGGAGAGACCTCGAAGAATATCGACCGTATCTTCGAACTGGCAAAAAAACTCTCCCCTTCTATCCTTTTCATCGATGAATTCGATTTCGTGGCAAAGAGCCGGGAGGCCGATGATCACGGGGCAATGAAACGCGCTGTCAACTCCCTGTTAAAAAATATCGACCGGATAAACCTGATAAAAGATGATGTGATCCTGATCGGTGCCACAAACCATCCCCAGATGCTTGATGAGGCGGCATGGCGACGGTTTGATGAAGTGGTGGAGTTCTCATTACCTGATGAGGATATGCGGAAAAAAATTCTACAAAAAGTGACTGCCTCTCTCGGCTGCGCTATAGATTACCAGCTGCTTGCATCCAAAACAGAGGGTTTTTCCGGTTCTGATCTCCGTATGATGATCAAAGAGGCAGTACTTTCCGCGCTCATGGACAACCGCCGTTCCCTTTCCAGAGAAGATATCCGTAAAGGTATTCATATGGTGAAGAACCGGGACGC
>JANYBK010000163.1 GCA_025360805.1 Methanomicrobiales archaeon
GCAGTTTTAATTCATAAAATGGCTGGTGTACCGCCACCCTCCGTGCCAATTTGTTAATTCTCCGCGTTCTGAATTTTCATAGTCAATGACTTAGACTACTTGGTAGCTCTCAAAGCTTACCCGTGGTTTTCGAGAGGATACGAATCGTCGGTGAAATTCCCATTGTTATCGGGATTTACTTCCTTCACCTTACGTTTGGGTAAACCCATGGGGATAACAAAGACTGTACCAAGAGGAACAAAAATTACCTTCTCCCGTATTCCTGATGAAAGATGCGAAAACCTGTAAAATGAGGTCTGGACTGTTCCCGACAACCGATAGGCATTGAACGGTTTTAGATCCCTACTTCAAATGTACCGAGCTTAGACTGGTAAGTTTCATCAACAAAATCAATCTGCCTGGCCTTGGCATGTTCACCATCGATCTGCACAGGGTAACAACCCGTGAGACAACCGGTGCAGAGATCCCCCTGCCCTATCCCGATAGCCTCCACCAGCGCATCTAAAGATACATGGTGAAGCGAAGTCGCAGTGATGCTGTGACGGACCTCTTCTTCAATCCGGTTGCTTGCGATCAACTCCTCGCGGGTAGGCATGTCCACGCCGAGATAACAGGGCGCCTTGATAGCCGGAGAACCTATGCGCATATGGATCTCCCGCGCCCCAGCATCCCGCATCATCTCGATGATCCTTTTCGATGTAGTGCCCCGAACAATGCTATCATCGACAAGCACAATGGACTTGTCCATAAGGTGTGCAGGTATCGGGTTGAGCTTGATCCGGACCGCTTTCTCCCGCTCTTTTTGAGAGGGCATAATGAACGTGCGTCCCATGTAGCGGTTCTTCATTAAAGACTCCACGAATGGGATCTTTGATGCTTCTGCATACCCGATCGCGTACGCTGTCCCGGAGTCAGGAACCGAACATACAGAATCGGCCTTCACGGGATCCTCTTCAAAAAGGTTCTGGCCGATCTTCCTTCGCACAGTGTACACCAGTACACCATCTATGATCGAATCTGCACGGGCAAAATAGACATATTCAAAGATGCAGTGTGCCCTTTTACCAGCTACTGCGATTTGAGTGCATTTTACACCATCCCCATCGATCCTGACCAGTTCACCGGGCTTCACATCCCGGATGAATTTTGCGCTCAGCGCATCAACTGCCACGCTCTCTGAAGCAACCATATAGCCGTTCTCGGTCTTTCCTATGCAAAAAGGTTTGATGCCAAGCGGGTCCCGGAATGCATATATGATACCATCGATCATCACCACTATCGAGTACGAACCCCGTAGTTTTCGCATGCAGAAGTGGACTGCATCCTCGACCCATCCGGTGTTGCTGATCTCGTTTATCAGGATCTTGGCAATGATCTCGGTATCAGTTGTCGTGATAAAGAGCTGTCCGCTTTGCTCGAACTCTGCCCGGAGTTCTGCAGTATTAACAAGATTCCCGTTGTGGGCGATAGAGATGAAATGATCCTTGAACTGGAAGTTGAGAGGTTGGATATTCTCAGGAAGATTCGCGCCCGTTGTCGGGTACCGGACATGGCCGATACCGGCCGATCCTTTCAGGTCTGCTAAAACAGTAGTGGAAAAAACGTCAGCGACAAGGCCCTGCCCTTTAAATTTCTGGAGGTTCAGGCCATCAAACGTCGAAATCCCGGCGCTCTCCTGCCCACGGTGCTGGAGAGCGTAAAGGGCATAATAGAGCTGGATGGCTGCACCGCCAGCATCGACGATGCCAACGATACCACACATAGTACAACTCTAATGCGTTGGGATTTTTGGTCTTTTGGTATGCCACCTGTAACTGAGTATTCTGGTGCTTCTGCCAAAACCACAGGCAGAGCATTCTTTCTTCTGGGCGTGAAACGAGACCTTCCCACATCTCCGGCAGGTGACATGGGTCTTCTTGTTCATCTTTCCCATTGATGGAGTGCCTTTTGTCATGTTAATTCACCTTATTGTTCCAATGATGGGGATATATAGATGACATTATCGCCACGGACGATAAGTGTACCTACCTTCTGGACTTGTCCGTTCTCTGTCTCTTCGGCTTTGTCAAGCACGAGATTCATATGAACATCATATCCCTGGAGTACTCCACGGATTTCTCTCCCGCCTTTGAGAGACACGATAACGGGCTGACGGTTCAGCACCAGATCTAAAATATCCAACGGCCTTTTGGTCATAACAATACCTTGTTACCATCGCTCTGGAGTAATACATGTGTGCGAGCAGGTTACTTAAACATACCGTAAATCGGCACCATTTATTATGTTTTTCTATCCTGCCTTTAAGGGGGATGGAAAAAACCGCAGACCCTGCTACAGTTTCGGCATTTTTCCCATGCAAATTATTTTTTAGCGGGAGAGTTGAATGTACGAGCGGAACAATGAAAAAGATTGTCGTAAAGAAACGCCACTCAGTAAGGAAGGGGCAGGGGCAGGATCTCCTAATCCGCCTTGCGGAGCAGATCGGTGCTTCATCCGATCTCTTCCGGGCAGAGATGATTGAGGTTCTGGAGACCAATGCAGACGTGTCCCTGTACATGGTTCATAAAAAACCGCTCCTGATGGATACCGGCAACTGGACATTTCCCACGCTCAAAGGGGCAGTTCAGTACCCATTTCCAGAGCGCAGGGTAACTGTCGATACTGGCGCAATTCCATATGTGGTAAACGGGGCAGACATCATGCGACCCGGCATTGTTGCGGTCACTGACGACGTAAAAGTAAACGAGCCGGTTCAGATCGTGGATGAGCGGCACGGTAAGCCGCTTGCCATCGGAATTGCCCTCTTCGATGCGCCCGCTATGCGTGCCAGTAAAGCAGGAAAAATGGTAAAAATGTTCCATCACGTCGGAGATGAGATCTGGAATATGGAGATCTGACCGGACAACGGACAATCGCAGAGTGCGGGAAACTGCCGTTTTTCTCTTTTTTTTAGGGCAAACCCGTGATTATCGGGTTCAAAATAGATACTATTAAATAATTTTCACCATACACTTTTTTTATGGTTAAGATCATAGACACGCTCCTTGGCAAGAGTTCCGGCAGTTCGGATGACGATTATATGGAACTCGACTTGGCATCCTATGAAGAACACGGTGCAGGATCCCCCGCACTTTTAGTAAAAATTGCCACTATTACCGACATAAAAGACACTCCACGAATCAAGGACGAGGTCTACAGCGGCAATATCGTCATCGTTGACATCTCCCGTCTCAAGATGGACAAGATCTCCTACGAGCGGGTATTAAAAGACTTAAAAGAAGTGGCAAAGGACGTCAATGGGGACATTATAGGTCTTGGAGACCAGCGCTATGTCGTACTCACGCCGATGTCTGTTAAGATCTCGCGTGACAAGATCGGCGGGGCTTAAACATTGCGTAAGGTCGTCCCGGGTCCGTGCCCAACGTGCAATACTGAAATAGAATACCTGTATACCACAGAAAATATTCCCTATTTTTCTGATATTCTCATCATTTCTGCAATCTGTCCTTCGTGCGGCTACAAGTTTGTAGATACCCAGATGCTCAAACACGGTGAGCCGGTGAGATACGCGTACAGGACTACCAAAGAAGAGGATCTCGCGGTCCGGGTGATGCGAAGCATGAGTGCCTCGATCGAGATTCCGGAACTCGGGGTGCGGATCGATCCCGGACCAACATGCCAGGGTTTTGTGTCCAATATCGAGGGAGTGCTGGATCGCATAGTGCAGGCAGTAGGATCGGCAATAATCGACGGGGATGCAGAAGAACGTGAGAACGCCCGCAAGCTGCTGGAGAAGATCGCCCGCGTGAAATGCGGGGATCTGTCAGTTACGTTAATTCTTGAAGATCCCACAGGTAACAGTGTGATCGTCTCTGATAGCGCAGAGAAGTGCACATATACGGTTGAGCCGGAGCTTCACAGTTAAACCGGCCTCATGTTCTGGATGAAAAAAACTAAAAAATTGCAATCGTTCATCAGATAAAAAGTCAAACCTTATTGTTCATGTCTTTTAAGATTCCTTCATAGGTTTCTACAAGATCCTTTGTTGAAGTAAGAATCCGCCCGCTGATTGCGATGCTTGTCATCGGGTCGAGTTCTATTGCTTTGTTATATGATTTCACAGCTTCCTGATAGGATTGACTGGATTGGAATGCATCGAACGGGACTGATCCTTTTACAGACCCGGGTTTTACCGGGTTGGCTGTCAGGTTCTTGTACATATCTCGGATATCTGTCATGTCGGAAATCGCATTGATAAGGTATGCGTCTCCTTTTTTCACCCAGATTTTTGCATTTTTTGGATCTGCTGACAGTGCCTTTTCATAACAGGCAACCGCATCCTGATACTTTCCTTCCTGAATAAGGAGATCGCCCTTATAGATCATCGGGGTTGTTTCATTTGGGTACATGACAACCATCTGGTCAAGATAAGCCTGCGCTTCATCGACCCTTCCAAGATTGCCCAGCACATAGAGTCTTTTCATCTGGATTTCCGTATTATCGGGCTCGAGTGCATTTGCTGTATCATACATCTCGAGCGAATATTCCGGATATTTTGAAGCAGCTATGGTATCGGCAGCAGAGGCAAGACCATGGGCGGCTATCGTATGAGTGGAGATATTATTTGATGACATTGTTCCGAAATATATGAGCGGGAGTATCGAACATACAATACAGATACTTATGATAATAGCTGCGATCCTCAATTTTTTTGTAACGATTACAGGATCGGATACATTCGTACGATGATAGATCAGTCCATCCGATCTGTCTATCACAACAGTATCTGCCAGAAGATCATGAAGACCTTGTTTCTTTTTTGTAAACCCGATGATGACAAAACCGATACCGAGAGTAACCAGAGAGACGTACTTACCGAGCTCCCGTATCAAAGCGCGTGAAAAAGAAAGTTGTCTCCCATTGCCATACACTACAATAATCCCAAAGAGTATTTTTCCGATAGTAGCCCGGTAGCGTGAACTGATAAAAAGTGGCGAATAGAAAAGCAGGAAGAATGCGCTTGCAATGAAAAGTGTACCAAGAACAGGATACGGGAATTTCCATTGTTCAAGAACGATACTTGCTATGAATGCAACAATTCCTGCAATGATGAGATCCGGAATGGCCGCGCCCATTCGTCTGAAGAACCCGACATATCCAATCTCTTTAACCGGTGTATCCGGAGGATTTTGGGCCTCCTCTTTTTTATCATTTATTGCCAGCTGGTTCATCAACTGGGGGAAATGTTCCTTGCAGAAAGGACAATCGATCTCGTCTTTTGGGAGATGTGATTTGCAGCGAGGGCAACGAGACATTGATATGGAGAATCTGTACGGGAGAATAAAATTGTATGTAATTATCAGATGATCAAAAAAGTCATATTTTTGTATCCGGGGTATCTAAACGATCTCCAGATCTCCCAGCCACGCGCCGGGCTCTTTTACGATATTGCCGACAACCTGTGCACCTTTTACCATCTTCTGCACACAGACAACACTCGTTTGTGGCACTACATAGGCAAATCCCATGCCCATATTGAAGGTGCGGTACATCTCAGCTGCAGAGATATCTCCGGCTTTTTGTATCCAGGAGAAGATTTGCGGGGGCGCAATCGGAGTGTCGAACCGGAACCCGTACCCGCTGAGCCGGTTGAAATTGAGCAGCCCTCCCCCTGTAACATGGCACATGCCATGCACGGTGCAGGCTGCTGCAACTTTCAGGCTCTCATGGTAGATCCGAGTAGGTGTGAGCAGTTCTTCTCCAAATGTCCTGCCACTCTTCATCTTCTTGTTGTAACCGGCATGCTTCTCCACCACACTGCGGGCAAGCGAGAGCCCGTTGCTGTGGACACCGGTGGACGGTACACCGATGATAACGTCACCGGGCCGGATTTTTTCGCCCGATATTATTTTGTCCTTCTTCTGTATCCCAAGGCAGGTACCGGCAAGGTCAAGCCCGTTGACCAGCCCACGGAGCGAGGCCGTTTCCCCGCCAACGATGTCAATATTTGCCAGCTTTGCACCCTCATTGAGTCCGGTACCAATCTGGGCCATCTTCTCAATCGAGAGTTTGTCGGTCGCAATATAATCCACGAATGCAATCGGCTCAACATTCATGACATAGAGATCGTTGACATTCATCGCCACGCAATCAATTCCCACGGTGCTCCAGTCCTTCATCTGATCCGCTACGAGCATCTTCGTGCCAACGCCATCTGTAGTCAGTGCAAGCGCATGTTCACCAAAATCAATCAGGCCGGCAAAATGTCCGACCCCACCCATCATCGTACAGGTGCCTTTTCTCCGGTAGGTGAGATTCCTGATCAAGGATTTGATGGCCGTTGCTTCCAGATCGATATCCACACCCGCATCCTTATAGGCATTATTACTCATCCGATTCCTCCGACAACTGGAATTCATCGTGGAGAACCCGCACAGCACGCGGACCATCGCTCTGACTAACGACAAACGAGATGTTTGCCTCAGATGAACCCTGCGAGATCATCATCACATTCACACCGGCAGCACCTAGGGAAGTAAATATCCTACCCCCGGTGCCGGGTGCTCCTGCCATACCGGCACCGACAACTGCAACAGCACAGACATCGCGGTTATGGGAAACTTCGCGCACTATGCCCTGCTTCACCAGATCAGCAAGCGCATTCACTGCTGCTGAAAGATGGAACTCATCAACAATCAATGAGATGTTTGCCTCAGATGAACCCTGCGAGATCATCATCACGTTCACTTCGTGATCCGCTAATATGGAAAAGATCGCCTTTGCCACACCGGGTCGGCCAATCATCTGGGCGCCGTTGATGTTGATAGCTGCCACTTTATCGATATAGGTAAGAGCCTTGACCACGCGGTTGTCCCGCTGGCCGTTTCGGACGATCACAGTGCCTGGATGCGAGGGGTTGAACGTGTTCTTGACCCGGACAAGAATATTCTTGCGCATGGCCGGTTCAATCGAACGCGGGTGCATCACTTTCGCACCAAAGTAAGAGAGCTCCATCACTTCAAGGTACGAGAGGGAATGCATCACCCGTGCGTCATTGATCACGCGGGGATCACAGGTCATGATACCGTCAACATCTGTCCAAATCCAGATCTCATCTACATCGATACCTGCACCAATAATTGATGCAGAATAGTCCGAACCGCTTCGCCCAAGTGTGGTGAGAATCCCTTCTCGGGAGCAGCCCATGAACCCCATGATGACCGGAATCTGCTTTGCGAGCAGAGGTCCGATCTTAATTTTTATCCGGTCATCGCTCTCGTGCAGTGCGGTTGATTCCCCATGTTGGGATGTAGTGAGGATACCTGCTTCGCAGCCGTCCATCACTGGGGAGGGGATACCACGCTCACGGATTGCAGCAGCGAGGATGGGGGCAAGGAGTCGCTCGCCAAAGGATATAATATAATCTTTTGAACGGGGTGTGAGTTCCCGCAGATTATAGATGGCAAAGAGAATATTCTGGAGCTTGATCAGCTGGTCCTCGATATCTGCCCCCACCTCGGCGATATGTGCGGGTGCTGCACCTTCAAGCGTGGTCATGTGCCGCGTGCTGAGTGCACGGATCAGCGGAGCGATTGCAGTATCATCCTTTGCAACAGGAAGTGTTGAGGCAATTTCGATGAGCTGATCGGTAACGCCACGCTGGGCAGATACGACAACTGCGAGTTCGTCACCGTCTTTATGATGCTGCTCAAGGATGTCCACAACGCGTTTGATGCACTGGGCATCAGCAACGGATGTCCCGCCAAATTTCATTAAAAATCTCATTATTTAATCACGCTTTTGCAATGCTATTTATGTAACTATACGACGCACAGAATAATAAGATGCTTGCAGATGACGTGGTGGACTGCCATGTACTGGTGATCGGGAGCGGTGGAGCAGGCGTTCGGGCGGCCATAGAAGCTTCACAGCATGGCGATACGGTGCTGGTGTCAAAGACCATCGTGGGAAAAGGCGGGTGCACCACTATGGCCGAAGGCGGGTACAATGCGGTCATGCGGGAAGCGGATTCCTGCGGGGTCCACATGGAAGATACTCTCAAGGGCGGGGCATATCTCCACGATCCCGAACTCGTAAGAATTCTTGCACACGAGGCCCCGTTGAGAATGGGAGAACTCGTAAAATGGGGCGCGGTATTCGATGTCACCGACACTGACGAGATCGCGCAGCGCCCGTTTGGGGGCCAGCGGTTCCCGCGCACCTGCTATGCCGGAGACCGGACCGGTCACGAGATGATGACCACCCTTGTCGAGCGGCTTGACGGGACGAAGGTTTCGCTGATGCAGGAATACACGGTCATTGACCTGCTAAGGGATGGAGACGCAGTCTGCGGGGCGATGGCACTGGACGAGAAGGGCAGGTTTGTCCTGCTCACAGCCGACAGCACCATCCTTGCCACCGGAGGGGGGACAAAGGTCTATGACATCTCCACCAATTCTTCAAGCGGTACCGGTGACGGGTATGCAATCGGGTACCGGGCAGGCGCTGAACTGATCGACATGGAGATGGTCCAGTTCCACCCGACCGGCGCGGTCTTCCCGTACGATGCCCGCGGGAGGCTCGTGACGGAAGCAGTCCGCGGAGAAGGCGGGTTACTCATAAACAGCATGGGTGAGCGGTTCATGCAGCAGTACGATCCAGAGCGCATGGAACTCTCTACCCGGGATGTTGTTGCACGGGCGATTGCTACAGAGGTCATGAGCGGCCGAGGAACGAAAAGCGGCGGGGTTTTTCTCGATGTCACACATCTTAAAAAAGAACAGATCGAGAGCCGCCTTCCCGTGATGCTCGAACAGTTCCTCAAATTCGGAGTTGACATACGGGTCCAGCCAATGGAAGTTGCCCCCACCGCGCACCACATTATGGGGGGCCTGCGGATCACACCGGATTGCCGCACCACGCTACCCGGGCTCTTTGCCTGCGGAGAGGTATCAGGGGGTGTGCATGGGGCAAACCGGCTTGGGGGCAATGCACTTGCTGAGACCCAGGTGTTCGGGAGACGTGCCGGAGAGGCAGCCGGCAAGGCTATGAAACGTGAGAAGACGATCGACCTGATGCTGGTAGAGCAGCAGCAGGACCGGCTTGAAGCGTTCCTTGAGGGGGTAGAGAACCCGGCCACGG
>JANYBK010000227.1 GCA_025360805.1 Methanomicrobiales archaeon
CAGTTTGGCAGCGGGTCAGTTAACCAGGCCGCAATCACCGGGGAAAGTGTCCCGGTGGACCAACAAAAAGGCGATCCGGTCTTTGCCGGCACGCTCAATGAAGTCGGGGCGCTCGAAGTCCGGGCAACCCGGGTCGGGACCGAGACCACGCTCGGCCAGATCCGCCGGCTCATTGCCGAGGCACAGGAGCAGAAGGCCCCCATTGAGCGAATCCTTGATCGTTACGCGAAAATCTATACTCCAATAGCCTTGATTCTCGGGTTGCTGCTGTGGTGGTGGAGCGGGGATATCCTCCGGGCAATCACCATGCTGATCATCTTCTGCCCGTGTGTGATGGTTCTTGCGACCCCGACCGCTCTCGTTGCATCTATTGGGAATGCTGCACTGGCGGGAAGCCTCGTCAAGAAGGGTGCAACTGTCGAAGCCCTGTCAAATGCGGATCTGGTAATCTTTGACAAAACCGGGACGCTTACCCTCGGGGAACCCCGGCTGGTCAGCGCGATTCCTTACGGCACCACGCCCGAGGATACCCTTGTTCGTGCAGCAGCGTCAGCGGAAAAATTCAGCGAACACCCGATCGGTAAGGCAGTCATCCGGGCCGCTGCCCAGCGCAATATAGCGGTCCCCGAGCCTGATTCCTGTGAAATTTTACCGGGGCTTGGCGTAAAAGCGCGAGCCAACGGGTGCGATATTTTGCTTGGACGCCCGAAGATGTTTACAGATCTGGGGATTTCGTTTCCTAAAGACAACGAAGAAAAAATCCGTGAACTCTCTCACGGAGGACGCAGCGTTATTCTCGTGACGATTGATCAAAAGATGAGCGGCTTCCTCGTTTTTGAAGATACCATCCGGGAGAATGCCCAAACAACGATTGCCCTTCTTAACCGGGCAGGTATCAGGACCGTTCTTGTAACCGGGGATAACCGTGACGCAACGGACCGGGTTGCACAAAAGGTCGGCATCACCGAGATCTATGCCGATGTAATGCCTCAGGAGAAAGTCGCGATCGTAAAGCGTTTCCAGGCAGAGGGGCACCGGGTTGTTTTCGTGGGTGACGGGGTGAATGATGGCCCGGCGCTCGCGACGGCGGATGTTGGCGTAGCGATGGGACTTGCCGGTACAGATGTAGCGATTGAGACGGCCAATGTAGCATTATTGTCTGATGATCTTTCCAAATTACCCCACCTGTTTACCATCTCGCGAAAAGCGATCAGGACCATCAAGCAGAACCTGTTCTTTGCCGTGGGTGTGCTTGTCATTGCAGTGGGTTTGACCATCCCGGGCATCCTGACACCGGTTACAGGAGCGCTCCTGCATGAACTGTCATCAATCCCGGTTATCGCGAACTCAGCACGGCTGATCGGATCGAAGGAATGAATATTGTGGTGAGATTTATTGGTTTGTAAAATGCATGGATACAGAAATAAAAACAAAAATGGTGCGGTCACATGATTTTCCCGAAAGATAAACATGAATCCCATGACGATCACCATCATGAGCACGATCATGATCACGATACGGAAGAGAAAGGCGGTCACGGCCACACGCACGGGATCGTCGACCCCTCCATCCTCACCACAGAACGCGGAATCTGGGCAGTAAAATGGTCCTTTGTCGGCCTGTTCATCACCGCAATTTTCCAGATAATCATTGTCTATTACACCGGCAGCATTGCGCTGCTTGCCGACACAATCCATAACTTCGGCGATGCACTCACAGCAATCCCGCTCCTCTTTGCGTTCATGCTTGCCCGGTGGAAACCCACGAAGCGGTTCACGTACGGGTACGGCAGGGTCGAGGATCTTGCCGGTGTCTTTGTCGTGCTCATGATCCTGGTCTCCGCGATCATTGCCGGCTACATTTCCATTGACCGGCTCTTCCACCCGCAGGAAGTAACTTTTCTCTGGGCAGTTGTCGCGGCATCGATCATCGGGTTCATAGGCAACTAAGCGGTGGCCCGGCTTCGCATCCGGGTAGGCAACGAGATCGGCAGTGCTGCGCTCGTGGCTGACGGCCAGCATGCCCGAGCGGACGGGCTAACCAGTCTCGCTGTGCTCTTCGGAGCGGTCGGGGTGTATCTCGGTTTCCCTCTCGCCGATCCGATTGTAGGTCTGATCATCACGATTGCCATTCTCGGTATTGTCTGGGAGTCCGGTAAAACGATATTCACCCGGCTGATTGACGGGGTTGACCCGGCAATCACGGACGAGATACGTCATGCTGCCGAACACGTCGATGGTGTGAAAGCAATTACTGATGTGAAGGTCCGGTGGCTCGGGCACCGGCTTCACGCGGAAATCAACATGACGGTGGACTCCGGCCTGTCGGTGGAGAAAGGACATGCGATCGCAAAGGAGTACCGGCATGAACTTCTTCACCATCTGAAGTACCTCTCCGACGCGACCATCCATGTCGATCCTGCAACGGAATCCGGGACAAATTATCACGAAGTTGCGGAACACAGCCATGAAGGGCTGCCTCCGCATTCACATTGACTTTTTTTACGGAATTATCAAAGGCAGACCTGGCGTTTGCAAAGTGACAGACTTTCGTACCCACCGATTCCGCAGTGCTCTCGGTACCAGAGATTGATGACGAGTCCGGTATCGATCCGGTTCCGGGTCCACCCAATCCAAAAAGCCCGGCCCCGCCCCACCACATGCGGCGAGTAAAGGAAGAGGGTTAAGAAAGTCGAAATGTTCTGACATCCGAACCACAATGTAGATAATTGCGGCAGTCGACCAGAAAACAGGGACATTACTTAGGAGAAAAAAGCATGGATAGGAAAAAGTATCCGGAATACAGTCGCCTTATATTCCGCATCCATGCTCTGCGGCAAATGTTCCAGCGCACAATATCTGACAGGGAAATCCACGAAATCCTGGCAGAGGGAGTTATCATCGAGGACTACCCGGATGATACGCCCTATCCCAGCTGTCTTGTATCGGGCACGGTTAACGGTCGTCCGATTCATATCGTCATGGCATACAATAATGTAGAACGTGAAGCAATTGTTATCACGGCATACGAACCTGATCCTGATGCGTGGTCAGAATATTTCTCAATGAGGAGGAAATCATGAAATGCGTAATCTGTAAACACGGGCAAACGAAAGAAGGCTTGACAACCGTCACCTTCGAACGCGACGGTCTTACCCTTGTTGTCAAGGAAGTTCCCGCCCAGGTCTGCACAAACTGCGGTGAGGACTATGTTGACGAGCACGTTGCTCACGAAATTCTCGGAATAGCCGAGCGCATGGCAAAGGGCGGTGCGGTCGTGGATGTCCGGAAATAT
>JANYBK010000234.1 GCA_025360805.1 Methanomicrobiales archaeon
GGTCGAGTATGCCCCACAGGGATCATTTTTTTGCTATTTCTCACTGGAGGGAGGGGATTCTTATTTGATCTGCTCCTGGTGTGACAGGGAAAACGCCTTAAATTATCGATGATTTTATTGGGGGGTCAGGAATGTCAACTATAACCGTGGATAGGGTAAAAAACCCATGTTTTTGATAGCTTGTTTTTGGGGACGGGGCAGAACAGAGGTGCCGGATCAACATCCAATACTCCAAGCGTGGTCAGGCATCCCAAGTCATGGGATGGAAATGTATGCCATTAACTCTTGTCGCTCCAGAGTAAGAAATGAGACAACCCCTTTTTTGAAATAGGCTCCTTTTGCCAAAATACGTCTTAAATGGACTTATTTTATTTTCAGCGTTTTTCCAAAAACCGAATATATCCTCAAATAATGGGATTTGAAACCCATGGTTTTGGAAATACGCGATTATTAGGAGGTTTATGACAAAATACGCCCGTAAATTGGGCTAAAATGATCCCTAATAGAACCCTTTTAGATTGCCGATCGGCTTTCCGATGAACCCGTGGATAGGGCAAGAAACTCCTGAGGCGATACTGCTTCAGCATCAGATCCACTTCTTTCTTCTGAAATAGGTAAGCATACCCACAACCATAATGACCATCACAATCAGTACCGAATAATAGCCAAATTCCCACTCAATTTCAGGCATATTCTTAAAATTCATCCCATATAGACCAACAACAAAGGTGAGCGGAATGAAGATGGTTGCAATGAGTGTTAACACCTTCATGATCTCGTTCATTTTATAACTCAGACCTGAAAGGTAGATGTCGATCATCCCGGATACCATATCCCGGAAAGTCTCTAAGGTATCGATCACCTGGATCGTGTGGTCATAAACGTCGCGAAGGTAAATCTTGGTCGATTCTTTAATAAGCGGGGATTCAGACCGCTCAAGGTTATTGATCATCTCTCGGAGCGGCCAGACAGATTTCCTGAGAAAGATCATATCTTTTTTAAGCCGGTTGATCTTCTGGAGAGATTCCTGTGTCGGGCTGATGACCAGTTCCTCCTCTAAGTCCTCGACCTGGTCCTCGAGCTTCTCCATCACCGCAAAATAATTGTCAACTATAGCATCGATGAGCGCGTAGGCAAGGTAATCCGGGCCGAATTTTCGAATCCTGCCATCTTTCCTTATTCTTTCACGCACTGGATCAAAAATATCCCCGATATCTTCCTGGAATGAAATCAGGAAATTTTTCCCGATGACCATGCTGATGTGCTCGATCTTAATCTCCTTTTCCTGAATGATGTAAGTGAGCATCTTTAAGTTCAGGTAGATATACTCGCCCAGATCCTCCATCTTCGGACGCTGCCCGGTATTGAAGATGTCTTCAAGTATGAGCGGATGTATGGTGAAGCACTTTCCGAGATCTTCTATGAGTTTTGGGTTTCCCAAGCCGTCGACATTGATCCAGGTCACCGTTTCTGTATCCCGAAACGGGAAACATTCGCTTATCTGGTCAACTTTTTTTTCCTGGAAGTGGGTATCATCATAATCGATGACGGTGATCTGGACCGGCAGGTCAGCAGGTTCGCCATTCACATGAAGGGCTCCGGGCGGCTGATTCACATTTTTTATGAGTTTATGCCGGTGGCGTGACATGGTAGTCCATTCGATGTAGAGTGATTGGATGATAGGGGGAATAAGAATATCGTTTGTAAAAACGCGAATGGCGGGGAATGCTGGCAATGCCGGATCGATTGAGCCTCCCGCAGGAGACAAAGAGCATGCAGGACGGATTCTTTGTTCACGCCGAACCTGTAAACAGTCAGAACATTATCTTAAACAAAGAAAAAAAATGATACCGCTCACCCACCAAAAGGTCCGCAGGGTTTTTATTCAAAAGGCTCGTTACATAGCTTTAAAAATAAACTCAAACGTATGACTCCTGACGACCCTACAATTTCACTGAAAATACCAGCCACGCTGGTGGAAAAACTGGATATCATTGCTAAGCAAAAGTACCTGGAACGTTCCGATATTATTGTTGATGCATGTGCCTATTATTGTCAATTCCACGATATGAACAGTGAACGGTTTCCTGAAACTATGCGCAACATTTTCTTTAATCTCGCTCGTCATGATGACGAATTCCGTAAGATATTACGGGAAGTATTACAGGACGACCCAACCGGGGATTCCGGTAACCGCAAATAATTCCAGAGACACCATCTGGATCTTTTATCTGACCGTTTCCGTCACGGGATATCTTTTAATTCCTCTATTGGTCCCGTACTCCTTGCAGCATTGAATTGATGAAATGTGTGTAGGACACATGCCGCGATGAAATCCGGTGAGAGCACATCCTTTATCCGTAAACAAAAATAAGTCAATTCTATTATATTCTACGGATCTAAAAAAGTGGCCATCATGAAAGCAACCCACATCGGATTTTTCCTTCTCGCAGTCATCCTCTGCTCACTGGTTATTGTTATTCCAGTCTCTGCGGTAAAGACCACCGAGCAATCCCTGGACGAGACATTAACGCGGGGGGGACGGTTCACAGCTACTATCACCGGTTTACCCAACACGCCTTATTACGTGTGGCTGCCACGGACATTTACTATGACCGGGAAACCCTATGACCAGCCACCGGTGATCTCTGACAACACGATGGGTGTTAAAAAAGATCCGGCGGGGGGACCGTACCCGATCGGTTCGTACAAGTACAACAACGGCAACGGGCGTACAATACGCGATGATATCGCACCATCCACACCCGAAATGTCAAACACCCAGTATTATGCACTGGTCACGACAGACTCTGCTGGTGTTGCAATCGTCGAGTTCCAGACATCGATCTATACAGGCCTCAGGTCATACTCGGTAAAAGTCGAAAACCAGCAGTCCATAGACCGCGATAACCTGCAAGTGCAGATACAGGTCTTTTCCCGAAAACCACCAGCCACACTACAGATTGTAACACAAGTCGTAACCGTAACCACAACACCGGAGCCGACAACAGCACCAACACCATTTCCTGAAACAACAATTCCCCGGACAACAATTCCCCGGACAACAACACCCATACCGACACCAGTGCCCACAGAAACCACCCGGCCGCGAGTGCCTCTTGAGAGTGGATTATGTCTCGCCGCACTGGGGATGGTAGTGATTATTGTCAAAAGACGTTAACTCTGGAACCTTTGTCAGTGAGTGGGAAATAAATCAGAAGACGGTATGACAAAAAAGGCACAACCAATTGCAACCAAATCGAAATAGATTTATTGCACACATGGTTGTAATGGGTATTATGCCATTTTGTCCAGAATGTGGATTTGAAAATGCTTCTGATCAGAATTTTTGTAATAATTGCGGAACTCCGTTATCCAAGAGCTCTGCACCTACCCAGACACCTTCACCCGGTCAAATTCCCGCAGCACCTGCAAACAGCACACTTCAATTAAGGAATATTAAAATGGTCATAGGTATTGTTGTGGCAATTGCAATAGTAGCAGCAGTTTTTTTTATAGGACTTCCGATGATGAAAAGCGGTCAGAAGAGTGCAGGCATTGAACCGGCAAAAACCACGTCGGCGCCAACAGTTTCACCAACACAGATTCCAACCCCGGTTGAAACAGCCGTATCTTTTACACTGGTAACTACTGCACCATCAATAAGTCCAACACCGAAACAAACCCAATCGGCCGTGAATACCTATACAAGTTCGAAGTTTGGCTTCAGTATCGATTATCCTTCGGGCTGGGAAGTAAACGAGAAAAACATGTTGGAGGCTCCATCACTCACCCGGTATGATGTGATAGAATTTTATTCGCCGTCAATTAACCGGTGCGATACCGATCAGTCCAGTTGCTCCATTGTCAGGTCTACTATCATGGTAGAAGTTGAAACCAAGCCAGGGACAAAAGAGCTGGCTGATTATTTTGTCCCGGAAGTGGCACGGATCACCAGCCAGAACGGCGCACAGATCACAAAACGGGATTCGAGCTTTAAACTTTCCGGGGCTAAAGCCTACCGGCTGGATTATACAGCGATTTACAATAAAAACGCGATAAACCTGCTCAGTGCGTACACCCTCATCAACGATAATGCGTATATTATCACATACAGAGCGTATACTCCTGTAAGGCATGAGGAGAATCAATTTGAATTATATTATAACACGGCAATGGATATGTTCAAATCGTTCAATGTAAAAGGGGCTGTAACCGTACTTCAATAAAATCCATTTTTTTTAGATTTTACCACGATAAAAAATGAATTTTGTTATTGTTTACAATGACAACAGAGCTGCTGACAGGATAAATGGATCTCCATTAAATGCATTTTAATCGATGCGAGAACCGGTCGATCATTCTTTAAAGAAAAATCCCATAAACCCGATCCGTCCACAAGCTTAATAGAAACAACAGTAATTCTTTCTGTATGAGTTCCCGTTTCTGTAAAAGTTGCGGTGCTGAAATTCCAGTGGGGACGCTTAGCAACTGTCCGAAGTGCGGAGCGGTTCTCACGCATATGAATAGGCATCCGCTTCTTGCTGCCATACTCTCGCTCATCATCCCGGGGCTCGGTCAGTCCTATAATGGAAATGCCCTCAAAGGGATTGGAATATTTCTGGGAATTCCGATCCTCTGGATCCTCAGCCTGTGGATGTATTCAGGAGGAGACGATCTTTTTTTCGATGTATCCTTTATCGGGATCTTCCTCCTTTGGGTCCTCGGGGTTTACGATGCATACCGGGACGCAGGCAGGATGAACCGTGGAGAGATTCCCGAAAAAAAGCACCAGATGTTGCTTTTTGGCGGGGTTGCAGTAATTCTTGTTGTTGTGTTTGCAGTGCTCTTTGCCTTATTCATCCTGTATGCATTCGCAAGCGTGTATGGCGTACCCCAGGGACCAAACGATAAAACCGCTGAAATGCAGCTACAGTATAATGGCTCAGTCTCTGCTCACTATGGAACCGGGGATTGTTTTTTGAGAAAGAATATCACGGGTCCGACAGTAATCCGGTTTGCAAACGTCAGTTGCCACATGAGTTACGCGTCATTTAGTAAAAATGACACCCAACCGGGCGAACTACAAGTGGATCTGGTCCGGGATGGACGATTGGTAAAATCCTTATCAACTGATACAGGAGGAGTATATTTCCGTAATATTGACGAGTTTCTGCAGCGGGTATCCCACGAACCGGGGCTGGTTCAGGAAACACCGGTAACCTTCAGGGTTTTGACTGATGGAGAATGGAGCGGATCGATAGACGACAAGTATGGGTCCCAGTCGGAAAGAGGCAGCGGCCCTGCCACACTCACATTAACCCAACCGGTGCCGCCCGTAGAAGCATGTGTACGGAATCTTAAAAATTCACCATCGGTTCCCATTACAATCGAAATGTATGCCGGAAATGTGTTACTGAAGAGATCAGATGCAAAAGGTGCGGATGGACAAAACTGTTTAAAAATCCAGCAACTAAAACTCTGATCTTTATTCACCCTTTTTAAGAAAAACCTATGAAAATCCGCACAAAAAAGAATGTATTTTTTTTCATTTTCATTTTGAACGGTTCAGAAAATTCACGGGGTTCAATCATTATTGCCATCCCTTTTTGCTCATATCGGAATAAAAAAAGGGCGGGAAAAATATTACCTGAATCTTCGGACAAACAGTACTACTGCAACAAGTGAGATTACCGCGAGTATTCCCTCGAACCCGGGGGCCGGAAGATTAAGAGTTCGTGTCACCGTGATTGGGCCGGACGATCCAACATATAACGGCGATTCATCATCCACATACCCCTTTTTTGTCAGTTTCAGGATATAGGTGCCTTTTTTGAGGTGAAGGCTGGTGGGAGTGACTCCTTTATACGAATCGTCGATATACACGTTAGCCCCATCGGGATTAGAATTGACAAAGACAACAATATAATCGGAAGGGGTTGTTGGAACCTCCCACACATGTTTTACTTCCACAGTAGTTCCGGGTACTACGGTGACGGTTGTTTTGTAACTATTATACCCGACAATGGTCATTTCAACGGTATGCAATCCCGGAGAAATTCCCGGGAAATCATGCGGGGTTACTTGTCCGGAATATTTCCCATCCAGCATAATGCCTGCACCGGGGGGAACCGAAATCACCGATATAGTACCAGTATCCGGTTGCAAAGGCTCTAAAGTTACATCAACCGTTGTGGGCTGTCCCTGGGTAACCGAGATAGTTGAATATTTTCCGAGATAACCGATTTTTGATACGATTACCGTGTGTGAACCCGGTGCAATATCTGTAAATGTATGCGGGGTTGTGCCGCGTTGAACTCCATCGATGAATATGTCAGCCCCGGTGGGAATCGAAGTAACGGTGAGGGAAGCCGGAACGGGTGTTGTTGGGGTTACAGAAGAAAACTTCTGGACTCTGCCGTTATTGCGGTCAACCAAAAACACATTTCCGGAAGAATCCACTGCAATATCAGAAATCGGGTTTGCAAATTGTCCATCTCCCTTCCCGGCAGTACCAAATTGTGTCACAAGGGTTCCTGACGGGGAAAACTTGTACACATGTGAACCCCAGATCTCTGATACGTACACATACCCATAGGAATCCACCGTAATTCCGATGAATCCCTTCATCTCCTGTCCACTATAGGCAGGTCCTTCCCATTTGGTAATGAACTGCCCGGATGAAGAAAATTTCTGGATTCGATATGTATGGTAGTCAACAACATACACGTTGTCAGATGCATCCACCGCGATACCTAGCGGAATATTAAACTGGCCATCGCTGTTTCCATAGCTCCCCCACGCAGTGATGAACTGACCGGACGGTGAGAATTTCTGGACCCGGTGATTGTAATGATCTGTCACATATACATTCCCTGAAGAATCCACCGCAACAGCATAGGGATAATTGAACTGACCGTTTCCTGTGCCAAATGATCCCCATGCAGTTATAAACTGCCCGGTCGAAGAGAATTTCTGGACCCGGTTGTTGTACGCATCAGTAACATAGACATTGCCTTTTGCATCTACGGCAATACCAGTTGACTGGTTGAATTGTCCATTCAGGATCCCTTTCGAACCCCAGCCAAGAATGTACTGTCCCTCAGGAGTAAATTTCGAAACACGGTTGTTCTGTGGATCGGTAACATATATGTTCCCACTACTATCGATAACCACCCCTTCAGGACCTAAAAACTGCCCATCCCCGGTTCCCACAGTTCCAAATTTCGTTACAATTGACATTCCTGACCCCCCAATAAAATCATCGATAATTTAAGGCGTTTTCCCTGTCACACCAGGAGCAGATCAAATAAGAATCCCCTCCCTCCAGTGAGAAATAGCAAAAAAATGATCCCTGTGGGGCATACTCGAC
>JANYBK010000235.1 GCA_025360805.1 Methanomicrobiales archaeon
ATCGGTTGATTCATTCGACAAGGCGGTTGCCATCAACCCTGACTACGCCGAGGCTTGGTTCAACCGGGGGCTAGCGCTTAGTGAACTTAAACAGTATTCTGAATCGGTTGACTCATTTGACAAGGCGGTTACAATCAATCCTGAATACACCGATGCGTGGTTCAACCGGGGATTGGCATTAAAAGAACTTGGAAAATATTCTGAATCAGTCAACTCATTCGACAAGGCGGTTACAATCAATCCTGAATACACCGATGCGTGGTTCAACCGGGGGCTAGCGCTTAGTGAACTTAAACAGTATTCTGAATCGGTTGACTCATTCGACAAAGCACTTGCCGTAATACCGGACTACGCAGATGCGTGGTTCAACCGCGGATTAGCGCTTAGTGAACTTAAACAGTATCCTGAATCGGTCGATTCGTTCGAAAAGGCTATTGCCATCAACCCAGATTTCGCCAATGCGTGGTTCAGCCGGGGGTTAGCGCTTAGTGAACTTAAACAGTATTCTGAATCGGTTGACTCATTCGACAAAGCACTTGCCGTAATACCGGACTACGCAGATGCGTGGTTCAACCGCGGATTAGCATTAAGTGATCTCGGTCAGCAAGCAGAAGCCATCGACTCATTTGACAAGGTGGTGACCATCAATCCCAAATACGTCGATGCATGGTACAACCGGGGATTAGCGTTAAATGAACTTGGACAACATACTGAAGCGGTCAGCTCGTATGACAAAGCGGTTGCCATCAATCCTGACTACTCTGATTCGTGGTTCAACCGCGGATTAGCATTAAGTGATCTTGGTCAGCAGGCAGAAGCCATCAACTCATATGACAAGGCGGGGATCATCACACCCGAATACGTCGATGCATGGTACAACCGGGGATTAGCGTTAAATGAACTTGGACAACATGCTGAAGCGGTAGACTCGTTCGATAAGGCAATTACCATCAATCCCGACCACACCGAGGCTTTGTTCATCCGTGGATTAGCTTTAAGTGAACTTGGACAACATGCTGAAGCAGTCAGCTCGTATGACAAAGCGTTAACTATCAATCCGGATTTCACCGTGGCATGGCACAACCGCGGATTAGCGTTAAGGGATCTCAATAGGTATGCAGAAGCTGTCGAATCATTCGACAAAGCGATCGCCATAAACCCGGAATACGCCGATGCTTGGTACAACAGCGGATTGGTGTTAAGTGAACTTGGACAACATGCTGAAGCCGTCCGCTCGTATGACCAAGCGTTAACTATCAATCCGGATTTCCCCGATGCATGTTACAACCGAGCATTAGCGTTAAATGAACTCGGCCGGCTTGCAGAAGCGGTCGACTCATTCGACAAAGCAATTGCAATCAATTCTGAATACGCTGATGCATGGTACAATCGCGGATTAGCGCTAAGTGAACTCGGACAACATGCTGAAGCGGTCAACTCATTCGACAAGGCAGTTGCCATCAATCCCAAATACGCCGAGGCGTGGTACAATCGCGGATTGGCATTAATTGAACTTGGACAGCATGCTGAAGCGGTCAACTCATTCGACAAGGCAGTTGCCATCAATCCCAAATACGCTGATGCATGGTACAATCGCGGATTAGCGCTAAGTGAACTTGGACAGCATGCAGATGCAGTCAACTCATTCGACAAAGCGCTTGCCACCAACCCGGATTTCGCCAATGCGTGGTACAATCGCGGATTAGCGTTTACTGAACTCGGACAACATGCTGAAGCGGTCAACTCATTCGATAAGGCAATTGCCATCAATCCCGACTACACCGAGGCTTTGTTCAACCGTGGATTAGCGTTAACTGAACTCGGACAACATGCTGAAGCGGTCAACTCATTCGACAAAGCGCTTGCCACCAACCCGGATTTCGCCAATGCGTGGTACAATCGCGGATTAGCGTTAACTGAACTCGGACAACATGCTGAAGCGGTCAACTCATTCGATAAAGCAGTTGCCCTCAACTCGAATGATGCTAGTGTGTGGTACAACCACGGACTCGCGCTAGGGAAACTTGGCAGGTATGCTGAAGCAGTCGTCTCATTCGATAAGGCGATTGCCATCAATCCAAATGATGCCAGTGTGTGGTACAATCACGGACTCGCGCTGGGGAAACTTGGCCGGTACGCTGAAGCAGTCGTCTCATTCGATAAGGCAATTGTCATCAATCCAAATGATGCCAGTGTGTGGTACAAACGCGGATTAGCATTAAACGAACTCAGCCAGCATGCAGAAGCGGTTAGTTCATTCGAAAAAGCGCTTGCTATCAAGCCAGATTGCACCGATGCGTGGTACAACCGCGGATTAGCACTAAGCGAACTTGAACAGCACGCTGTTGTGTGGTACAACCACGGACTCGCGCTAATGAAACTTGGTCGATATGCCGAAGCGGTCGACTCGTATGACAAGGCAATTGCCATCGTTCCTGACTATGCTGATTCGTTGTTCAACCGGGGATTAGCGCTAGGGAAACTCAGTCGATATGCCGAAGCAGTTGACTCATTCGACAAGACGCTTGTCATCAATCCTGACTACGCCAATGCATGGTACAGTCGGGGATTGGCGTTAACTGAGCTCAGACAGCATGCTGAATCTGTCGACTCTTTCGACAAGATGCTTGTTATCAATCCTGACTACGCAAATGCTTGGCACAGTCGCGGATTGGCGTTAACTGAGCTCGGCCGGCATGCTGAAGCAATCGACTCGTATGACAGGGCAATTGCCATCGTTCCTGACTATGCTGATGCGTGGTACAACCGCGGAAACGCACTAAATATTCTCAAACGGCATTCTGAAGCGATTGCATCTTTTAACAAGGCAATTACCATTAACCCAAAATACAGCGAGGCGTGGAACAACCGTGGATATGCACTGAATGAGCTCGGCAGGCATGCTGAAGCTGTCGACTCATTCAACAAGGCGCTGGTCTTCAATCCTGACTACGCTGATGCATGGAACAACCTCGGATTCCAACAAGCTTATGTCGGTCAATACTCAGAAGCCCTTGTGTCTTCGGATAAGGCACTTGCCATTAACCCAGATAGCTTCGGGATTTGGGACACCCGGGGATATGCGCTAAATGGACTCGGCAGGTACATAGAAGCAGTTGCCTCTTATGACAATGCAATTGCCATCAACTCAAATATCGCCGATGTGTGGAACCATCGCGGAGTCACTCTATATAATTTTGGCCGGTATACAGAAGCTGTCGGTTCGTATAACAAGGCACTTGCTATCAACCCGGATTTCGCTGAGGCATGGAACTTCCGTGGATTAGCGTTAACTGAGCTCGGCCGGCATGGTGAAGCGGTTAACTCATTCGACAAAGCGCTTGGCATCAAATCCGAATACCCTGATGCATGGTATAATCGCGGATTAGCATTAACTGAGCTCGGAGATCATGATGAAGCAGTCAACTCATTCGACAACGCACTTACCATCAACCCGGATTTCGCTGAGGCATGGAACTTCCGCGGATCAGCGCTGGTTAAGCTCAACCAGGATTCAGAGGCACTCACATCTTTTGAAAAAGCAATAGTAATCAACCCGGAGTACGCTGAAGCATGGGTCAACTGCGGAAATGCGCTCGATAATCTTGGCCGGTTTGCAGAAGCAATCGACTCGTATGACAAGGCACTTGCTATCAACCCGGATTTCGCTGAGGCATGGAACTTTCGCGGATCAGCGCTGGTTAAGCTCGGTCGCGATTCAGAGGCACTCTCATCTTTTCAAAAGGCAATCATAATCAACCCGGAGTTCGCTGACGCATGGGTCAACTGGGGAAATGCACTCAATAATCTTGGCCGGTTTGCAGAAGCAATCGACTCATATGACAAGGCACTTGCTATTAATCCAAATGATTACAGTGTGTGGTACTGTCGCGGAACCGCACTCGATAATCTCAGCCAGTATGCAGAAGCGGTTGACTCATTTAACAAGACACTTGCCATAAACCCTGAATACACCGATGCGTGGTACAACTGCGGACTCGCACTCGGAAAGCTCAACCGGTATGAAGATGCAGTAAACTCATTTGGTAAGACGCTTGCCATCAAGCCAGACTACGCCGAAGCATGGTACAACCGTGGATTGGCACTTGGTAATCTCGGTCAATATGCAGAAGCGGTCAACTCATATGACAAAGCACTTGCTATCAAGCCAGACTACACTGATGCGTGGTACCATCGCGGATTAGCGTTAACTGAACTTGGACAACATGCAAAAGCCGAAGACTCATTTAACAAGATACTTGCCATAAATCCTGATTACGCCGGTGTATGGTACAACCGAGGATTAGTGCTGGGTAAACTTGGACAGTATACCGAAGCCATAAACTCATTCAACAAAGAGATTGCCATCAATCCAAATGATTCCCGTGTGTGGTACAGCCTCGGAACCGCATTCGATAATCTTGGGAAATATGCAGAAGCGGTTGAATCATATGAAAAGGCAATTACCATCAATCCGGATTACATCGATGCATGGTATAACCGTGGATTAGCGCTATGTGATCTCGACCGACATGGAGAAGCAATTAACTCATTCGACAAAGCGATCGCCAAAAACCCTGAATACGCCGATGCATGGAACAATCGCGGATTCGCGCTGGGGAAGTTAGGTCAGCATGCCGATGCACTGGCCTCGTATGATAAAGCGCTTGCAATTAACCCGGATTTTGCTGGGGCATGGTACTTCCGTGGACTCGTGCTTGTGAATCTAAGAAGGTATGCAGAGGCAGTTGCCTCATATGACAAGGCGATTGCTGTAAACCCGGATTTCGCCTTGGCATGGGTCAACCGGGGAAATGCACTCCATTATCTCGGACAGCATGCAGCCGTGGTCAACTCATTTAATAAAGCGCTTGCAATCAACCCGGATCTCGATGGGGCATGGAACAATCGCGGATTAGCATTAATTGATCTCGAAAGGTATGCTGAAGCGATTGATTCATTTAACAAAGCGATTGCAATTAACCCGAATTTTTCAGAGGCGTGGAACAATCGCGGATTAGCATTAATTGATCTCGGAAGGTATGCTGAAGCGGTTGATTCATTTAACAATGCGATTGCAATTAACCCGGACTACGCTAAAGCGTGGAACAACCGCGGACTCGCTCTGGGTAGTCTCAATCGATATACCGATGCTATTGAATCGTATGACAAGGCGATTGCAATTAACCCGGATTACACCGATGCGTGGTACAACCACGGAATGGCACTACTAAAACTCGGACAGTATGCAGAAGCGATTACTTCATTAAATAAGGTAATTGACTTGGACCCGGCTGACGAAGTTGCAAGAAATAACCGGAACTTTGCCATTCAACAAAAGAATTTGAAACATTGATTTTGACGGAACGGTATCAAAGGCGTCCGTACTATCAATTCGCTAAGCCAAAAAGTGGTCGCAGGAAATCCGATTGCAGGGAATAAAAATCTCATAGAGACTATTTTTACTTACGTTTGACTCGCACCAAAGGAGAGCACCGGTCGAAAAATCCCGCAATGAATGGTGCAAACTCCTCATGCCAGCATTCAGCACCGTTCTGGAGTTCCCAGCCCCCGGCAAGCACCTGCCGGATATGCTTTCCCAACCTCACCTGAAGCAGGCTGTCGGATTTGAGCAAATCCTCAACCCGGGTAAATTCCCGGGGAATTTCCATCTCATATTTCCCATCGTTGATATAGGGCCCGGGTAAGGGTGAGACCACATGTTTTTCCCGGAACTTTTCCGCATTTGTCCGGTTCCAGAGCGGGGGTCCGTTATGTATACGAACGTTTGGGAGTTCTGTTACCAGCAGTTCCATAAGAAACATGCACCGTTCCTCTTCCATGGTATAGTGGGCATGATGCACAGCAAACCCGTTCCTGTTGAGATGCTCAACGATCGCAATCATGCTTCGCTTCAGCTGCGGGACTATGACCTCTTCAATATATGGCGGCGTGTTAAACGTGATCGCATATAGACCCGTACCCCGCCTTGCAAGAAGGCTGCCAAGCTTTTCTTTTGTTATCGTTTGCAGAGCGGGTACCAAAAAGTATTTTTCTGTGGGTGCATCGAGGTATCCCCCGGCAAGTTCCATAAACTCCACCATGCGGTCAAGTGAAACAGCTGCGGCAACATTGCGTCGTGGATCAACCGGATCAATCACAATGAGCGGCTCATCAAACTCTTTTGCCGCATGATGTTCCGGATCAATAATAATATGCGGATGCCACTCTGCTGTAGCTTTCAGGAGCTGGGTGAAACCGCCATAATATAACACCAGCAGCTCGCAGAGATACCCGGAGAAACCTTCGGTCATCTGGTCGGAGCCATAGATGCCCCCGGATTTTGTAAACCGCTTGAGCAGAAGCACATCATCGATCAGGCCGTTGATCTTATCGGTGATATAGCGCGTGTGAAATGGTGTCCGGTCAACTGCGCTCATGATCTTTGTTGCGCTGTCCACATTGTAGCATGGCACAAGGTCTACATCCACGTCATCTATGACTGCATTGATGTAAGGGTGCTCGGCGTACTTTTCGTGAAACTTTGTCGAGAATTCCAATGCAATCTTTCTGGCAAGGGAAAGCCCCTCCTCTTCAAGTTGCTCGCGGGACAGGCCAACGTCAAAGAGCATGAACACATCAAGATCACGGTCACCCCTAACCCAGGTATGGCGGGCAATCGATCCCACCACCATGCCCTGTGCTTTCCCACTCTTTGCAATCGCATCCAGCAGGCGTTTTGCAATGCCGCAGACATGCTCGCGTTCTGCCAGAGTAGGACGGAGGGTAGCAAGAACGGCATCTTCGAGGGCCAGCCGGGTTACCATTTTACCTCCAGCAAATCCTCATACACCGGTCCCCGAGGAGTCAGGGTGCTTTTTTTTAATTTAATCCCGCTAATCATGCAGCTTCCGTATTTCCTCTCACTCAGTTGGCCAATAGATTCAAAGAGCGATGGATCGAAAGATTTGACTCGCGCCACTGTTGCATGGGGAGTGAACCTGCGGGTTTCGCGGGAAAATCCCAAGGGGAACAGTGCATCTTCGATCTGCTGATAAACCAGTCCTGATTTCCCGGCATCCTCAATCGCGCACCAGACCGTGTGCGGGCGTGACGGGTTGTTTACAGTGATTTTTTGTGCGGTAGCTAAAAACGGTGGAACCCGCACCGTGCGGAGCGCATCCATAACTTTAGGAATCTTCTCATCTGCTACCTCACCAAGAAATTTTATTGTGATGTGGATGAGTGCAGGTTCAACAAAGGTAAGGCGCGCCCTGCTTCCACGCAGTACATCCTGTACGGTACGTAATTGCTCTTTAATGTTTGAAGAAAGTTCAAGTGCAACAAATGCTCGTACCATTTCAAGGTACTATTATTCTATTCCTCTACAAATGGTGATCGTTTTTTTTAGGATTGGATTTTGTTGTGTCTTTTGTAATGCGGAAAAAACAAGTGCAAAAGAACCATTATTTTTATTCATATAATACATAATTGATATCTGACATATTGAGGGGTATTTTTTATGCCAGAAATTCCGCAATTGATTGTATATACACTTGAATATTGCCCGAACTGCGAGATTCTGAAAGGGTTTTTGAAAACGGGTGGTTATGCTTTCACCGAACGCGATCTTTCTAATGCGGAATCCTTAACTGAGCTGCGTATAAACGGGGTCTTTGTAAATGAAGCTCCTGTCCTACAGAAGAACGATGACTTTTTTACCACTGAAGTGCTCTTCCCCTCAGGTAAACTGGATGGTGCAAACATAACCAAGCTGATCGCAGGTGGATGATGGCCCATCATGAGACCCGCCAGCAGACTATCTTTGGAGCTTATGCCCCGACACTCCCCCCGGTGCGAACAAGCGATGGTCATATCGTTGAGTGGGACCGTAACCGGATCGTCCGCCAGATCGTAGAAGAGACCAAACTTGTCGAGACCTTTTATGGCTACAAAGGTGCTGACGAGGCGACCGCTCAGGAGATTGCACGGGACGTGGAAAACAAGATAAAGAGCATGGGCTTAAAGTCCCTGTCCGGCCCTCTCATCAGGGAAATTGTAAACATTACCCTGCTCGAAAAAGGCATGATACAATACCGGAACGTTTCAACCCGCGTTGGTACTCCCGTCTACGATGCCCACATGATCGATGTTGGCAAGGGATTTGAAGCGCACGATAATGCAAACCTTCAGGAGAATGCTGAGACCAGCCACAAGAAAAAGGCAGATAAGATCTCTAAGGAACAATACCTGCTCCAGCTGCCCCCGTCCCTTGCTGATTACCACTTGTCCGGAGAGATGCATATCCATGATCTCGAATACTTTGGCACGCGCCCGTTCTGCCAGGACTGGGACCTGCGCTACTTCTTTTACTATGGTTTGATGCCGGATGGTACCGGAACGAAAGCTTCTGTTGCAGGTCCGGCAAAGCGTGCGGAGGTTGCCATCCTCCATGCGGTCAAAGCACTGGGTTCAGCCCAGACAAATTTCGCTGGCGGACAGGGATATTATAATTTCTTAACATTCCTCTCCCCCTTTGTCGAAGGCATGCCATACGAAGAGATCAAACAGCTGGTGCAGATGTTTGTCTACGAGATGACCCAGATGATGGTTGCCCGTGGCGGCCAGCTCGTCTTCTCCTCCATCCAGCTCACGCCCGGAGTCCCATCACTCTGGCAGGACAAACCCTGCGTGTATAAAGGCAAAGTGTGGAATGGGAAATCCGCACCCAAACGTACATATGGCGAGTTCGAACGCGAGGTTCGCCTGCTCTTTAAAGCAACTATGGAAGTGATGCTAGAGGGTGACTACTGGGGCAAACCCTTCAACTTCCCCAAACCCGAGATCAGCATTGAACCGGAGTTCATGAAGGAGCGCGAGGAGTTCAACAAAAAGAACCCGGATCTCCCAACGTATCAGGAACTCTACCTGATGACCTTTGAGCTGGCATCCAAGTTCGGCACACCATACTACGACAACCAGCTCCCCCTTTACCGGGGAGCGGGAAAGGGCATCTCCTGCTACCAGTGCTGCGCCTACCAGTTCTCGGCAGTGGCAGAAGATGATTCAGATTTTGATAAGAAACTCATATTTGAAGATGGGAAGCACTTCTCAATGGGATCGTGGCAGGTAGTCTCGGTCAACTGCCCAAGAGCTGCCTATAATGCGGAGGGGGACGATGCCCGCCTTTTTGCCGAGCTAAAAAAACTCATGGATGTATCGATTGAGATCTTCAAGATCAAGCGCCGCTGGATGGATAACATCCGCGGAAACGGGAGGATGCCGTTTGCCATGCAGCGCCCCAAGGATCCCAATACCGGTGAGCGCGGTGCAGTAGCAGTTGACCTTGAAGGACTCGTATATACAATTGGGGTTGTTGGTGTGAATGAGATGGTTCAGCACCATACCGGAAAGCAGCTGCACGAATCAAAAGAAGCCTTCAAGCTCGCTATCCGGGCTATGACCGAGCTGGAACTCTACGGGCGCGAACTCAGTAAGAATAACAACATGACGATTGCGCTTGCCCGGACCCCGGCAGAGACAACCGGTCAGCGGTTTGCTGTTGCAGACCTTCTCGATCGTCGCTACCACGACTTTGCAGTTAAAGTGATCAAAGGCGATATCGAGCTGGGACTCGAGCAACTGGGCAAATCACGTGATCTCCCGATCTACTATACGAACGGTACGCATGTCGCACCTGGCGCAGATGTCCCGCTACCCAAACGCATGGAGATTGAGCATGTCTTCTTCCCAATCGTAGATGGCGGCAACATCTTCCACATCTGGTTGGGAGAGGCTCGCCCTGATCCCCGTGGACTGATGGATATGGCCATGAAACTCTGCCGCACCACACAGATCGGGTACTTTGCCTTCACCCGCGACATCACAGTGTCGCTTAAGCAGTTCCATGAGATGCGACCGAAAAAAACCATCAGCCAATGGGTACCTTCAAAAATTCCGGTTAAAGTGTAAACGTTTGATTGTATCAGGATTATCCCTGCAATCAATTCTCTGGATATAATTTCGATTTTTTTATTAGTTCCTGTAGTGAGTAATTTGTATGGTACAAAAATTCTGTACGGTCTGCGGGGCTGTTCTCCAAAAAGGTGTAAAATTCTGCGAGAACTGTGGTGCGGCAATTGAGCAAATCCCCACGGCATACACCCCATCACCGGTACCACCAGCCGATTTTATGGCAGCACCTCCACAGGGAACAAAGCCTAAAGGAAAACCTCCTGTGAAGATCATTGCGGGAATTGTTATTGTTCTGGTTCTTCTGGCCGGGGCTGCCTATATTTTTATTCTACCCAAATTGTCAGGTTCAAATTTTCTACCCGTCTCCCCTAAAGGGATGGAATTTGCTGCATCGACACCATCCCCAACAACCGTGATCGCAACGACCCACATCTCCACCCCCATTCCAACCACGATAGTTCCGACACCCACTCCCAATCCATTCCCGGATGCGTATTCAATCGGGGAATTGTTCAATTACAACATGGGCAAGTACGCCAGCCGGGCAACCGTGTATCGGGTTTGGATGAATGAGACCTACCAGTGGCACAATGATAAGGACAATCTTTACTACACTCAGCGCCCGAAAGCAGGGAATAAGTACCTGATGGTTTACGTAAACATCGAGAACCTTGGTTCGACAGCATATGTCTACCCGAAATCCAGCACAATTATTCTGCATAACAATGGGAATATCTACACTGTCGATACCTCGCATTCCCTTCCGGATAAAGCAGGAGACCGCAAGGAAAAACCTATTGAAATTCTGGAAATAGAGCACCAGTCAGATTTTTTCAAAATGGAGAATGTTGAGGATTACGGGTACTCCCATGGAATGGTCCAGGATTTTGTCTATCCGGGGCAGGGTAATGCGATCGATGGCTACATGATATTTGACATTCCTGACCCCCCAATAAAATCATCGATAATTTAAGGCGTTTTCCCTGTCACACCAGGAGCAGATCAAATAAGAATCCCCTCCCTCCAGTGAGAAATAGCAAAAAAATGATCCCTGTGGGGCATACTCGAC
>JANYBK010000006.1 GCA_025360805.1 Methanomicrobiales archaeon
GATTCATTCCTCCGGTCTACCGCATGAAAACCATCCCAACCCCTTCAACAAACTTGATCCTGCCCACTTTCTCCCGCTCAAGTTCATAGAATGCCAGCTGGATGATGAACCGCTCCTCTTTGGTCTTCTCAAACATCTTCTCGAATTCGAGATACTCGACAGACTCAAAGTCTGCCCGGATCACTGTTTTTATCTTATCGACTCGTTCCCTGTCAAACTCGTGCCGGAAATAATCAATATAACTCAGGATCCGGTTATCGTTCTTGTTGTAGTAGACCTCTCCAAGAACTGAGTCAATAAGACAGACGGCAACATTCCGGCTGGCAAACGCAGCGCCCGAAACCCACGCGATCACACCCTCATCCCATCCGGTTGGCGATGCGATACCGAGCACATGATAGTAATCCCCTGTCTCTGCTGCCTTGATGATCGGCTGTAATGTTTGCATGAGGGTGGGAAGGGTTACGGGGCGCGTGTCAAAACCGAGATCTGCATAGTCCTTGAGGTTGCAGTAAGAGAAGGCTTCGGCAACTACTTTCTTCCCCTTCTTACCGAAACCAAGGGTATACGAAGTGTTACCAAACCATGATGAATAAGAATATGATTTAATCTCCCCCGATGCGAGGAGCCTATCCAACTGGTTCTCTGATAACCCAACACCGGACAACTCAGACTTTCCATCAATCGCATAAACCGATCCCGCATTCGCAGGAAGAACCGTCCTGGCAGAAACCCCTGTAGCCGAAGAAACCTGACCGGCATCGTAATGATTATGAATATTCCAGTGGTTAACGGTATACGTCTTACCTTCATTTGGAGAGAATATCTTGACCGGAAACGTGTTCATCTTCATATCGAACCGCGCAAGAAAGTCAAGCTCGCTAGCCCGTGCATCTTCCGCAGCAACATACCGGGATCTCTTCTTCCCGATCACATCTTCGACAAGCGAGAATGACTCGGCCAGCTCCGCTTTCTTATTAAAGATTAAACCTTTCTCTTCCACCAGCGAGTCGCGTTTCTTCTTTAAGCTCTCCTTGAGCACGGCAATCTCTTTTAATTCTCCCTCGGCAAGCCACTTCACTTCCATGTGGAGGGCCGAGTGATACTGGTCCCGCTGCCGGGTGAGGTTTGCATCCCGGGTATTGAGGGTGTCTACTTCAGTATCAATATTTTTCATCTGACCGTCAAGTAACTCAACAAGACCGGCATATTTCTTCTGGAGTTCATCGCGTTCGCCAGCCAGCGCGTCCAGTGCCTTCTTTGCTTCTTCGGGTGTCAATTCGCCCTTTAACAGCTTAACGCGCAGCTGGTGAATTCGTATCCGGTATTCATTGTTCTGCCCATTGATTGTATCATACTCGATAAATTTCCCGGTTAGTTGTTTGAGCCGCTCTTCAGTGATGGTTGCAACGCGTGACCGTTCATCCCGGGATAGGCGTGTCTCCTCGACGATCTTTTTTGCCACTTCAAAGACATCGCCCATCGCCCCCTCATCCTTGAAAAAAAGTGGTTCTTTTGCCATTTTTTCTCACCGTTTCATGAAGTAATCGAGCCGGTCAGAGGAGGTATTCTTCATGACATCGAGCTCCTTTTTCAGCTTGCGGACCTGGATGATGATATCAGAAGTCTCTCCCTTGAGGACATGGTCATAGATGAGCTCTGAAGTCTTTGTGATCACTTCGAGCTCGGTGACGAGCAGCCGGTCGAACTCGATCATATGATCGATATCTTCATCCGAAACTCCATCCTGTTTGAACAGGGGCGACTGCCCGAACGGCGAGTCCTCAATCTCGACAATGAACAGGTCGATAGCCTTGAGAATATCCTTGATGTGGTCGACAACTTCCCGCTTGCCATCCCGGTACGCAAGATCACTTACTTCTTTTAAGTTCACCGCAGATTTTTTCAGCTCGCGCGCAAGTTTCTCTCGCACGGAGCGGTCGGTGTTCAGCCGGCTCCTCTTGGCTCGATAATCATATCCGGGAACTAACTTTCCTAAAAATTCAATAACCGATGTAGTAGTCACCATGAAGAATCAATACCTCGCTAGTGGCGGAATATGTTTTTTCAAGTATTAAAATGGGAGAGTTCAGAGAACCCAAAGGATTGTTCCGTGCATGTGCTGTCAGCGGCACGAACACATAAAAAACAGGTAAGAAAAAAAAATGATATCAGTAGCGCATGCCCGACCCAAGCATTGCAAGTACTCCGATAATCATGAGTACGACTACGAGGATCCATAAAACAACGATCGCGATTACTCCTCCCGTGCTCGATGCTATATAGGGAATTTCACCTTTGTTCATCTTATTAGCCGTTGTATAGGAATCGTATAATCCATAAATCCAGACAAGGAATGGCAAAATCGGAATAAGCGAAGTGATTAGCATTCCGATAAAAAATCCGGCACCTTTTAAGGTCTGACCGTTATAGGCCTGCCCGGCACCTGGGAAGAAAAATGATAAAACTGCCGATATGATGGGATTCTTATCCACTTTTACCGCAACGGGCTGCTGGGTATATACCGGTTGCTGGGCTACAGGCTGCTGGAAGGTCTGCGTAGTTCCAACAGATGCTCCGCAATGCTCACAGAATTTGCCTTCGGGAGTATTTTTTCCACAGTTCGGACAGATTACGATAGTTCACACCACCTTTGATTAAAGTTATTCTAATTGCAGGAATGTAATTAACCTTTTGATTCAGCCTGTGACCGCAAATAAACCAAAATCGCATGAACATTTCAAAGAAACATTCCTCATCTATAAATAACAGTTCGTAATTAAGTAAGATACAGGGATGGGCATCTCATGTTTGATACCATTAAATGCCGCTCATGCGGGGCAGAAAATAAAAAAAACAGCAAGTTTTGTGCACAATGTGGACAGTTGATATCCGGTCAAATCTGTGGAAAATGTGGCCAGCCGGTGAGAGCCGGTGCAGCGTTCTGTTCGGGTTGCGGTGCGAAAGCCGAAGCCCCCGGCACTTATGCAAGTGCCACCTATCCGGAAGAATTCGTTGACTTAAGCAAGTCCAATGTCTGGCAGAGGCGCCCAAATGATCTGGCCCACCGGTTTGAAGCAAGCGACCTCAATTCCTACTTTGCCGGTCTCACAAAGAAAATTACCGTCATGCAGGGCACCAAGGCGATCTTCTTACAGGGGGGAAAATACCAGGGAGACCTGCCTCCGGGAACCTACACTGCCGACAGTCTTTTAGAGTTTTTAAAAACCTTAAACTTTTACGAAAAGACCACCATCATTCTCGTTGACGATGGCGATATACCGATCGATTTCTCAATAGGCGAGTTACGGACTTCAGAGAATTTTGATGCCGGAGTCAAGGGTAAGATGGTTGTGAAAGTCGATAAGCCGATCCTCTTCTTTGACAACCTGATGAAATCGAGACCGCACCTTGAGGTAATCGATCTCTTGTCATATATCAGAAATGAACTCCTTAATGTCCTTCAGTCAAAGATTAAGGGCTACTCATTTGATGACCTGTACGGGAATCTTGAACTTAGGAAAGAACTGCAACAGGACTTTGAATTCAACCTGACCACAACGCTCTCCCGGTTAGGATTACAACTTGTCTATCTCCCCTACTTCGACTATGACGAGTCCTACTGGCAGGACATTATCCGGCAGCGTGGGACGATGTCGCGTGAACTGCTGGAAAAACGCGAAAAGATGCGCAAGGATGCCGAGATTGGTCTGGTTGATTACGAACAGTCCGTTGCAACCAAGGTGAAAAAGACCGAGGTGGACCGGGCCGATCAGATGGTCGACCGCGAGCGTGAATCAATCGAGCGCAAGCGGTTTGACGAGATCACCAAACTGTTCCGTGAACGGCTCACCGAAGACAAGATGAATGAGTTCCAGAATGCCGAAGACCTGGAGAAATACATCAACAGCATTGACAAGGAGCGTGCCTTCCGCCAGAATGAAATGACGGACTTAAAGATCCTTTTTGAAACGAACCGCCAGGACAAGGCAGTTGCCCGGAAGCTCATGCTCGAACATATGGAGCAGAGTCACCAGCTGGCTATGAAAGGAGAAGCAATTGAGGCTGAAGTCCAAGGACGGCGGACGGTCGATGATTACGATCTTGAGAAGCGCGGAAAAGTCAGTGGGCAGGATGTAAAAGAGGCAGAAGCTGGAATTGAACTTCTTCGGAAGATGAAGGCAGCAAAACGGGAAGATGCCACAGGTTACCAGTCACTTGAACTCGAAAAGGCACAGAAAGCTGCAGATATTGAAGCCCAGCGTTTAAAAGCCCGGTCATCTGCAACCGATGAAGCGCAGATCTCCATGGCAGAAGGAAAGGCCGGCGAGCAGTTAGCCGAGATCGCCAAAATGAAACAGGCAAAGGCGCTCACTGAAGAGCAGCTGATGGCCCTCTCTGCAAAGGACAGTGCCGCTGTTGCTGCAGCCCTCAAGGAAAAATACGGCTCGGATCAGGTCAAGGCCATGTATGAGCAGCGGATGAAGGATCAGGAAGCGTATGTCCAGCGCATGCAGCAGATGGAGGAACGAGCAATGGATCGCATGGAGCGCGTGCATACCAAGTCGCTCGAAGAGATGGGACAGACCGCATCAACCCGGGCAACTCCCGGCTCTTCAGGTGGCACAACTGTTGTTTCCCCTGGTGGTTTTGGGGCCCCGGTTATTGTCGGTGGGGCGGTACCGGTTTTGCAGGTTCCCCAAGTCCCTGTAAAGAAGATACTCTGCAGGAAATGCAATGCCGAGCTCGATCCGACAGAGCGGTTCTGCAATACCTGCGGCGAAAAAGTCCAGCCTTAAAACTCCGTTCTCTTTTTTCCTAAAACATTGTTAATACAGTAGTTCCCAACCCTTCAGGTTCGGGTAATATTTACAGGGATTTAAAAACGGGAGAGATAAAAGAAAGGTATTATATCACTACAAAATGATAGACCAGTTTAATACGCTCTATCATCAGAGGCGGGAGAATGTCAATGAAATTGCGAAGCCTGAGTCTTGGAATCGTGTTGTTTCTTCTTATTGGAATCCAGTTAGCTGCCGGTGTAACGGTATTGAATCCTGTCATCAACCCGACTGGAGATCTCACAGCAGGAGCAAATGTCAGTACTTCATTCAAGATCGAGATGACACCCTCCGGAAGCGATACGTTTCCGAAGGCTAACACCCTTCAGATCTTTACGGATTTGAACAATGCGAAATGGACCGTTACGATGATAAGGGACGGTGTTGAACATCCGGTTCCTCAGGAATTCGGGCGCAGTGTCTATCTCTCCGGCTGGGTCCTGTCTTATCCATCAGCTGTACAGGAATCCTTAAGGGTCTCTCTTGAAGGTACCGTACCCTCTGTACCAAAATCGATGAACAAGACTATTGTCCTTGTCCAGGAACTTGATGGAAACAACGCAGTGATACCCGCAACGATCGTCACCAAAGAGCGGCTGATTATCAATCCAACGGACATGACCCAGAATATCGCAGTGCGGGAATCTGATCTGAGAATCTACCGCATGCATATCGATGCACGGGCTCAGATGGGAATCAACACAACTGCCGCAGAACAGAAGTACTCCGCTGCACAAGCAGCCATCCAGTCAGCAAAGAATGCAGATTTTGCCACATCCCAGGCATCCCTCAACACGGCAAACGGTCTGATGGATGAAGGAGAGAAACTTCTCGACAAGGCATGGGCGGAAAATGAGATAGCAAATGCACAGGCCCCGATCACAAAGACCACCGAATTAATCACGTATTTCACGGTGAATAAGAGTATTACGAGTGACCCCCGCCTATCGATTGTTATTGCCAAGAAGGAGAGTGCAGAGCAATATCTTTCATCAGCACGGGATCTTCACTACCTTGGCAACTATGCGTTCTCCCGTGTGAAAGCAAAAGAGGCGTTTGACAAAGGTAACGAGTCCTTAAATGATGCCATCAACTTCAAAATTGCCCTGACAAATACCGGTGGCAGCAGTGGCCCTGGCTGGTTAAATACCACAACCCTGATTATTGCAGGAGTAGTTGTAGTAATCATTGCAATTGGCGGGTATTTCCTCCTGAGAAAGAAGAACCGCTGGGATGAATATTAAACATTTTTTGACTGATTTTAATTTTTTTTTAACGTATTGGAGCCCCTTCTGATGGATATTTTTTAGTTCACCAGTCTGGTCCTTTTAAAACATTTCACTTTCACCCCGCCCGCTCCGGGGTTTATACACACATTGTATCAACTAGGTTAATGGGAGACATTAATCCGCGAAAAAAGGTCATGAGCTAAAAAAACGGCTCGCACTTCGCACCTCCCAACCTCTCAGAACCTCAGAACCTCAGAACCTCAGAAGATCCCCTCCAATACCCGGAGATGGATAACCCCCCCTCTCTTTTCTTTTGTTTTTCTACGGGTGTGCAGGCAATGCGTGGCATCCCGTCACACAATCATAATATATTTTTAGAACGTTTGTCTAATGTCTGCTATGGCTCTTCGTTCATTAAACCTTCCCGGTGTTGGAACCAAATATGAATTCGAGACTGACAAGGGTGACACAGTCGCTATTTTTTTCACAAAAACCGGTATTATCCAGATGTACACACTCCAGAAAGGCTGCAAGACTCCAAGTGCCGCTGAGATGTCACCGGTTGAGGCGCGAAGGCTTGGAAATATATTATCCGGTGCGATCATTGAAGCCGACCAGGAGAGCGTTGAGATCGCCTTCTCAGCGCTTGCCGATTTACGGATCACAATCCACACATTCTTTGTCACACCAGCATTTGTTGGAAAGACAATTGAAGATCTCCAGATCCGGGCAAAGACCGGAGCGACCGTGATTGCGGTCTGCCGGCATGACCGGAATATCATCAACCCGCCACCGACATTTGCATTTGAAGAAGGTGATGCGGCACTGGTTATAGGGGAAAGTGACCAGATCAAAAAGTTTGAGAGCGAAATTATGGTGAAGTAATGGAAAGCCTCGTTCTTGCGCTCTTTGTCTGTCTGGTACTTGCTCTCATCACCAAGTACCTGTCAATACCCGCCGTTCCGTTCTACATCCTTGCAGGAGTAATATTAGGAAAAGCCGGAGGAGGGATGCTCACAACAAATGAGATCAGTCACTTCTTCTCTGAAATGGGGCTTATCTTCCTCTTGTTCTTCATGGGACTTGGTTTAAAACCGGAACGGATCGCATCGAACCGGACCGCAGTCCTGGCCAGCGGAATCATCGATCTCAACATAAACATGATCATTGGGTTTGCAGCGGCGTACCTGCTCGGATTCTCACTCATGGAATCAATAATCATCGCGTCAGCCTTCTATATCTCGAGCACCGCGATGGCGCTTACGTCTTTGATCGAGAACAGGAAGCTGATGCTCCGTGAGTCTGACACGGTCATCTGGCTGATGGTTTTTGAAGATCTCGTGCTGATCGTCTTCCTTGCGATCATTTCTGCCGGCAATCAGAACCTGGTGTTCTTCTTAATTAAAATCCTTGCAGTTCTCGGAGTTCTCTACGCTCTCGCTCATTATGGCAAAGAATTTCTCGTATCCATTCTCGATCGGGATGACGAACTCCCCATACTCTTCACGTTTGCTGCAGTTCTCATCACTGCATCGTTCGCACTGTATCTGGGTGTGCCCGAGACAATGATGGTGATAGCGCTCGGGGTTGCATTCGCAACTACGGATCCGGATGCATTCGAGCAACATGCCCGCCCGTTCAAAGATGTATTCTTAGTGGTCTTCTTTGTCTTCTTTGGAGTAACCGTGGATTTCTCCGGTGGGGCCAACTGGTTTGTCATCGGGGCAATCAGCATTCTTGCCGTGGTCAGCAAACTTGTATCCGGATTGCTTACAGGAATGTTCATTCACGGTTCGGCCCTCTCCGGTCTTGAAATCTGGGCAAATACCATTGCGAGGGGAGAGTTCTCTATAGCTCTTGCAGTAATCTATGGGTCACCCGTTGTGGGCACCACGATCGCAGCGATGGTTATTGTGACTTCCATCGTCGGGTCATTCATAGCAAAATACAGCGGCATCTTGCGCAGGGGGATCGTAAGTCACAGCAGGCATAAGGCATTACTGCGGCGGTCACACTAAAACTTTTCACGGGCACTGTTGAGAAAATGCTACCCCTTTCAATGGCCCCCTCTAAAAAATTACCTCTTTTCCGTTCGGGTTTAAGGCAATGCAAGTCTGCCCAGCAGACTCTGAAAAAAATTACGTATGATCCTGTTTATGGCCAAGATCCGAAGGATCGCCATCCCCATCATGCCCTCGTTTTGCAACGATCTCCTGCACCACCTTTCTTGAACTGCAAAGATCGCTGTCAGCATATTTTCCTATGCGCACGATCTTTGGCGTGAGGTTCCGTGCGGCAAGCTGCAATCGGAGTTTTTCCTCATCAAAAAGCTGGTTGAATCCTATCGTGATCACTGCCGGGAAAATCTCTTCAATCGGACGGAACATATCGTTTTTGTCTCCGAGAATTGCATGGTCTACCGGACGGAGTGAGGCGATCATCGCAAGCCTCTGTTCTTCCGGGATGATCGGGCGGGGTTTATGTTTCACGTTCATGTCACGAGCTACGATTACCCAGAGTTCATCTCCAAGTTTTTTGGACTCTTCAAGGTAGTAGATATGGCCGGGATGCAGGAGGTCAAACGTGCCGGTGGCAACAACCCTGCGGATGCTCATGCGATCACCTCGATTTTGCATGGTTCCCCGTCAGCGCTGAAGCATTGCCAGTCGCCCATGCGGTATGGATAGCCGATGATGAGGTGGAACCGCCCGGCCCGTGGGAAAAAATGTACATCTGCATCGGATGGCCTTAACACACCATTCGGGTGGCTGTGGGCGCTTCCTGCGAGGTGGGTGCCTAGTGGCATCATATCAAAGAAGACCGAGGCAGAGTCTTCACCCGTGATGGTGCCAGGAACCATGTTGATCTCATCGATCACTCCGTCTCTTTCTATCAGAAGAGCCACGAACTCGTTGGGGTGACTGTCCCTTCCCAGTTCGAGAAGCAGCCTGATAAGTTCCTGTTTGATTCCGCGGATGTTCATGGTTGATGCCTTGCACCCGTACACGGGCGTTGTACCGATAATATGCGTGCTGCTGGTCAAAAAAATGCTCGTAAAAAAAGGGAAGAACCGGATTTATGATTCGACCTTTGCGAGCTCCTTTGTCAGGTCCTGCGAGAGATCGACTACGGTAAATGCACCGCTGGTCGGGAGCGGCATGGCAAATGCCGGTGTGATGTCATACTCCACGGTTGTGTTTACCGGTACCGTGAAATCCAGGATATGACCCCCCCCTGAGCCGGTCGTCGCTGATGAAATGCAGGTGGTAACCTGCTACATTGAGACCGTTGAAAAACGTCGGGGTGTAGAATCCGACTACGCTGCCGGTTGTATCAGCATATGTGTACACCGACTGGTTCTTTGCGGCCTCCGTAAGCGTGGGGTAGGGCTTCTGCTGCGCAGGGATTGCCCGTACCTTCATCTGGGGGAATGCGCCCTTCATCCGCACCGCGTAGATCATATTCTGCGAGGGTAAACGGCCGTTCATTTCCCGGGAAAACACGGAAAAGTTCATAGGCCGGTTAATGGTTTCAGTAATGTCGCGTTCGAACTAGGTGACCGTGGCAAACGGTGTGGTGGCGGTATCCTTGACCGCATACGCCCTGCCGTCAGCCTTTACCTGGTACACCTTGCCGTCAAGCACGATCATCTCGCCTTCATGGCATTCGAACGTGCCGATACCAAAGTTCCCGTGCTTCCTGAGTTCCCCGACCGTTTGCACGCCATCAAATACTCCCTGCATCAGGGCGTCGATGGTCGAGACCTGGTAGAGTATCTCGCGATCTGTAGGTACCGGTGAAGCAGTCGGAATTTTGGTAAACGTACTATAGGCAGCTGCACTGCAGAAGACGAGTACTACCGCAAGGCCGATGCCAAGGAAAAATTTTGTATCCATGACAATATGTCCAAAAAATTATTTCTTGCCGGTTACTTTGATGACGTGGTAACCGAACTGGGTCTTGACCGGGCCGACAACTTTGCCGACTTGCTCGGTAAAAGCGATCTGCTCAAACTCGGGAACCATCTGTCCCTTGCCAAACCAGCCGAGGTCTCCCCCGTTCTTTCCTGACGGGCAGGATGAGAAACGCTTTGCAACTGCGGCAAAATCTTCGCCGTCAGCGAGTCGTTTCATGATCTTGTTTGCTTCGTCTTCGGTCTTTACAAGGATGTGGGATGCACGTGCCTGTGGTGCCATGTATAGAAATGAGGGAGTGATGGGATAAAAGGGTGATGAACGGGACTCCTTTTAAAACACACACATCCCGCCCATCACTCAATCGTTATGGACTTCTGACCCAGCCCGTTTGATCTCTTTTGTTACATATTCACGAGCCTTTGCGTACACCGGCACCAGCAAATCCAAGAGATCTTTGTTTCCGATCTTGAACCGAGATGGCCCAAGTCGTTTGAGTGCAGCTGCTTCCAGTTCGGGTTTTATATGCAGGTATATCGGGAAGGTGTCGAGAGTCTCTCTGGCATCCCAAAACGAGTCCAGGCAGTCGGCAAGCTGTGGCTCAATCGATCTTTTTGGCTCGTGAACCTCAGGATGAACCGGATCGGGTTTTTCCACCACCTCATCCACAGTTCTCCGCCGTTTTCGGAGTTCTTCGAGAACCACTTCACGGTTCCGCCCGCGAAGGGTGAATATGAGGAATGGGTCACGATCAAACTTCTCTGCGAGAATATAATAGACTGCAGCAATATGTTTACATGGATTTGCTGAGTCAGGACAACTGCAATTGGTCTTGATCTCTTTGTGTGTGGACGGCAGAAGCGACAGTCTGACCACGGCAAATACGGTCTCAATCTCCTTTGGGATCTCACCTCCAAGAAGCATAGCCGTGAAAAGCGCTTGCGAAGAGAGAGCATCGAAGATTTCATCCCACTGCTGGTCGGTGAACCGGGAGAAAGATATCGAGATACTGTACGGCCTTGGGTTGGTTCCCTGCACCTGTGCATGGACTACGGCATCGTCTATGGAAATATTTATGACCTGTCCCTTGCGGGCGTAGGACCGTCCTCGCTGGAGGCGCGAACCGATCCCGATCATTTCCAAAGCCTTAATAAACCGTTTTGACCACCACGTTTCCCCGATATTGCCCTTTTTGCTACGGGCCGCTATTCCGTCTTTGACCTTTATCGGATTGGCCGGCGGGTAATAATCTCTCCAGTAACTCATATTGCCACACCTCCTGCGGCAATTTTTTTGAGTGAGAGCAGTTCGCGGAGATCCTCAGTTGAAAGTCCGGTGATCCAGTCTTCTCCTGTGCCGATGATACTCCCTGCCAGAGCCCGCTTATCTTCAAGAACGGCATCGATCTTCTCTTCAAGTGTTCCTCCGGCAATCATAAGATGCACCTCCACATTTTTGGACTGCCCGATCCGGAACGCCCGGTCGGTTGCTTGATCTTCAACGGCCGGGTTCCACCAGCGGTCAATATGGAAAACATGGTTTGCCGCCGTCAGGTTCAACCCGGTGCCCCCGGCTTTTAGGGACAGGATAAAGATTTTTGGTCCTTTCTTCTCACCAAACCGGGTTACCATCGTGTCCCGGTCTTCCCGCTTTGTTTTTCCGTGCAGGAAGAGGACTTCGGTTGAAAATACCGTTTCAAGATAGGGTTTGAGTATCTCGCCAAATGAGGCAAACTGGGTAAAGATAAGCGCACGTTCGCCATTTGCCAGCACTTCATCCAGAACCTCGCAGAGCCTTTCCAACTTACCTGACCGGGTTGCAAGCGAGCTTCCATCGTTGAGGAAAAGGGAAGGGTGGTTGCAGATCTGTTTTAACCGCATCAGGGTGATAAGGACGGCACCTCTACGGGCAACTCCCTTGAGGGGGGAGAGCTTTTCGAGCATATCCTGCACTGCTGCTTCGTAGAGGGAGACCTGCTCTTTTGTGAGTGGGCAGTACTCCTTAACAATCATTTTTTCCGGAAGATCATTAATGATCTGCTTGTCGGTCTTTACCCTCCGTAAGAGGAACGGCCGGATGATCTTTTTTAGGGCAACTGCCCGCGTGGTATCATGCTGCCGCTCGATGGGGGTTGCGAACTGTTTCTGGAAGGCAGATGCGGTTCCCAGATAGCCGGGATTTAAGAAATCCATGATCGACCAGAGTTCAGCGAGCCGGTTTTCTACTGGAGTACCGGTGAGGACAATCCTGCTTTCGGCAGGCAGTTTCCTGACTGCACGGGCCTGTTTTGTTGCATGGTTCTTGATGTTCTGGGCTTCATCGAGAACGACACAGTCCCATGAGTGCGACGAGAGGAGTTCTTCATCCCTCTGCACGGTCTGGTACGAGGTGATCACAAGGTCGCTCTGTTCCCGCTCACGGCTGAACTGATTGCCGGAAAACCGGTCCGCCCCGTGGTGGACGTACACCTTTAAGGATGGTGCAAACCGATGGAGCTCGCGTATCCAGTTGCCGATGATTGACATCGGGCAGACAAGCAGTGTGCTTTTCTTTGTGCGGCTTTCGTTTTTCTTTATGGTCAGGTACGCGATGACCTGCACAGTCTTACCAAGCCCCATGTCATCGGCAAGGCAGGCACCCATACCGGATTTTGTCAGCATCGAAAGCCATGCGATCCCGGTGTTTTGGTACGGCCGTAGGGTTCCGGTAAATATTTCCGGCAGGGTGACCGGTGCCGGTGCCTCCACCGAGACCAGCTGTTTGAGGAACGCCTTTAATTTGCTGTCAGAGATCACAGGTGTGAGTGGGAGTTCGTCATCTGCCGGGCCACCCAGCGTGAGGGCGAGTGCGTTGGCGAGGGACATCTCTTCATCGGGGTATTCTTTTTTAAATGCGCTGATGACCCGCTGCACTTCATCGGGATTGAAGACAACCCACCGCCCCCGGACTTTCATGAGTGGGAGTTTCCGGCTTGTGAGTTGTTCTAACTCTTCCAATGACAGTTCTTCGTCGCCAATTGCAATCTTCCAGTCAAAGGAGAGGATGCTCTTTAACGAAAATGCACCGCTGCCCTTGCCTTTTTTGGGAATCTTGCCTTTTAATTTCATCCTGATCGAAGGACGCTGGCGACCTTGTTTCCACCATGAGGGTAGCAGGACAGAACAACCGAGTTCCCTTAAGAGAGGGGCAGTTTCAGAAAGGAACCCATAGACCTGTTCCGGGGGAAGGGTGATCCCGTCGGGCCGCGCTTTTTTTAAAGCTTCCCGGATCGGGGGATAGACTTTGGCTGCGGTTCCAAGATCATAGAGCATACGTTCCTGCGGGTGGCCGGTCTCTTTGCTGACCATTTGGGCAACTGCTTTTGATCGCCCGGACCAGACCTCGCCAGCAGGGACAAGCAGAGTGGGATCATCTTTTGATTGCAGGAAGAAGCCGACATTCCACGTCATCTCGTCTTCTTCTGGTTCCTGCACGGTGAAACAGGTTGTACAGCGATCCCCGCTTTGTGCAAGTTTCGGGCCGGCAAGCCATGAGGTGATCTCGTTTACCGCGGGTGTTCCTTTAGAAAAAGAATCATCTTTTCCAAGGAGCGACCGGTAAAAACGCTCTTCAACCGATAGATCTTTTCCTCGTTCCGGGTCGTGCCTGACTGGGCTCGCATTTATCGCAGCAGTTACTAGACCATTGACTGCCTCATGCAGAAAAATTCTGACCGGTTCCCCTGCTATAGTCCCATGAGTCTCGTCATCGAGATGCGCCCATACCAGGGGGGGCATGGCAGACGTGAGTTCATTCAGGCGCTGTTCGTCTTCATTCGGGAGATGTGGATGCCATGTCCCGGTGAGCATATTATTTTTTGCAGTCCGGATTGTCGGTGCATACCAGCCACGGGCAACAATCTCATAGGCAAATAGTGCGACAACCCCCCATGCCCGGAGTGTCGCACCCAATAAGTAACCACGTATTCTGCTGTCTTCTGAAAGGAGAAATTGGAGAGCGGAAGATACTGGAATCTGAATGACCGGGATCTCCCATGCCTTAAGTTTGAGCGTGCTTTTTTCCTGTATATGACTTGCATGTGCCTGCATTTCCGGTGATGGTTCAGGTGCCTGACCCGCTGTCGGCAGCCACAGTGTCAGGGTGTCCTTGATGACGGGTACCCCGGGCATTGAACTGTTCAGGATTTCTTTCAGTACTACTGCCGGCAGTGAGAATGGGTGGGAGGATATTTTTGTGACTGCAGGTTTACGCCCGCGTTTCTTTGCTACTTGGCCGGGTGGTTTTTCGCCCCAGATGAAGAATGAACCGTCAGGAGTTACCGATCCATGAATCACCGGAGCTGTGCTGACCGGGTGGCCGACCGGTGGCAAGGGAGTATTACTGGTTTTTTCTGGTGTCATCAGAACTCCCCGTCTTGTTCAAAGCTCCGCCCGTACCGAATCGCCAGCTCCGCCTTGTATAACTCCCTACCGAGATACCCTGCATGGTCGAGCAGTGTAATATCGCCTTGCGAAAGTATAGTGTAGAGCACATCCTGCCAGCGCTTGCCCTGTACTGCTTTACCGTGGATCACAGCAACAATCTGGTCGCCATCGATCCCGATCCGGAAATTCCCTTTCGGATCGTAGATTATTTCGTCCGGCATCTTTTTTGCCGTGATCATGGTCTCGTACTCGACCGGTGGTTCACGCCGTTTCCTTTTCTCCTTGAGCAAGAGCAGATCGATACCAAGATCTTTGGGATACGGGCGGTCCTTTGCAAGTACCATCATCTCCACAGCCCGCCGCATCTCTCCGATTGATCCCTGCGTTTTATCTGAGTGCTCGCTCGAAAAGATCACTGATGCGCCCACCTCCTTTGCCATACCGGCGAGCAACGCATTCGCCCCAACCGAGTCCGCATCAAGGAGTTCGACCACATTACCTGCACCAAAAAATAGCGGCTCCTTGATATTTTTAAAATTCTTCAGCGATGCCACCAGACCGGAACCTACTGGCTGGAGCAGTGGATCCGCAATGATGCAAGAGATACCAGCTCGTTTTGCCATCATGATATTTTTTTTAAGCGTGCTGTCACCCGGCACAACGACTGCGGCAACACCAGCATCGGCAACCTCGTCTCCAATCAAAGGGATGTTTTTTTCCTGCAATGAGAGGACAAGGTCAGCCCGGACGAGTGCAGCACGGATCAGGAGCGGGTCCTGTGTATCGACAGCGAGCGGCCGTTCAATATCTGCAACAATGGAAAAAGTCCGGGCGACATCCTGGGGTGTTGCATCAAAACCAAAACCGAGATCCACGATATCTGCTCCTGAAAAAAAGAACTGTTCCACAACCTCATAGAGCCCTTCGCACCGGTGGGCATCCATGATCTCAGCAAGCACTTTCATCCGCGATCCCCCGCCAATCTTCACGCCACGGATTAAAAAATCGGTGCCCGCTTCCTGCTCCATCTGTTCAAGTTTACGCATAGCATCTCCTGCCTTTTTTGCTGCGATGAATTCATCAGCAGGAACTGTGCGCGAAAGAGTAATTGTGTCAAGCAGTGGCAGGACAAGTGCAAGATCCGCTGCATGGCGCGGGCCACGATAAACCGGTACACCGCTCTCCCGCTCAACCTGATCGAATGAGGCTGTGCACATCCCGGAGATGATCACCATATCGTATTTTCCTTTTTTTATCAGGATCCGTAGTGCATGCGGGGTAAGAAACGAAGCAATCTCTCCGGTTACTACCACATCCGCATCAAAACCTGCTGCTGCTCCTTTCACCATCCGCTCCGTTGCAGCACCGGTTGGCAGCAGGATGCGCATAAGTTCCCTTAATACCAGAGAGATAAAAACACTATGATCAGATGCTGACCTGCGATCTGCACGTGCACACGAATTACTCCAAAGACGGTGAGAGCAGTGTCGAGGAGATTATAAGGGCTGCTGAAGCCGCCGGACTTGATGCGATCGCCATCACCGACCATGATTCAGTTGATGGCGCAAAGAAGGCACTCACATGCAAAACCTCCGTGCTCGTGATCCCTGGCATTGAGGTCACCACAAAGCAGGGCCACCTACTTGTTCTCGGGGTTACCGAGATCATACCCGCAGGGCTGGATGTGGAAGTCACCGTTGCCATGGCCCGGAGAATGGGAGCGTTGCTCATCCTCCCCCACCCGTACCATGTCTGGCGGCATGGTGTTGCCCGAAGGAGAAAAGCCGGCATGATCGTTGTAGACGCAGTGGAATCTTTTAACAGCCGGTACATTGTCGGTTCAGCGAACAGGAAAGCGGCCCGGATTGCAGTGAAGCTGGGCAAGCCCTGTGTTGGCGGGAGCGATGCACACAATGCCCGTTTTGTTGGGTTTGGCAGGACGTATGTCGATGCAGAGAAGAATGTACCTGCTATCCTTGATGCTATCAGGGCCGGTAAAGTCACCTGCGGTGGAAAACAGACGCCGCTGCGCACCTACACCCATCAGTCACTCAACAACACATGGAGAAAGATCAAACGGATAACCCGGCGCATGCACCTGCGGTGAGGCTCGCGTTCCGGGTCTCGTACCTTGGCAGCAGGTTCTATGGTTCACAAATGCAGGCCGCACACCGCACGGTGGAAGGAGAGTTTGTTGCTGCATGTCAGCGACTCAGCCTTTTTGATGACTGGCGAAAGGCCGGATTTTTATCCGCAGGGAGGACGGATCGTGGTGTACATGCCTGCGGACAGGTGATCGCATTCTCAACAGATGCACCGGATCGCGCCAGAACCGTGATCAACACCCAGCTTCCTCCCGATCTCTGGTGCATCGAGTATGCCGATGTACCAACGGAATTTCATCCCCGTTATGATGCAAAGTCCCGCACGTACCGGTATTATTTTTCGAACAGTCCCCATGATCCTGCTGCGATGAACCGGGCAGCCCAGCTCTTTTTGGGTAGCCATAATTTTACCAACTTCGCACGGGTAAAGGACAAGAACCCGTACCGGAATATCCTTGCTGCCCGCGTGGAAGCAGAAGACGGGTTTGTTTTTTTTGAAGTAAAAGCCGAAAGTTTCCTCTGGCACCAGGTGCGGTGCATGGCCTCGGCATTGCTCCTTATCGGGGATGGGCAAGCAGACGTTAGTTCAATTGCCCGCCTGCTGGAAGGCAATGCAGACAGACCCCTCCAGCCGGCTCCTGCAGAAGGGCTCATCCTCTGGGATACGGATTGTGGGATTATGTGGACACCGGTTACTCTTGAAGGGCAGAGCGGTGCATTTATCGATCACCTCAAACGTCATCATGCGCTTATGGAGATGATGTGTCGGGTGCTAAAACCAAAAAAAGATCTGACCATTTGATTTGTGAGAAATCAAACAAAAAAAAGCAGGAATTTTTTGATCTTCATTGTCAAGAGCATTCATTCGATCTGACGGGCACAACCACTTGCAACCGCCGCTTCACTTACTGCGAGAGCTACGGCCTTTACTACCCCCCGGTTAAGCACCTGCGGAAGGATCCGATCTTTTCGTGGCCGTTTGACATAATTGGCAAGTGCATGGGCAGCGGCAACTTTCATCTCATCAGAGATCCGTGTTGCACAGACATCGAGAGCCCCGCGGAAGATCCCCGGAAATGCAAGAGCATAATTGATCTGGTTGGGAAAATCCCCGCGCCCGGTCCCTACAATTGCTGCCCCGGCCTCCAGTGCATCATCTGGAAATATCTCCGGCATGGGACTTGCCATTGCAAAGATGATGGGATCCTTGTTCATCGACCTGACCATTGCCGGAGTAATGATCGCAGGCACGGATACACCTATACAGACATCAGCTCCCCGCATGGCATCTTCCAGTGTTCCGGTCCGTCCGCTCTTGTTGGTCTTTTCGGCTATGATAAATTTGTATTTATTGGCATACAATCCCTCGCGGGCATGATGGATGATACCTTTGGTGTCGCATACGATGATATCCTGCACACTGCGGCAGAGCTTGGGATCATAGCCTATGCACATGAGTATCCTTGTGATAGCAAACCCGGCAGCGCCAGCTCCGACTATAACAATTTTTAGATCCTCAAATCTCTTTTTTGTCACCTTACAGGCATTGAGGAGGGCGGCAAGCACGACAACGGAGGTCCCATGCTGGTCATCGTGCATTACCGGAATCCCGATATCCTGGAGGGCTTCTTCCATCTCAAAACATTTCGGAGCAGCAATGTCTTCGAGTGCGATTCCCCCAAATACCGGTGCGATGTTCTTAACTTCATCGACAAAATCCGTGTGGTAACTCTCAAAACAGATAGGAAATGCATCGATACCTGCGAGTTTTTTAAAAAGAAGCGCCTTTCCCTCCATCACAGGAATTGCAGCATAGCCCCCGATGTTCCCTAATGAAAGCACCCGTGAGCCGTCACTGACAATAGCAATCGTGTTTGCCTTTAAGGTATATTTCCATGCAAGATTCTTGTCCTTGTGAATTGCCCTGCAGACGGCTGCCACACCCGGGGTGTACGCAAGGGAGAGATCCCTGCGATCTGCCAAAGATACTTTGGAATGAACCTCGATCTTTCCCTTGTACTTTGCATGGAGTTCGAGTGATTCCTTGTAGATATCTATCTTTTTGCCGGTCATAGTCCCTGTACCAGATAATTCAATGAATGTCAGGGAATGGTATCAATTTTGTTGTTGAAAAAAGGATCATTTTTGGGGCAATGGACCAAACTCCCCATCGATCCAATCGGAAATATAATCCCGCACCCTGCGGTATTCATCAAGAATTATCTCATCGGTGCCGGGTATCTGGTGGGGATCAGAAAACCCACAGTGGATGGTCTTTTTTGCTCCGGATACAAGGGGGCAGATTGCATGGGCATTGTCACAGAGCGTTACTGCAAGATCAAAGGATTTCCCCTCAAACTCTGCGAGAGTTTTTGAACGGTGGTGCGAGATGTCGATTCCGATCTCCTGCATAACCGTTATCGCCCGGGTACTCACTTTCGACTGGCGGGTGCCGGCACTGAACACTTCATACCGGTCGCCGTATTTTGCGCAGAGCAGCCCCTCTGCCATCTGGGAGCGTGCGGCATTTGCCGTGCAGACAAAGATCACCCGTGTTTTGGGTGTCATTTTTTATCACAGCAGGAGGATTTCTCTTCCTGAACGCCGCAGCAGGATCCCTCTTCCCCACCGCAGCTGCATTCCCCGCTGTCCATGTCCTTTCCTCTTAAGGCTGCACTGATCATTGCCCATGCACAGCCAACCCCGCTCTGGACCTCGATCGCCTGTACCGGGCAGTTCAGGGCACAAGCTCCACACTCCATGCAGGCAGCCGGGCTGGCAAGTTCCACATGATCAGGGCTCTCTGCAAATACTCCGTGGGGGCAGATCTGGGTGCAGCGTTTGCAGTTGATACACCGATCCACATGGTACTTGAGGGTATTCTTCGCGTAGGAATCGAACATCAGATCACTCCCATGAGGCGGCTCACTCCAAGAACAATACCAAGAATTATACCGGAGACGGCCATGAAAGTCATTACGGGTACATACCGGAAGATCTCCTTTCGGACCCCGGTCCGTGAGGTGAAGGTTGTTGAACCGGTGAAATTCAGGGCAAGGTATGCGGTAACTGCCGGTATAATGAGGAGTGGCGTTAAGGCGGCGATGAGTCTGGCCCAGCCGGGCAGAGCCAAGGTTGAAGCGAATGCAGCAGCAAATGGAATTGCCACGATACCCCCGAGCAGGAGGCCTTTTGTGGAGAAGTCTTTGGTTGGAATGAACGGGAGTAAAACCGGGAAGAGTACGGTTCCTGCAACCACGGCAGCGATGGCTGCAAGTGAAGTGACCGGGCCGGCAAGGAACCAGAGTACGGCTGCGATAACGATGGTCGGGAATACTACGTGAACTAACTCCACGGGTGCCAGAACGATCCGGTCGCAGACCGGGAATTCCACCCTCCGCATTTCCGGAGTTGCCTTGTGTGTTATGAGATATTCCGGGAGATCGCGTGCCCGTACCGGGCCATACTCGACCTTAAAGCCGGAGCGGTGCAGTACTTCGTGTGCAGATACTCCCGGTGCACCCAGTTGCGGGACGATGATTTTATGGTGGGTAACAATGCCGGCAAGTCCGGCGGCTTCGATGCGGCTCACCAGTTCATCGGTGCCGAACGTGCCTTTTCCGGCAGCGCACCAGACATTGATCCCTTTGGTATCCAGCACAAGGATGTATGCATCGAATCCCGCAAGTGCGGAACGCAGGGCATCGAAGCTCAATGTATAATTTGCCGACGCAAAGACCAAGGATTCTGGTGTCGGGTTACCGAGCCGGTAGAGGTCGGGTTCTACCCGGTGCCCCATACGGTTCATCCCCCAGCGGGCAAGGAAATGGTCGAGCTGGTTGGTAAACGTGATGGTGCTGTCCGTTTTGCGGATTTCTGCTTGCTGTGAAGTTCCTGAACTACAGCTGCACTGGGATACGTCTGCAACCGAAGAGCACGAGCAGCAGGATGGTTGGGAGGATTTCATTTGATTTTCTCACTCCTCAGCGTTCCGTTTCGTGCATAAGCGGTCCGAGCACAACTTTTACCATTCCGCTGAGATTCTCTACTTTCATGAGAGCGAGACAACAGATGCTGCCGTCCTTCTCCCAGCTGATCAGGGCAAGTTTGTCACCGGTCCTGATGCCGGCTTTTTCCCGGATATCTTTTGGGAGAACCATCTGTCCGCGATCATCAACGCTCAATACTGCTTCAACCTTGCATCTGGTGACCGGGTTGCACCCGCAAGGTTCACTGCCGGGTGCGCATGGGGAATTATTCATCATCTTTTTTGGCATGCAAATCCTCAGGATATTGTAGAATCTCCTGCATATTTATACTTTTCAGAAAAATCAGAAAAATCAAATTTATTTGATAATCGCAAATCACAGATCATGATACACAAACGTAATGGCTGAGTATAGCCCCGTTCTTTTTATCAACCCTCCCGCCAACATCCAATCAACAGTATGGTGGCATTCGATTGTTTGTCGTGCGGAAAATGCTGCGCGAGTTTCGGGGCGTTTATAAAAATCGAGCGTCAGCTTACCAGCCGCGATTATTACTGCCGGTACGGGATAAAGAACGAACTCTTCCTCGCCCATGTTGAGGGAGAATATGCCGACAGTTATCCGTCCGAATTAAAAGAGGGTGAAACGGTGAAAGGCTGCCCGTTCATGCGGAAAAAACCGGAAGGGAAGGGCATTGCCTGTGCAATCTATGCCACCCGCCCGCGAGTCTGCCGGGAGTTCCGGTGCTACCGGCTGGTTATCTACAACTCCGATGGCCATGAGTGTGGCAGGATTATGGGAACGGGTGAACTGAAAACTGGGGACGAAACGCTCTTACGGATTTGGAAAGAGGAGATAGCACCTCTACCTCGTCACGATGATGCCCGCTGGGAAAAATCTGTGATCGCTGAACTGGCAGCACATGGATATCGCGGGGAACCTGTTGAATAGAAAAGGAAAAAATTATTTTGCCTGAGTGGTGGTTGGTGCCACATTCGGCTTGCATCCTTCGCCACGGAAGAGCGCCCACTCCTCGCAGGAAGTCCCATTGGGGAATTTGCATACGCCATATTGGCTGCCGTCCGGGTTATTCATAATCACTGAAGTGGCCCCGATTTTCCCACAGTTGACTGAGGCCGGGTTTGCTATACCAATCGCTGCTGCGGTTGTGGTCACGGGTGTGAACGGTTTACATCCTTCATTGCGGAAGAGTGCCCATTCATCACAGGTTGTGCCATTGGTAAACGTGCACATGCCGTACTCGTTACCCTGTGCATCTTTCTTGATCCCGGTGGTTCCGCCAATCTTGCCACAGTTGACGGATGCCGGATTCGCAAGTCCGGCCGTTGCCGGTACGGTTGTGGTTACTGCAGTTCCTGCCTTACAGCCTTCACCACGGAAAAGTGCCCACTCCTCGCAAGAAGTCCCATTGGGGAATTTGCATACGCCATATTGGCTGCCGTCCGGGTTATTCATAATCTCTGATGTGGCTCCGACTTTGCCGCAGTTGACTGAGGCCGGGTTCGCCATGCCAGTTGCTGCTGCAGGGGTTGGTGTAAGTGTCTTTGCTGGTGCGGGTGCCGTCGGCTGGGTGCAACCGGCAGCAAGAAGAACGGCAATAATACATATGCCCATAATGATAAGGAGAGTATTTTTTGACTTCATGATTTACCGGGTTAGTTTTATCCGGCGCTTTATAAAAAGATGGTTTTTTATGTGAAATTATTATCTCTTTGTTTGACCCGGGTTGCATGTTGCCCGTTTCATATCCCTGATGTAGTCCTGCAGATCATGCTCCATTTTACCGGGATTCTTCAGGTTGCGCTCAACAATCTCGACAATTGCGCTGCCCACGATCACCCCGTCAGCTCCGGCACAGGCGCAGATCTGTGCATGTGCGGGTGTTGATATACCAAAGCCGAGTGCGAGCGGAAGTCCGGTGTGCCTGCGGACCCGGTGCAGGAGATCGATTGCCCCGCCGGAAATTTGTTTACGCACACCGGTAACACCCAGTACCGCGACAAGGTACAGGTACCTGCGTGCCTTTGCTGCAATCTTTTTGATCCGTTCATCGGAAGTTGTCTGGGTGATGAGGAAGATCGGGTCGATGCCATTACGTGCTGCAACTGTACAGACCTCCTCTGATTCTTCGACCGGCATATCGGCGATAAGGATGCCGTCAACGCCGGCATCGCGGGCTTCCCGGTAGAACCGTTCGATCCCGCGGCGATAGACAATGTTGTAGTACGTGAGCAAGACGATCGGTACCTTAGACTCTTTGCGGATCTCCCGGACAATCTCAAACACAGTGTCCGGTGTCGTACCTGCTGCCAGTGCCCGCTCATCGGCTTTCTGGATTGTCGGCCCGTCCGCTACCGGGTCGGAGAAGGGAACCCCCAGTTCTAGGATGTCGGTTCCCCCGGCGATCAGTGCCCGGGCGATCCGGACGCAGGTGGCCTTGTCCGGGTCTCCTGCAACGGTAAAACCAATGAAGGCGGGTTTTTTCATAGAGGCATCAGTAAATGCCGTCTCAATTCGTCCCATTATAAACATCCCTGCATCTTCGCCACTTCAGCCACATCCTTGTCGCCCCGTCCCGAGAGGTTGATGATCACGATGTCATCTTTATTAAACCGGTCCGCGTTCTGTTTTACGTATGCGACTGCATGGGCGGATTCCAGGGCTGGGATGATCCCCTCGGTTTTTGAAAGGAACCTGAACGCGTCCAGCACTTCCGGGTCGTTCACTGCCGCATAGGTCACGCGGTGTTTGTCTTTGAGCATCGCATGTTCCGGGCCAACACCCGGATAATCGAGGCCGGCTGAAATGCTGTGAGTGGGTAGTATCTGCCCGTGCTCATCTTGTAAGAGGTACGAGAGCGTTCCGTGCAGGACACCTGTATCACCAGCGCAGAGCGTGGCGGAATGTTTTCCCGTTTCGATCCCTTCGCCCCCGGCCTCAACCCCGATTAGTTTCGCATCATCGTTCAGGAACGGGTAGAATATACCGATGGCGTTCGACCCGCCGCCCACGCACGCAACCACCGAGTCGGGAAGCCTGCCCTCTTTTCTTAACACCTGCTCTCGCGCCTCTCTGCCTATCACCGACTGGAAATCCCTCACCATGAGCGGGTACGGGTGTGGACCGACGACTGAACCGATAAGGTAGTAGGTGTCCCGCACGTTTGCCACCCAGTCACGAAGCGCTTCGTTGATCGCGTCCTTGAGTGTCTTTGTCCCGGATTTGACCGGGATCACCTTTGCCCCCATCAGCTCCATGCGGAAAACATTGAGCGCCTGCCGCTGCGTGTCCACCTCGCCCATGTATACCTCAACGGGCATACCGAGTGCCGCTCCGACAATCGCTGTTGCAACCCCATGCTGCCCGGCACCGGTCTCAGCGATCAAACGTTTCTTCCCCATCTTTTTGGCGAGCAGTGCCTGCCCGAGCGTGTTGTTCAGTTTGTGGGAACCGCCATGCACGAGATCCTCGCGCTTTAGATAGAACTTACATCCGAGTTCCTTCGAGGCATTCGGGCAGAAAGTGAGCGGTGTCTCGCGTCCCGCGTATTCAGTCTGCAATGCGGCAAGATCGCGGGCGAACTGTGGATCGTTCCTCACTTTTTCATACTCGCCCTCCAGTTCTATGAGTGCGCTCATCAGTGTCTCGGAGACATACTGCCCGCCATATTGTCCATATCTTCCCTTTGTTGTCATGGTACACCTTTTCGTGCTGCCGCAATGAACGCGGCTATTTTTTTATGGTCTTTTATTCCCGGTGCCGTCTCGATACCGCTTGCAACATCTACGGCATAGGGGTGCACCTGCCGTATGGCATCTGCCACATTTTCCGGGGTGAGCCCTCCTGCGAGAATGACCGGTAATGCGGATCTCTGCACGACGCTGTGGGCATGCGAGAGATCAAAATTTTTACCGCAACCATGGCTCTCGTCCACAATGATCGCGTCGCAGTCGGTGGGTAAGGGATCATTTCTCCCGATGACCCGGATCACTTTTACAGACGGTTTTTCAGGTAACAAAAACGGATGCGAAATCTGGATTGCATCCATATGCAGGGCAAGCATCTTTTCGAGGTCTCCCAGTGATGTGGTATGGCTGACTGCAACAGTTGTGGTAAACGGTCCGACCGCATCAAAAATCTCCCGTGCCCGTTCCGGTGTTACTGACCGTTTTGACGTTGGGGAAAACACCACAACGCCAATTGCATCTGCCCCGCACGCTTCCGCGTACCGGGCATCCTCCGGTCTCGTGATTCCGCAGCACTTTATGCGCATACGAACTCCTCGAGTTTCTTCTCCGGGCGTTCGTGCATCATGATCGATGAACCGATCAGGAACGCATCGCAGTAGGGTTTCATCTCCCGGATATCATCGGCTGAGCGCATACCACTTTCTGATACGATTATTCTTCCTGCGGACCGGACGCTCTCCGAGAGAAGCCGTGTGGTGGAGCGGTCTATGGTAAGCGTCGCAAGATTGCGGTTGTTTATGCCGATCAGTCCGGCGCGGGTGGCAAGCGCGGTTTTAATTTCTTCTGCATCGTGAACCTCAACAAGCGGTTCAAGACCATACTCCAGTGCGAGATCGACAAAGACCGGCAGGCGCTCTTTGAGCACCGCAGCAATCAGGAGCACCGCGTCGGCCCCGAGCGCCCGTGTCTCTGCGATCTGTTGTTCATCGATGATGAAGTCCTTCCTGAGAACCGGGATGCTGACTGCGGTTTTCACTCTGGCAATGTCCTGTCCCGAGCCCCCGAAGAAATACGGCTCGGTCAGCACCGAGAGTGCCACGCAACCCTTGCCCGCAAGCACTCCTGCCATCATTGCCATGTCCACGTTGCGGCGGATTGTGCCACGGCTTGGCGATGCGCATTTGATCTCGGCGATCACCGCGTTTCTCCCATTCCTGTTCCGGATCGCATCGATCAGGCTTACGCGAGTGTGGTTAATGTTCTCCGGAAAAGTTGACGGAAGTAATGCGACCCGTTTTTCCGTACGTTTGATAATCTCATCGAGGATCATGCGACACCCCGCGTTGCATCCACCAGCGCATCTAGGCGGGCAGCTGCCTTCCCGGAATCTATGGAAACGGCAGCAAGACGGATCCCTTCATGAAGATCCGAGGCAAGCCCGCCAACATATATCGCGGCTCCTGCGTTCATGAGCACAATGTCCCGTGCTGCCCCCCGCTGCCCCTGAAGTATCTCCCAAATGATGCGGGCGTTCTGCTGTGCATCGCCTCCTGCTAGATCTGCAAGCTGTGCAGGTGCAATACCGAATGTTTCGCACCGGATTGTGTATGTACGGATCGCTCCGTTACCGAGCTCAGCGATGACAGTATCTCCAGTAGTGGTGATCTCGTCAAGACCGGCACCATGGACCACCATCGCCTGCGAGAGCCCCAGTATCCTGAGCACATCGGCGAGAGTACCGGTAAGGTCCGGCCGGTAAACCCCAAGCACCTGTGCCTGCGCACCGGCAGGATTTGCCAATGGGCCGAGGATGTTGAAGATTGTCCTGCACCCGATCTCCTGCCGGGTGGTCATCACATGCTTCATGGCCGGGTGGTAATTCGGGGCAAAGAAAAACGCGATTCCGACTTCTTCCACGATTCGCGCCTGTACTTCCGGGACAGGTGCGAGACTCACTCCCAGTGCTGTCAGGACATCTGCCGAACCGCACCTGCTGCTCACGCCCCGGTTGCCGTGCTTGACGACCGGGCATCCTGCCCCGGCAGCAACAAACGCTGAAGCGGTGCTGATATTGAATGTCTGCGCCCCGTCTCCTCCGGTACCGCAGGTATCAACGAGCATCCGCCCGGTCACCGGTCGTACCGTGATCGCATGATCCCGCATCACCCGGGCAAAGGCAGCGATCTCGGCGGTGGTCTCCCCCTTCATATGCAGCGCAAGGAGAAATGCACCGATCTGCGCCTGAGTGGCCTTCCCTTCCATGATTATGCTCATCATCCCTGCCGCTTCAGCAGGGGCGAGATCCTGTCGTGCTGCAAGTTTTGTGAGAATCTCTTTCACTATCATGATACCCCTCCCGTTCCGGCAAGGAAATTCCGGATGATCCGGTCGCCTTCCTGCGACAGGATACTCTCCGGGTGGAACTGGACTCCTTCGATCGGGTACCGGGTATGCCTGACCCCCATTACGTAATGATCGTCGAGGCTTGTCGCCGAAATCTGCAGTTCCGCAGGCAGGGAGTCTTCACGGGCAACCAGCGAGTGGTAGCGTGTCGCGGTAAAGGGTGTAGGTATTCCGGTAAACACTCCCTGACCATCGTGCCGTATTGATGAGGTCTTACCGTGCATCAGGTGCTGTGCCCTGATAACATCCCCCCCAAACGCTGTGCAGATCGCCTGGTGCCCGAGACAGACGCCCAGCGTGGGTATGGTCCTGCTCATTGTTTCTAACACTTCCATACAGACACCGGAATCGTGGGGCGTCCCCGGCCCAGGTGAGAGGATGATCCGGTCGCACCCGCACTTTTTTAGATGTTCCAGCGGTGTATCGCAGGTCATGACTACCGGGTTTCCCCCGAGTTTACCTACCTGCTGATACAGGTTGAAGGTGAAACTGTCGTAGCAGTCCACGATCAGGACTTTCATGGTGACACCCCGGCCCGCTCGATCGCCCGCAGCATTGCCGATGCCTTGCTCTCGGTCTCCTTCCATTCATTTGCCGGTACCGAATCTGCGACAATCCCCGCTCCCACTTGAACGTATGCCCGCCCGTTGCGGACAATAACCGTACGGATCGCAATCGCAAACTCGAGATTCCGGTCAAACCCGATATACCCGACAGCTCCGGCATAGAGCCCGCGATTCTGTGTCTCTTCCTCGCCGATGATCTGCATTGCACGAATCTTCGGTGCGCCGGATACCGTTCCGGCAGGGAAACAGGATTTGAATGCATCATAACAGTCCAGGTTGTCCCGGAGCATGCCATTAACCGTTGAGACAATGTGCTGGACATGGGAGAACTTCTCAATACCCATGAATTCTCCGACTTCAACCGAACCGAACCGGCAGACCCGTCCGATATCGTTTCTTGCGAGATCGACAAGCATCGTGTGCTCAGCCCGCTCCTTGGGATCGTTGAGAAGCTCCTGTGCAAGATGTGCATCCTCACGGGCATCGCATCCCCGCGGACGTGTGCCGGCAATGGGCACGGTTGTTACCCGCCGCCGCTCAACCCTTACTAGCATCTCCGGGCTCGCCCCGATTACCTGCTCGTCCCCGAAATCGAGATAATACATGTACGGGCTCGGGTTGATCTTACGGAGTGCCGCATAGATCGCGAACGGATCGTTTTTAACCGCACACTCCATCCTGCGCGAGATCACCGCCTGGAAGATGTCTCCTGCGACAATGTGCTCCTTTACCCGTTCTACGGACCGCTCAAAGGCTTCCTGCGATACGGACGGAATGTACTCCGGCTTTTTGCCGCTTGCCTGCTTCAGTGTTCCACTCGCGTTCTTTCCCGATGCAAGACATGCGATATGGTCCCCCAGTGCCCGAATCTTCGCAATGCTCTGTTCATATTCTTCTTTCAGATCGGATTCGTAGGTGAGGAACGGGCTGGAGAAGATGAAGAGTTTCCGTTCAGCGTGATCGAATACTATGCAGTCCTTGGTGAGCATGAAACTGGCTTCATGATCTCCGCTGGCACTGCTCCCGACAGCAGGCGGGATGCCGTTGTGCCCCTCGCGTACTTTCTCAAAGAGCGAGTACACGCAATCATACGCAAAGTAACCGACCATGCCCCCGAAGAACCGGGGAGCTTTTACGTTCACGTAGCAGAACCGGGAGAGGATCGACTTGATCTTATCAACCGGTGTCTCTCCCTCGGGATCTTTTGCAATCGTAGTAAATTGCTCATTTCCCCTCACGTCCACGGTCTTTCCGATAGTAACCACGAACTCTGGATCGATCCCGATATACGAGTAGCGGGCAATCTTCTCGCTCCCTTCCATGGATTCGAGCAGGAACCCGCATCCTTTCCGGGTACTTGTGTACACATCCAGCGGCGAGATATCCGACAATGGCAGCTCGGCACAGAGCGGGATGATCAGCGGCTTTGGCTGATCCTTTACTGCGGTCAGGTATTCATTCAGTCCAAGATTAAGTATCAATTCATCCATTTTTATTGCCTTTTCCAGTCCACCGGCATCACCATACTATCAGCTGCCGATTCCCGGGCAGTTGTATGGATCATGGTCTACTTTGTACATATTTATGCATTGTTGTATTTTTTTTACCAATTATGTATTTATATAACCATTTTAACTGTGGGAAACATAGAGAGCATGGAAATATCATGCAGTTCAGGCAGAGTTCAAAAACGGAGTTAAAATTCCCTGCAAATAATGGATGGTCCACTTGGGAATAGAAAAGTGTGCACGAATAGACAGACTATCATTCGATCCTGAACCGGTCGAGAGGAAAACCAGCCCCCCTTGATGAAACAATTTCAGATGCCAAATCCTGGGAAGAGATAGGTGATGAGTTCAGGTTGGCGATCTATGATCTCATGCATCGTTTCCGGCAGGAAATCAGAAAAAAGTAATGTACTACCAGTCCGGGTTTTCAGACCGAAATTTTTTCTCTTTTGCTTCGAGATCTTCATAGCTGAGATGCGCAGGCATACAAAGACAGCGATGCTCGATAAAGACACCGCCTTTGAATGTTCCCTGTCGCTCACCGGTATTGCATGCACCGTAGGTATTCTTATCACAGTCATGATAGACCTGAGGGAGTGCTTCTTTTTCGGCACATTCTTTTGCCTCTTTCCACGATTCGGCCATGGATTTTAGTATTAGTGCAAACCAGATAAGATGTTTTTCCCTTACGGATTATTGTATAACGCCCGGAAAAAGTAAAATCGACAGAAAATTATCTTGAAACCCGAACCGGAGCTTTCGGTTACTCTCACGGGATGATCTCGCACCCGTTGAACTTTTCATGTGTAAAATCATTGAGAGTGATTGTCCCCCTCTTTATCAGGGCCCGGATGCGGGGGACTGCTTCGGTGAGAGCGGAATAGAGGTTTTCAACAGTCCCGCAGACCGTTTTTCGTTCTGTCATATTCCATGGTTTTGTAATATTGGAGTACAGGCATCGCCCCCCGCAGAAATCATAAATCCCACATCCAGTACACTCCGCTCCCACATATATCTGGTCGAGATTTTTTGGATCTGCCGTCCGGATATGTCCTACATAGAACTCCTTCATACCGATCATAACCGGGCAGGGTGCTATGTGACCGTCGGTCATAATACTGTAGTTCGAATGTCCGGACCCACACCTTAGCAGGCTTTTTTTCCCCAGCAGCATATCTTCTATTGGGTCAAGGAATGGATACCATCGCTGTACTTCTCCTTCTGATTCCATATGATCGATCCAGTCTGTAACCAGTGTCCGGATGCCGGGATTATAACTCGCTGTCACCCAGTCAGCAAACTGGCGCTGTGAAAAATCACCGGCAAAATTTGCATCCAGCTGCCAGTGGATGGAGGAGAAGGAGTGATCCGGGTTATCAGAAAGCCAGTGGACTGCATCTGTGATATTGGTTCTCTCAGTAACTGCCATCCGTGCAATGAGCTCCCCAGCATACCCCCATTCCTGGATTTTCCTGATATTTCTCATCACGGTCTGGTACACCCCTGTCCCCCGGTTAAAGTCCGTAAGTGATTCCTCCCCGTCCAATGAAACAAGGATGGTGGAAAACCGGTTCACGATCTCCGGTTCGAGCCGGTCCAGCAGCATCCCGTTGGTCTGGATCATGAACCTTTGCACCGGTGCCTCACGAACAATCCGATCGATCAGATCCGCACGCATGAGCGGTTCTCCTCCATAGAATGTGAGTGTGGATGCGGGATCTTTTTGCAGGAAATTATAGAGCAGACCCAGATCGAAATCAAGATCCCGGGGAAGGTTGGGATCGATGTCAATTCTAGGTGCGGTTTCATCATCGCTCTCTTCCAGTACCTCGAATGCCTTTGCCCGGCAGTACCTGCAGCAGAGGTTACATTCGTCAGTGAGGATGAGATGGAAGTACATGCAATGCTCTTTCACATGGGTTGTTGCAAACGATAAATTCAGAGCATTGTCTCAATCTCCCGGTCACACTGCATCCGGTATATTACTCTCCCTTCTCTTGCGGAACACAAAGATAGAATCATGGTTTGGCGATGTCCCAGTACAAAAAAATGATATTGAAATTGGAGACTCTCAAATTAGCCCAAACCAACCGATTTCTAATTTGATGGCCCTATCCCCGCCGTTAACCGGCACGAGATAAAAATGGATAGGCAAAGCTAATGGCAGGAATTATATTTTTCCTT
>JANYBK010000041.1 GCA_025360805.1 Methanomicrobiales archaeon
GTCTACCAAGCTGATGCGCTTGCGACCAACATCTTCAACGGTGATGTGAAGATCAACACCGCAGGCAAGGGCCTGTTCGTGAAGGAAGGCTCGAATGCCAAGATGGGCGTTGCGACCCTGGTGGCCGGAACACTGGTGGTATCCACCACCGCAGTCAGCGCGACCAGCCGCATCTTCCTGACCAGTAACGTCGATGGAGGCGTAAACGGGTTCGTCCGCGTTTCGGCCAGGACAGCAGCCACGAGCTTCACGATAACATCGTCCAACGTGGCCGACACGTCCCAGGTCGCCTGGATGATCGTAGACCCGGCATAATCCAGGATCAGAAGGGCGTCATCAGTGGCACCCCTCTGAAGAAAACAACGTCTCAGTAGATAAACCATGGATTGGAACCTCGTTATTTCTGTTGCTTCCCTCGTAACTGGCGGCGGTTGCGTTGTTTGGATTTTCAATGCTGGCCAGTGGAAAGGGGTTGTTTCCACCGAGTTGGCCACCCTTCGCAAAGACATAGACAAGCAGCAGGAGGTGATCGTTGGCAAGGTTGAATCAGATTTCGGCCACAGCACCGTCAAGATCAACGCTGACGCCGTCAATGCCATAGCGACCATGGCCACCACCATCCGCGCTGAGATCAAGGTTGATGTCAACCGCCTCCACGAGCGGATCGACAACGAGACCGGAGCATCGGATGCCAAGCAGGTCCAGAGCCGACTGGACGCCTTGGTGGCCGGCATTCAGGCCCAACGGCAAGAATGGGACACCCTTCGCTCAGACGTTCGCGTCCTGTTGAGGGCGGAAGCCACTACCACCAATGAGATTACCAATTTCAAAGAGCGGCTTGCCAGCTTTGATCATAAAATTGGTGTACTCTCTGAAAAAACGACTAGACTAGAGGCGGACGTGGCTCATATCAACCCTGACCGGAGAAGGTGAGCAATTATGCCCATCATTTCTCTTCTGCATGATACCCACGTCCTGATTTTGATGGCGGAAAGGCGAACAAGCAACACCCTTACCCGCATTTTCCAGTCCATGGGGGCGACCGTCCACACGGCCACGTCGCAAAATGAAGCCATCGGCCTGTACTGGCGGCTCTTCCGCGCCGGCATCCGCCCTCGTGTGGTGGTGACCTCCTGGTCTCTAACCCCTCAGGACAGCAAGGAATATAAGTACCTCGAAATGCTGGGCAGGCAGGATATCGATGGGACAGCCCTGAACCTTCTGGTCAATATCATCGACCTCGATCCCACTGCCTTCCTGGTCGTCTACACGCAGGATCCGATACAGGCCCATGAAATACTCAAACGTAGTGAGATCACTGCTACAATCTTCAGTCGTCATGAGATTGACCCAATAGATTTCGTGGTACAGATCGCCACCCATCCAGGCATCAATACCCAGCGGATCGACGTTCAAGAGATCAACACCGAGGTTCACGCGGCTGAGTCTCGTCGCCGGATGACATACCGCAGTTCCTGCGAAATACCGGCATCAGAAGCCCGCGTTCAATATGGCTGAATGGGTGCTACGAGCAGCTAGATAGACTCGTGGGAACCCCTTACATCATCAACAACCAAGCGTTCTTGGTCCCCGAAGGGTCGATCGGTATCGCCCCCATCAACCTCAGGGGCAATGTCAACCTCGCCAACATCATCTCGGACAACAACGTCTTCTACGTCGGTCCGACTGATCCGATGGTCATATGGACCAACCCGCCACCGGGCATGCCGACCTCCATGACCTTCGCCGAGTGGCAGGCCACGGGCCACGACCAGCACTCCCAGATGTTCGACCCGGCCGATCCGACGGTTGCGGCCAATATCGCCCACTACCGGGCAAGAGACACGATCCTGACCCCGCCTCTCGTCCTGTCTCCCTGCTGTGCCCGTTTCCTGTTCACCACAGCCAGTATTCCTGGCTACCCCACCTCAGACCCACCCCAGCCCATCTTCCTCCAGCATTTGGCCAGCAGGATCGGTCCCGAGGGCTGGTCTGACGCCTTGGACGTCATGGGGGGGATCTCCAGGACCCTCTGCGGCGACTGCGGGCGGGATGGCTATCTGGCGGCCATGCCATGATCACGCACGTCAAAGCCAACGGCACGGGCGATGTCCCGAACATCAACACAGCCATCCTGAACTTCTTTCAGGCCCTGGATGCCTACACCATACCGGCCAATGAGACCCTGACGGTTGTGCTCATGGACGTTGGTGTCTACCCAGTCAACTACCTGAGCTATAACGTTAGTCGGTCTGTTCAGACCAAGATCACCATCGTACCAGCCCCAAGCGCGAGGCAGCAGGTCACCATTTCCCAGGGAGTTCCCCTCTGGCTGGAGTGGAATACCATGCTGGCTGGGTCCTACGTCAACATGGAGATCACGGATTGCATCCTGGACGTGCATGGGGTCTTCCTGTCCAACCACGATCAGGACGTCTCTATCAAGAACTGCCCGACGTTGGGGAATGGTATCCTGATCCATTCCGAGAATGGTCAGATCACCCTGGACCGGGTCTTTGGTACTCCGCTGGACCTCACCATCGCCGGAGACGTCAATACGGCCGCTCGTGGGGCCAATGGCGGTGGGCCGACCTTCGATCGATATGCCTTGGTGATGACCTATTCGCGCTTGAGGGTGCTCTCCACCAACAAACCAGTCCACATCACCAAGTGCATCAACTGCAATGTCTCTGGGGTCTTTGGACTTAGCCGGTACATCGAGACTGCCGATTATGGTGGGCCAGCAACGGCTCTCAAAATCGGCTCTCTCCTCGATGGTGTCTTCATCAACTTCGGGGGCCAATCCGAGCCGTTGATGACGCTGGTTGATGGTGGTTTCTATCATCGGCTAATCGTCGGGACACTGACTGGAGATACCATCTCGGCAAGCTACGCGCCGATCCTGATCACCAGTGCCAATCTGCACTTCATCTCCATCGATCGTTGCACGATCAATGGTGCTCCCTATGGCATCAAGATCCGTGGTGGCGGGATCATCGATATTACCAGCAACGTCTTCAAGAACATCAGCATCGCAAAAATCAAGAACGAGTCGTGCCCGTTCGCAGGCCGGCTCAGGATCAGAGACAACCGTGGTCCTTCCGCCGTTCTGGTCGGTGGCTGCGCTGTTGATTGCGGTCCTGTCATCCCGGTGCCGCAAGTCTGATTTCCATGAACGTATGGACCTACACCTACGATCTCCCTGATGCCGCTGGTGGTGCTATCGGTAGCTCGTTCGTATTCGTCAGTGGTCCGGTTCAGAACGCAGACATCGGATTGCCGACCAATCAGTGGACGGTCAGGAGGATTTTCGGACTGACATCTGGTTATCGAGCCATCATCAACTCCACAAGCCCGATAATTCCTGATTATCTGTTGTTCAACGGTCAGCCATCGTTCGTTTGTTTCAGCCAGATCCACATGTTCTATGATGAGCACGGCAACATCTGCGGAGGCGGGGTTGCTGGCTGGTGCGAGCCTGAATTCAGTGGGACGATGCGTGGATATAACGATGGAGGGAATCGGTCCTGTGACGTTAGCTCGATCTCTGACTGCGGTCATTGGCGCACGGACGGTCAGGGCTGGGTCGGGTATGGGTGCAAAGCCATTGGGATCATTGAATTGATCGCTGTGTCTGGCTATTCAAAACAGATCTGTTCAGTTAATCCAGAAGGCCACGAGGTAGCTGGGTATTGGAACGCGCTGACGAGCCTTCCGCCAGTCGTCTACCCAGTTCAGCCACACGAGACTCCACCAACACAGCCAGAGGCTCCGATTATCGCCGAGCCTTCTACGTTCAGTCTGCAAGAAGCTCAGGACTATCCTAACTCTGTGCCGCTTGAGTCTGGATCCTATCTCAATTGCGATGTCGGTGTCGTTTGGATCTGTTCCGATGAGAGCAGTTCTTCGTCTTCGTCTTCGTCTTCGTCTTCGTCTTCGTCTTCGTCTTCGTCTTCGTCTTCGTCTTCGTCTTCGTCGTCGTCGTCGTCGTCGTCGTCGTCGTCGTCGTCGTCTTCGTCTTCGTCGTCGTCGTCTTCGTCGTCGTCGTCTTCGTCTTCGTCGAGCAGCAGTAGCAGCAGCAGCAGTAGTTCTTCGTCGTCGTCTTCGTCGTCGTCGTCTTCGTCTTCGTCGAGCAGCAGTAGCAGCAGCAGCAGTAGTTCTTC
>JANYBK010000096.1 GCA_025360805.1 Methanomicrobiales archaeon
GCTTGAGACAGATATCGAGAACCCACGGGTTCATGGTATCGACTGAAATGGTAAAGCCGGTTCCGTCAAGCTCCTTGAGTGCAGCACGGCCCCAAACGCTCAGGCAATCAGCGGGAGCGAAGAGGCATCCCGTATCGATGCTGCACTCAAGGAGCTTGACGGAACCGGCTTTACCATTTCAGTCGATACCATGAACCCGTGGGTTCTCGATATCTGTCTCAAGCATGGCATCCATGCCGCAAACGATATTTCCGGGTTATCATCACCGGCCTATGCAAAACGGGTTGCGGAATCAGGATTGCCGGCTATCCTGATGGCAGCCAATTATAATCCGGGAGATGCTGTTGGGCTGGACGCTACGATGACAACGCTCAAAACCGTTGTCCAGCGGTGTGAATCCGCAGGGATCGATAATTACGTACTCGATCCGGGTGTAGGTTACTGGAGCCCCTTGCGATCTCTCGACAATGACTGGGAACTCTGCCAGAATTATGAGAGATTCTTAGCATTTGATCGCCCGGTCCTTGCCGCAATCTCACGCAAGAGCTTTATCGGAAATCTCGTAAACAGGGAACCCGAAGGCCGGCTGGCCGGCAGTCTGGCAGTGACAATGATACTTCTTCAGAAAGGGGCATCTATTGTCCGTACGCATGATGTCCCCCAGACCCGGGATCTCATCTCCGTTTTTGAACGGCTGGTGAAACGGCCGTGAACACCTCCTTTGAGGTGTTCGGACTTTCTACCGGAATCATCCGCAGCGGCGACTCTGTTGGAGAGCGAGCTGCCGATGCTGCCGAACGGCAATGCGGGGGCATCCATGACGGAGATATCATTGTGTTTGCCGAGACTGCTGTTGCTACTGCTGAAGGAAACATCATCGACCTTGCTACCATTACCCCTTCTTCACGGGCAGAGAAACTGGGACGAAAATACCAGATGGATTCACGCACCGCTGAGGTCGTCCTGCGGGAGAGCGACTCAATCGTTGGCGGTATACCCGGCTTTTTGCTCTGCATGAAAGCCGGCACCCTCTTACCCAATGCCGGTGTCGATGCATCCAACGCACCCCCGGGATGCGTAACGCCCCTTCCCAAAAACCCTGACCTGAGTGCCGTTACCATCAAAGCATATATCGAAAGCAGGTATGGCGTGAAGGTGGGAGTCATCATTGCCGACAGCCGGACGCACGCGATGCGCCTTGGGTGCAGTGGGGTTGCGATTGGCTGCGCAGGCATTATCGCGGTCATCGATGACCGAGGCAGGAGCGATCTCTTCGGGCGCAAACTCGAAGTGACGAAAAGAGCTGTCGGCGATAACATCGTTTCAGCTGCTGAGCTTGTGATGGGCGAAGCAGATGAGTGTACTCCGGCAGCGATCATTCGGGGCATCGGGCTCCCTATAGGGGATCAGGTAGGCATTGATTCGATCGCCGCAGACGAGTGCCTGTTCATGGGCGTGTTAAGGAATCATTCATCTGATTGAGCGTTCGGCTGAAAATTCATATTCTCTTTTCTGGAAATCACCGGCGAATCAGCCCGAGCTTTTCGAGCGCCCGCATGGCAGCTGCCTGTTCTGCCAGCTGCTTGCTCTCTCCGGTTCCTTCACCCAGAAGATCAGTCCTGAAAAAAACCTGGCAGGTGAAGATCGGTTTGTGATCAGGCCTCGTCCGGATTGTCTCGCGGTAATCCGGGACATCTGACCGTTCCATGTTCTGGAAATATTCCTGCAGGATACCTTTCGCATTCTGGTTCGGGTTGTAACTGTTCAACGCATCTGACATAATTGAGTTGACAAAAAAAGCCACGTCATCAAGCCCAACTTCGCAGTACAGGGCACCGATGAAGGCCTCGAACGCACCGCCAGTGATCCGTTCACCATACGTGTTCTGTTCACCGATGGATCTCGGAATCAGGCGATTAAAGGTCTGCTTCTGATGCTGGCGCGTCAGGGCATCAAGAGCGCGGTTCGAGACCATGCTACTCAATCGCTTGGTCATCTCCCCTTCGTTCAGCACAGCATCCCGCCGGGTAAACAACGATTGGGCAATGATAAGACTCAGGACGCGGTCACCGAGGAACTCGTACCGCTGCCAGTCCTCCTTTGTGATATCCCACCGGTCAGTACCCGCAATTCCATAGACCCCATTGAATCGTGTGACAAAAGTATCGATAATCCGGTTGACATCAGGGGTTTGACTACACAGGAGTTCTATGAGCGATGGCCCGGATGGTCCGTTCATATAGGGGATTTTATTGAGCATTTGGATATAACTATCGCTTTCTCTCAACCCCGACCCGACCATTCTCAGCAACTAAAGAGATGCCAAGTCCTTCAAGATATGCCCTGCTCTTGCCGGTTCCATGGATCAGCAGCTCTACCAGATCTTCTTTCTCATCGATATCTGTGTGGAGGCGGAATGAATCGATCACTTCGCAGGAGAGACCTTCATCCGTTGCGATCTTCATGTGCTTTAAAAAACTCATACCATAGTAATCGACATGGAACCTCTTTGTGTCCTTGATAAAGATCACATTCGTACCCCCGCCACGCCCGGGCACTATCGCCATATCACTCTTTGTAGAGGTGACCCGCTGGATGGATGCACGATCTGCAAGAGGAAGATCTGCCATAAGGATGAGAAGTGGGCCAACACAATCCGGAATTATCTGGTTTAACGAACTACTGAGGTCGGCATCTTTTATCGTGATCTGGACATCCTCACTGTCATAGAGTTCGGTGCTGACGATAACGGGTGTGCAGAGGGAGTCAATAGTGGTAGTGATGACATCCTGCAACATTGTGCGGGCAAATGCTTCCCGTTCAGACGGGTCAAGGATACAGGACAGGCGTGTCTTCGGGTTGATTGGTTTATACGGGATAAGAGCATGCGGACACATTGCACAACGGTGTACGCAGGTAATGGAAAAAAAGATGCTGATATCTTTTTTCAACGATTCAGAAATCCCGTAGTTTTAACATCCCTGCTGCTGATAATTCCGGAATGGATAATCATGGATTTATCGTAAAAAAGATGCCCGCAAAGATTGTGATGGGTATCAAACGCCGGACCTCAAACGCGGATGGCCGCAGTGTTGCCGATATTCCTGAATGCTGGCAGGATTTCCTCTCGCAAAATATTGCAGCAAAGATCCCAAACCGCGCAAAGACCCCGGCATTTTTTGCCGTATACTCCGAATACGATAGTGACTGGACTGGGGAATATGCCTACCTGATCGGAAGTGAAGTGACAAAGGCTGACAAGATTCCCGACGGTCTCGCAGTCACAAGGATTCCTGCCCAGACCTATGCAGTCTTTAAAGCAGCCGGGCCCATGCCGGATGCGCTCATTGCAGTCTGGATGTCAGTCTGGGGAACAAACCTTCCACGCACATATACCTGCGATTTTGAGCAGTACGATGCACGGTTTACCCGGCCCGATAATAAGGAGGTTGATGTCTACATAGCGGTGAATGAAGAAGAGATCGACAAGATGCGATAATTCATTGAACCATTTCTCTCTTTCCAGTTTTTCTCTAACCGGGTGCAGGCACCTGAGGCTCCCCGCATTAGAACCGTAAATGGTCCTGAGGGATAAGAATCTCGAACCGGGTCCCTTTTCCAGGCTCTCCGGTCTCTTTTATTGTCATACCGGTGAATGCAAGAATCTCCATTGCAAGGAATAATCCCCATCCGGTTCCTTTCCCATAACCACGCTCAAACACCTTGATCTTGTTCTCCGCAGGAATGCCCGTTCCATTATCTTCCACAAGCAGTACTATTGCAGCATCTTTACGGGACACAGATATACGGATCTCTGTTGCCGTACCGCTGTGACGCATAGTATTTTCGAACAGGTTTGAAAAGACTTTTTCAAAGAGGGCGTCGGCATACACCGATGCGCCACCAGTAAGATCCGTAACCCGGATGGCTTTTAGATCAGCATCCTCAATTGCCCGGTGTATCACATTCTTTAACAACTGCCATTGAGGCGGTTCAATACCAATATTCTGGTAATCCTTGGCAAATTTGAACTGGCGACGGATCTTATCGATCGCCTGCTTCTCCTTTTCAATAAATGAACGTTGTTTTTCGTCTTCCACCATCATCTCGAGCAGTTCGGTATAACCGACAACCGCCGTAAGCTGGTTGAGCACATCATGCCGGGTCACGCTCCCGACAATCTGGAGTTTCTTCAACGCAAATTCCAGTGATTTTTTCAGATCGGCTTGTGTCGGTTCAGCGGGGGGGCTTATTCCACTATCAAATTCAGCCGGGTTTTTGGCCTCACCGGATTCTTTACCTTGTTCCGACATCCTTACTCCATCAATTTTGATTGCAAATTGCCTGTTTATCAGTATTGTCAACTATGCACTGCGCAGCACTTTATGCTTACCCTTATTTGATCTCAAGCAACGCGGTTTATCCGTACATGGCATTAACTTTCAATATCTAATAAAAACATCATTGTTCATGCAGCGCCGGGTCATCACATTCTCAAAGAATATTTTTTTACCGCTTACTACAGTGTGCCGTAACCGGTGCGGGTATTGTTCATTCAGAACACCTGTCAGGGACGGGTGCCTCATGGAAATAGATGAAGTAAAAAAGACACTCCGGCATGGTGCGGCCATGGGGTGTACTGAAGCACTCTTCACCTTCGGTGAGCATCCGGAAGAGGAACCGGGGTTTATGCATCATCTCAAACCACTGGGCTATACCACAATTCTGAATTATTGCGAGGCGATGTGCAGAAAGAGCATCGAATACGGCGTCCTGCCGCACACGAATGCAGGTATCCTCACATTCGATGAGATGGAGCGCCTGCGTACTGTAAATGCCAGCATGGGACTCATGCTCGAAACAACTGCGCAGATACCCGCTCACGCAACATCAAAGGGAAAGGAGCCGGAGGTCCGGCTTGCGATGATTGAAGATGCAGGAAAACTCAAAATACCGTTTACTACCGGCCTGCTCCTTGGTATTGGTGAAACAATGTCAGACCGTGAAGAGTCGCTCTGTGCAATCCGGGATATTCACCGGAAGTATAAGCACATCCAAGAGTGCATCATCCAGAACTTCTGCCCCAAACCCGGTACTCCAATGGCAGGTCATCCAATCCCGACAACTGATGAAATTTGCACTACGATCCGTATGGCGCGCGACATTCTGCCCGGTGAGATCGCCATTCAGATCCCCCCCAACCTGATCGATGCCGCATCCCTCATTCCGTGTGGGGTGGATGATCTTGGCGGGGTCTCGCCACTCACCATCGATTACGTGAACCCCGAACACCCATGGCCAGCAATCGAAGAACTCAAAATCATTGCCGCAGGGGCCGAGCTAAGAGAACGGCTCTGCATCTACCCGCAGTATATTAAGCGGGGATGGTACTCCCACGATTTGCAACCCCTAATAAACCGGCTCGCACAAACAGTTAAGATAAGGAGCAGTGGACCGTGAAGCAGAAAAAACTCCTGTACGCAGGTAAGGCAAAATCGGTATATCATACCGATGTGGATGGGAAACTCATCGTTGAGTTCCGCGATGATATCACAGCATTTGATGGCGGAAAAAAAGATGTGCTTCAGAACAAGGGCAGTTACAATGCGGAAGTCTCGGCATTCTTCTTTGACTATCTGGAAAAGAACGGCGTAAAGACTCATTTTGTCAGCATGATTGATTCCCGTCACATGGTAGTGCGCAAACTCCAGATGATCCCGCTCGAAGTGATTGTGAGAAACGTTGCTGCCGGTTCGATTGTACGGAACTACCCGTTCAAAGAGGGAACAAAACTGGATCCTCCTGTTATTGTGATCGACTATAAGGATGATTCCCGGCACGATCCCATGCTCAACGACGATCTTATCGTTGCGCTCAAACTCACCACACCGGCAGAACTCAAAAAGATCAAAAAGGTCGCTTTGGAAATAAACCGGCTCCTCTTTGCACTTCTCGCAGCGCAGGGTATCACCCTTGTAGACTTCAAGATTGAGTTTGGCAGGCTGGGAAAGTCGATCTGCCTTGGCGATGAGATCAGCATGGACTCGATGAGACTCTGGGACAAAAAAAGTGGGGAGTCACTGGATAAGGATGTCTATCGTTTCGAAAAAGGAGATGTGATGGCAACCTACAACCGGGTAGCGCAGCGGATCATAAAGTCAGAAAAGAAGCAATGAAGTTGAGCGCAAAGACTAACGTCTCGAATACACAAACAATCGATACAGAACACAAGCAAGGTTATGATACCATGACAGAAGAAAATGCAGATCAGGCTGATATGCTCAAATGGGCCAAAGGCTATGCGCATAAACACGGCTGGACACTCAACACTGATGAGAAGCAGCTCATGACCGTGATCA
>JANYBK010000118.1 GCA_025360805.1 Methanomicrobiales archaeon
GCAGAAGCCCTCTGGAACCGCTGCCAGGTCCTGTCAGACCTGACCGGTGTTCCGCACTTCATCCAGATTATTGCGGAATATGGAGAGGCATTCGAGAGCTACTTCAGCTGGTTCGACTCAATCGACAACAAGACTGCATTCCTGATGGACTCATCAGCACCCAAGGCACTCGCTCACGCATGCAAGTACGTGACTGAAGTCGGCCTTGCACACCGTGCAATTTACAACTCGATCAATGGTTCGATCCCCCAGGAGAACATCGATGCACTCAAGAACAGTGACGTCGATGCAGCCATTGTCCTCGCATTCAACCCCGGCGACCCGTCAGTTGCAGGCCGCGAGAAGGTGCTCACCGAAGGTGGCGTTGCAGGTCAGACCAAGGGTATGCTCGCTATCGCAGAAGAATGCGGTATCAAGCGCCCTATCCTCGACACAGCAGCAACCCCGCTCGGTCTCGGCAGTGGCGGCTCATACCGTGAGATCCTTGCATGCAAGGCAATCCACGGCTACCCCACCGGTGGTGCATACCACAACATGACCGTTTCCTGGACCTGGCTCAAGCGCTGGAAGGGAACGAGCAAGACCCCCTCAGTACTCGCATCAGGGTACGAGGGTAAGGATGTCCTCCTCAAACAGATGTCCCACCACTACCTCGGCGGTATGGAAGGCATAAAGCAGGCAGCATGGTCAGCACCCGATATCGGATGCAACATGATTGCAAGCACCCTCGGTGCAGACCTCATTATGTACGGTCCAATCGAGAACGTCGAAGCAATGATCACCGCACAGGCCTACACCGATATCACGGTCCTCGAGGCAACACGCCAGCTCGGCGTCGAGTGCAAATCAGACAGCCACCCCATCTTTAAACTCATCTAATTTTTTTTTATTTCCGCAGGGGCGGGATTGTATAAAAGGCGGGAAGAATTCCCGAGTTCTCCGTGTTATCAGTGTTCGCTGTATCCCAGTTCAGGCTAGAAATGCCACGAATGCGAGCCAACCGATAAACAGAAACTTCTTAAAAAAGCCAGGATTTTGTCCACGGATTTTTCCACGGGCATTGTTCCCGCAAGTCACCTGCTCTGGAACAAAAAATGGACGATAAAACCAGATGAAAAATTATATTTTCTGTGCACCGCGGGGGAAGTTCACAATCTTCAGGCAATCGTCAGCTTCTTTGATCCTGCCGAGATTCCGCAGGGCAATGGCCTTGTTATAATAGACAAACGAGTTGATGGAGTTGTAATTGAGCGCTTTATCGAAGAATACCAGCGACTCCTCGTTTCTCCCCAGCTCCCGGAGCGCGATGCCCTTTGCCGTGGCCGCACGGACATTGTTCGGGCTTGATTCGAGAATGACATTGAAGCACGCGATCGCTTCTTCATACCGGCCCAGTTCGTTCAGCGAGTACCCCTTGTTGCTGAGTGCAAAGATGTATTCGGGATCGAGAGACAGGGCCCGGTCGAAACAGACAATCGCTTCCTCGTACCGGTGGATCTTTCTCAGGGCATAGCCTTTCTCGTACCAGATAAGGATAAGCTTGGGATTGATCGCCAGTGCCGCATCGTAGCATGCGATCGCATCCACGTGACGGCCAAGGGAATAAAACACGTTCCCTTTCTCCTCAAGAGCGGTTGTATTTCTGCTATCCTGTTCGAGTACACGATCATAGTGTACAATAGCATCATCATACCGGCCGATTTTCATCAGGTGATGTGCCTTCTCAAGCAATGCGATGACGTCCATTCCACTCAGTATACCATTCACACGGCCGATGATAATACCTTGCCGAAAAAAAGAGGGGGTGATTCACTGCTTTTTCATGATGACGGCACACGCACCCAGCAACACTGCAAGTATGACCGCGGCGGGAAGAAGGGGTGCTTTTGTCGTAGGCAGGGGGGTCGCGGTCGGGACCGTAGTCGGGGGTGTTGTCAGTGGCGTCGGAGTGGGGGTGGGAGACGTGATCGCTATCTTCGGTACTTCTACCGAGGAGTGCATCTCGGGATTGAGCGTATAGGTCGTCCCGCTGCCGGAAGACGATACCCGCGAGGTGGTGGATTCGGTAAAGTAGACCTCGAGAGTCTTGTAGGTATTTGTCCCGCCGAGCTGGGACTTGTCTGCCGGTTCATTGGATACGTAGACCAGGTACGTACCGTACTTGATCTCGTTCATGATACGGGACGTGTCCCAGCGGTAGGACCATTCCTGGTTACTGTCCAGGTCAATTGTCGTGAACTTTCCCTGGTCGGCCCGCTGGCTCACGTCAGTCAGGGTAACTCCGTTCGCCGGGAGGCCCGGACCGGTCATAAAGAGGTACACGCTGCTTCCCGTGTAGGACACACCATGGAGGTTCAAGGTATCTCCTAGTTCGGCTTCGATATTTGCATCAGCTCCCGCAACGGGAAGAACCATGACTGCAGTCAGGAAGCAGGTGAGGATAAGACCGGTACAGATTATCTGGCTAAAACGCGTCAATTCAATCACGTAATAGTAAAATAAACCGCCGGGAGGTTTATAGATTTGTACCCGTTTTTTTCAACATGGCATTCTTGGGAGCCGGGAACACCGGGGGTAGACAGGAGCCGGAAAGAAAACCCGGACTACCAGGGGAAAAGTCAGCCGAGGGACTGATTTAAGGAGAAACATCCAGGGGAACGATGCTATTCGCCATCGTTACCTGTCAGCGAATTGGGTTGTGATCATCCCGATGCTTACGCGAAAACGTCCCGGCTGATTGTAAGATAGACTCAAAAAATGTCGGTACCCGCCCATGTGCCGCTACAGTTCCATGTTCGGGAGATCGCAAAGATACAAAGACGGGAGAGATGGAACGTGGATAAACCGGTTTGTTTTTAAAAAAAAAGTACCCGACATTGCCCGCTGAAGGTTCGTTGGCAGACAATACCATGCCGGCCGTAAGAGCGGGGTAAAAAATGAGAAAGGGGGGGATGTACAGAACTCAAACCTGAAGGGGTTCAAAGCCCTGCTTGAGCACTTTGCCGAATTGTACGCGGATCTTGGGATCCTGGGCACAGACGGGACAGACATAATCGTCCGGAAGATCTTCAAACTTCGTTCCTGCTTTTATGCCTCGGTGCGGTTCCCCACGTTTTTCATCGTACACATAGGAACAGACGGAGCATATGTAGCGGGTTGGACACCATTCCTCAAAACCCCATTTGCCAATCCTGCCTTTACCCTGGTACCCGCAGACCGGGCATACGTAGGTATCGGGAAGATCCTCAAATGCGGTGCCCGCAGGTATGCCGTTATGAGGCTCTCCCCGGAGAGATGAGTACACGTATCCGCAGAGCCTGCACTTGTAGCGGGTGGGGGCTGCGGAGGTCTTTTTCGATCCGGCTTTGGCCGCACTCTTTTTCACGGGCTTTTTTGCCGGGGCCGTTTTGGCCGGCGTCTTCTTTGCTGCCGCGACCGGGGCTTTCTTTACCACGGTCACTGCTTTCTTTGCTGCAGGTTTTGCGGCCGCAACAGGCTTTTTCTTCGCCACAGGTGATGCTTTAGCGTTGGCTGCGACGGGTTTTTTTATACTCGCTGCACTACTTTTTTTAGTTGCTGTCACTGCTTTTGCCATAAAAATTCACCTTTGCGGTCGTCTCACCCCGATCACTGTTGTACCGGGGTCAGATCCGCTGTAGGAGAACATGGAGACTCGTGGATATTATATATT
>JANYBK010000143.1 GCA_025360805.1 Methanomicrobiales archaeon
CCTTGACCTTGCCGGGTTCATCTGCAAGAACATTGATAAGCTTGGTGACTGTAAGTCCGACTTTTCCTTCGGCAATCTCACAGCCCCATGCAGTCTCCATCTTCTTCTTCATGTCGGGGACGATAACCGACTGGTACCCGGAGTACACATTTGCAAGCGCACCCATGTCGCAGGCGCCCTGTACGTTGTTCTGGCCACGCAGTGCGCAGATTCCCGTGCCGGGTCTTCCAAGGTTGCCGGTCAGCATCTGGATGTTTGCAACAGATTTGACGTTGTCGACACCGGTCGTGTGCTGGGTGATACCCATCGAGTAGAGGATCGCTGATTGGCCGGATTTGCCAAACCACTCGGCCGCTGTGAGGATGTCCTTTACAGCGATACCGGTGATTTTCGAGACGTTTTCAGGGCTGTATGTAGCCTTCATCACGACTTCTTTGACCTTCTCGTAATCCTTGGTCCGGTTCTTAATGAAGTCCTTGTTCTCCCAGCCGTTCTTGATGATTATCTGCATGAAACCGTTCAGTAATGCCACATCGGTACCTGAGTAGAACTGTAAGAACAGGTCCGCCTGCTTCCCGGTCGCTGTGAGCCGTGGGTCTGCGTAGATGATCTTTGCACCGTTCTTCTTCGCTTGCATAATACGGCGCCCGATCAGCGGGTGCTGCTCGAACGTATTTGTGCCGATCACAAGGAGGCACTTTGATTCGGCAATATCTGCAATTGACTGGGTCATTGCACCGGAGCCGAATGCTCCTGCAAGTCCGACGACGGTCGATGCATGGCATAGCCGGGCACAGTGGTCGACATTGGGCGTCTTTAATACTGCACGGGCAAACTTCTGCATCAGGTAGTTCTCTTCGTTAGAGACTCTTGCTGATGAAAGACAGGCCATCTCTTCCGGCTTGAAAGACTTGAACTTGGAGACAATAAGCTTGTATGCCTCGTCCCAACTGGCTTCAACAAACTTACCATCCTTCTTGATGAGCGGCTTGGTCAATCGATCCGGGCTGTTCACAAATTCCCAGGCATAATTTCCTTTTGGGCAAAGTTTTCCCTCATTGACAGGACTGCGCTGCCAGGGAGCGACTCCGACAACCTTCTTGTCCTTGACAACAAGGTTAAAGCCGCACCCGGTTCCGCAGTACGGACACGTAGTTGGTACGTATTTTACTTCCATTCACACACCTTTTACAATTGAAAATCAGATCAACCTAGGTTAAATCTTTTGAATTGATTGTAAGAATTGCAGCGAAATTGTCATTTTTAGAATTACTAAAAAAATTTACTTGTTACCAGGATTAATGGAAAATAATTATTTTTATGAAAATTTACATAGTAAAATTGTGACCAGCGCATGCGTTTTTTTAGAAATAACGCTCAAATATCTGAGTTTTTGCTTATTTGCATTGCATATCTGCATGGCATATTTGCATTGCAATACTTAAAAATGAAAGTGTTGCTGATCCATTAGTTTGCGGGTTTTTTATTATTTAAAAAGACATTTTAAAATAACCTGAATGAAAAAAACTATGGTATTCTTTCTCAAAAATTTCTTAACATTACTGTTCGGGAATTTGCATGCTGTACAAAAATTCTATCAATGATATATCAATTTCAGGTTCGCGCGAGAGACAGGCACCATTTCCTTTCCCAAATCTCTAAAAAATGGCAATGAGAAGATATTGTTTCACACCAATTGCAATGACCTTTTTTTTGATAACATAATTATACTTATTTTTAAAAAAATTATAGTAATTTTAATTAACGGATATTTTTTTTAGGTTGGTGTATGTTGTTTAGTAAATGGATTACCGTAAAGAAACAATAAAAAAAATAAAAAGTCTTCTTCGTATCCATCGCAAAGGTCTCACCATTACCGATATTTCCGAAAAACTCCATCTGAATCGTAACTCAACAGCAAAATACCTTGAAATTCTTCTTATCTCCGGAGATGTCAATCTAAATGCCATCGGTCCTGCGAAAGTCTACACATTTTCACAGAAAATGCCGATATCTGCAATGCTGAAATTTTCCGCTGATATTATCCTCCTGATCGATAATGAAATGCATGTACTCGATGCAAATGAAAACGCAATCAGTATTCTTGGAATGTCTCGTGAAAATCTGATTGGGGTTCTGATTGATGATGTAAAGTCTCCCATCATTAACCGTCTTTCTATTCCCGACGTGTTTGACGAAATCCAGATAAAAGGGGAAATACAACGGGAGTTTAGTATTTCCCTAAAAAATGAAGACCGCCATTACCGGATGCGCCTTATTGCAACTGTATTTGACAATCTGGATGAAGGCGTGACAATTATTGGAGAAGACATAACAAAACAGATCCAGTTCGAACAGTCTCTGATGATCTCTGAAACGCGGTATCGCGCCATTATACAGGATCAGACGGATGTGATCTGTCGCTGGCTACCAGATGGGAAGATCACTTTTATCAACAAATCGTTGAGCAGATTCATAGGTAGAACATGCAGTGCAGTTATGGGTGAGGATATTTTCTCATTTATTTTCAAAGATGATATTTCCCTCATAAAGGAAAAGATCATCCATTTAACTTCCCTTCAACCAACGATATCCTTATACATCCGGTTAATTGACAAACAAGGGATTTGTAACTGGTTCCAGTGGAATACCCGGGGGATTTTTGATACTAAAGAGAGCCTGATCGAATGTCAGTCTGTC
>JANYBK010000147.1 GCA_025360805.1 Methanomicrobiales archaeon
GCAGGCTGCTTTCGAGAGATCATCCTGTATATAGTATATTAATTTCTGAGATTTAAATCTAAGTTTTTTGGGGTGTTGCGCAAAAGGTTACGGTATGAAATTAATGACACTTTTTGGAGGGGGTCGGGAATGGGAAATGTACCCCACAATCCTCGCCATCAACTTCGCCGACCCCTCCGCCACGGCCCGCCACGATCACATGGTTGAGCTCGTCGCGCAGATGCTGGAGTTAAACAAGCGGTTGCAGGACGCGAATTTAGAGCACGAGAAGACGCTGCTGTCCCGGCAGGTTGAGGCGGCGGATGGGGCGATCGATGCGCTGGTGTACGAGTTGTACGGGCTGACGGAAGAAGAGATTGCGATTGTTGAGGGGAAAGGAAAATAAAGGCAGACCCTTTAATAAAACCTGAACCCTTCCCTCTTGAACATCTCCAGATGCGTGACACAGGGAATCCCGAACTTCAGGCAGACATCCGGGATCTTCTCTATCTCATTTCAAGATCTTTCCAGATACCCGGCAGGGTTTTTGCCGGATAGCGCTTGTGGATCTCAATAAGAAAAGACGTATCGACAATGTAAAGAAAAACCTTATGATCGGGATGTGACATTCAGGCGCCTGTCGATTCCTGGAATTTTTCCAGATGACGAAGTTTCACATCGAGATAATCAAGGGCATCGCTGTTGCTGATATGGCCTTTCCTGATATTCTCCATGACAAGCGCGACATACCCGGTTCCTTTTTCCGCCACGCATTTTTTATCCAGATGAATCCCAAAGCCACCCTTTTCCTCATCGCCGGACTCCTCTATCGCCAGTTTCTTCTTCGCCTCCCGTGCTGCGAATTCTTCACGGATTTTATCCCGACCCTGCACGAATTGTGATGTGGTGATGTGCTTCAGGGTAAGCAATCGCATCAGCCCGGCTTCATCGCTGATAAGGAACCGTCTCCTGATAGAACTGGCAGCCTTCAGATAATTCCCCGAGGTAAGTGCCTGCCGGATATACGGATTTTTCTCTATCTCGTCTCTCGGGACAAGGAATGCTCCTGCAAAATGATTGCACCAGCGTTCGACAGGAGCATATTCTTTGAGATCATCCTCCCCCTGGCTACAGATTACCGGTGTATTCAGAAGGATGTGAGCATATTCGTGGAACAAGGTAAAGAGCCGGGCACGATCCGCATCAGAAGAATTTACCACAATGACATATGGCTCACCATCAGTAAGGGAAAAACCCCGGGCATCACCATGCGGCATCTTCGTTTTCAGGACAGATATGTTCCGTGACTCAAGCCATCCCCTCCAGATTTCGAATGCCTTTACCGAAGACATTCCGGCCGCAGATTCCGATATTTGGATTCCGGAAAGCTCACGTTCTTCCAGCGCCACAGTTTCCGGATCGTCTTTGAGAGTCCGTATTCTCAGGGGAACCTGCGAGGAGATATGCAGGTTTTCTGTCAACTCATGATGAATTTCCTGGATTCTCCGGGCTTTACGGATAACGAGGAGCAGTTCTTTTGAATAGCCCGGTTCTGCATCCGGATGTCGCCGGAAATCTCTGGGGAGACGGGGCTCTTCTGGAGGATGTGAAAGGAGAAACGCTGCGAGGGGTCGTTTGAATAATTCCGCGAGATGCTCGATTTTGGTAAGCGGGACAGCGGGCTTCTGGGTACCTTCGCACCATGATAAGACGATCCGTTCGGATACGCCTATTTTTTTTGATATGTCAGTCGCGGTAAATCCTGAGCTACCATACAACCACCGGAAGACGTCCGGCGCGATGACAACATCGGGAGATGAACGGGACATAGATTGATACAAGAGATTTTTTTATAATCTATTAAAAGATATGCCGAGTTGGCCGGATGTATGTGATCGCATGGTCGCACTCGTCACGCAGATGCTGAAGTTAAACCAAAAGTTGCAGGATGCCACCCTCGATCACGAGAAGACGCTGCTGTCCCGGCAGGTCGAGGCGGCGGATGGGGCGATCGATGCGCTGGTGTACGAGGTGTACGGGCTGACCGCTGAGGAAATTAAGATTATTGAAGGATGAGAAGGGATTGATAGAATTACATTTTTTTAAAAACCAGTAAATTCACGAAAAACCCTGCATGGTGCTACCGGTTGAAAAGGGAAAATAAAAAAGATGGTTCAGGCAGCAGTCTTTACTGCTACCGGGGCCTTTGCCACTTTCTTTTTTACCCACGTCAACTCATTTCCTTTAAATTCAAATGAGTTCATGGGGTAAATTTTCATACCAGCCGGAAGAACTGACGTGTCAGCATTAACCGGGGCAATTACCGCGAAATCATAGCGAAGTACCATGCCGTCAGTTGATTTTTCTTTTTTATTCAGTTCTTCTAACAGCTTTTTTGGCATCTCTTTATTGAATGTCACAAGGACTTTTACGATATCACGGTGCCCTTCATTCATGCGCTCGAGCCTGACGAGACTGTCATACCCGGTGCCCTGTGCCTGTGGGGTAATTTTCCAGCCATCGTAGGTTGAATAGATGCGCTTGAGCTCCTGCAATGCAAAATCGTTCATGATGTCAGTGTTCTTGCCCATAATCACTCATTCAACATCAATTTTCATATAATAAAAAACTATTTAAAAAATTTCCGGCGAGGTGAAATAACTAAAAATAATTAACAAAATACTTTTATTAAATAAAAATAAGATACAGATCTGCCCAGTTGATGGGCATGCAATATCAGGGATCTGGAATCGTATCACACATCACCAGCTTGATCCTTTCCCGTGCCACGGAAAGGATTCCCAGAACCCGGTATCTGTTTTTATATCCTTTAGGAATACATAAGTTAATCACAAACTATTAATAAAAAGCATTTTTAACTTAATTGAATGACTTATTAACCGGTCTATCATGAACGAGATACGTGACAACAGGATCTTTGCACTATACAGACTTGCACTACAAGGTGAGGCAGCTGCAGCTTCCGTCAACCAGAAGCGGGCAATTGAACAACTGAAAAATTGCGCACTCAAGGGAAACCTGGATGCGGATGTGGCATTACACCGTTTGAAACATTTACCGGATATTCACCCGTTCCTAAAAGAAGTTCTAGCAACTTGAAAAGATACTATTTTTTTCTGTACCGGAGGGAGGCATATTAAAAAAAAATTAGTTCCCTTTACTGTAAAAAAATAATTATTCAGCCCGTATCACGGTGCCGATATTTTTCCCATTGAGCGCTTTTTCGATATTTCCACGCTTGTGACAGTTGATGATCCGCACTTCCCGGATATGCACGGCATTTTCCAGAAGATGGACTACCATGGGTTCGAGAACCATGTCTTCGAGATCCATATTGATCAATTCCTTTGCCGTGATATCCCGGATCAGTTCGGCATCGGGATTTTTCCTGGGGTCCTCTGAATAGAGGCCGTCTACGTTCTTACCGATAATACAACTCTTTGCTCCCAGCACTTCAGCGATCAGGAATGCACCGGTGTCGGTGCGGTGCGGGGGTACGCCCTCGTTCCTCGCCGGGTGCTCGTACAGCCCGTACGGCGGGGTGCCGTGAATGACCGGCAGGATTCCAAGTTTCAGGAGCATGGGGAGTTCGAGAAGATCTCCGGTATGGATCCGCTGCCCATTGAATTTTGAGAGGAGGATTGAGACCATGATCGCGTTCTGCTCAGAGATCTTTGCCGAGAGTTCCGCAAGGACACCGGTGGGCATTCCAAGATCCATACCAATGTCCATGATGTGTCGGACCCTCCCGCCCCCACCGGTGACCACGAGAAGTTTGTGTTTTTTGGATAATTCTCCAATCTCTTCGCAGAGCGGGTGCATCACTTCGCGCCCGTAATCAATTGCACCATGTCCCCCGATCTTGATGATGTTAATGTCTGGTGCAATGCGGATCTGTTCGGATGTTTTCCGCTTCTTCTTCATCATGCCTTTCCTGACAAGGGTCTCACCCTGCAGCCCGCTCTTGAGTTCAAACCGGTTGTTCATGTGAATCAATGTACAAGCCTATCACCAAAGAAAGTTATAAATCCACGTAAACCAGTTGGTATACCAAAGCCAGCACAATACGGCCACGAAATGTTCATCTGTTGCCGGAATGAAACTGGCATGGAGGAAAAGACCATGAAGATCTATGTGCGTGAACGCCAGAAAGTCGGAGAAGGCGTTGAGTCACCCAAGTACCGCATTGTTGCCGTAACCGGTGGACAACTCCAAGTAGAGGCAACCCATTTCCGGAAATTCGAAATCGAGCAGATCGCAAAAGATATTGGCGCAGAAGTCGTGTTCATGAAGCCAGTGGCCGATGAGCACAAAAAGAAACACTAATCTTTTTTTGATTTTATGAAATACTTTCGGGACTGAACCCTTCCATTTCGCACCATAAACGGCGTGCAACGAAAGGAAACATCTCATCTCCCAGTAGAAAAACTATATTCCCTTAACCGGGAAATGAAATTATTATGAATGATATACAGTACGTGTATGATTCTGGCGGTCAGAAAAAAAGTGTTATAATCCCTATTGAGCTCTGGGAGAAAACACTTCAGGTTCATAAACCCCGTCATACACCCTGCAACCCGCAGGAATACTATGGGATATATCAGGATCGTAACCTGGATCCTAAAGCAGAAGCACAGGCGCTTCGTAATGAGTGGAACCGGATATGACCGAGTATCTCATCGATACCAATATCCTCATCTATTATCTTACTGGTTCTCTGGAGCCGGAAGAAAAACCCACAATCGATAAAATATTACAGGAATCTTTTAACATTTCCATTATTACCCGAATCGAACTTCTTGGCTGGAAAGGTCATTCACCAGAAGGTTTGATCAAGGCACGACATCTTCTTGATTGCGCCCAGTGTATTTCTCTAACTGATACCATTGCAGACAAGACAATTGAGATCAGAAGGGATGCATCCATCACACTTCCTGACGCTGTTATTGCTGCATCAGCCATATCACTTGATGCGGTTCTTGTCACCCGGAACGTCAAAGACTTTGCACATGTTGACGGGATAAAACTCTATAACCCATTTTATAGAATAGATTCGGCGTAATCCACACCCGTTCTTTAACTCTTTTTTCAGAAACCCTCCGGAAAAATCGACCCTCATATTCGCATTCTGGCAGCCTTTCCGGGGCCCGGATGGGGTAAAATAGGTGACAAAAATAACATCGATTTAAGGGCCTTTGGCGGGCTTTAGGAGAGATGGGATTCAGCCTTATTTTGGTAAAAGGGGCAATAATTGGGCATATTTTTTAAACATAGCAAATCGGACGGTTTTACGGGGTTTTCCGGATGGGGGTATGACAAACGGAGCCCGAATTGGGCGTGTTTTTCCTCAGAGTACATACCCCTGATATCAGACATCTCCGCCAAGAGATAAAGGAAGGAAATATCTCATAATCTCCATTCTTTCACATGATTTTCTTTTGAGCCAGAGCCCGTCCCTATCAGCCACCAGCAAACAGAATCATTTATTCATGCAGGAGAAGAACGGTGAATCGGGAGTTTTAAGTGAAAGTCTATCTCGATGTATGCTGCCTGTGTCGGCCATTTGATTCAAAAAATCAACCACGGATTCATATGGAGATGGAAGCGGTAATTGCAATTTTATACCGTTGCAGGCTTGACTGGGTACTGGTAACAAGTGATGTGATCTCATATGAAATCTTTCAGATACAAGATCAAAAACGATTGATGCGTGTGCGGGATATCACCGCACTTGCACAGGATAGAATTGAGTGGAATGAACAATTGGATCAACGAGCTGAAGAACTGATGAGAACTGGCATTGATGCGATGGACGCACTGCACGTTGCAAGCGCCGAACGGGCGATGGCAGTTTTTGTAACAACAGATGATGCACTCATAAAAAATATCAGTAGGATGCAACCCAATATAATTATACGCATTTGTAACCCGGTTGATTTGTATCTGGAGGTGAAAGATCATGAAGACAAAAACACTACATGAAATCCATACGGAAGGTATGAATGCGCTCAATAAAGCGCTGGGTCCTGTGGATATGATCCGGTTTCTTCAGATGTTCGATGAAGGAACTGGAGATTATACCAAAGAACGCAAAACGTGGCTGAAGAAGGATCTGCATGAAATTTCCCAAGAGATCAAAGAGATGAAGAAGAAACAATTGATCTGATCCATACCCAACGATACTATCGGATCCTTTTTTACAAAATTTAAAAACAATCCTACAATGCCAACATAAACCTATCATAAACCTACTAAATCCGTCACGAACCCGACAGGGTAACGAAGGGAGAGTCCTGATTAGCCGATCTCGCACGAAAGCTCTGCGACTGGTTATCTGGTTTTGCGACATTGTGCAAACCACCACGAGGAGGAGTTGGATCCTGTTGGGCGTCAAATTCCACTCTCGTATGACTCAAATATCAGGTAAAACTGCCTGTTTCCCAACCCCCGGAAAAAACGACCCCGATAACGACCCTTTTTAGGGCAGATCTCTCCTCAAACAGGTAAAACACCGGCAAAATTAAAACGCGATTTAAACGACCGTGGCGACCCTCGTTTTTCAAGCCCAATACAGCCGTATTTTGGCAAACAAGGCGAGATTAAGGCACTGATTTTCACATTCCATAACCGTATGGTTTTAGAGGGGTTTCCTGGACCGGAACCCGGCAAACGGAGCCCGATTTGGGCTTATTTCCCTCAGGTCCATACCCCCCTCGATTCCAAGCATCTCTGACGTAGGATAAATGAGGGTTATACCCCCATCCCCGCAATAATCCCAACCACCTGCTGCGTCGTCACCGGGTCCACCACCCGGGCCAACACCAACCCAGCCATCACGACGAACAAAGTCCAGAACACTCTCTTCACCTGCTCATTCTTCCCGAACGCCTCACTCGCTGCATCCGCATCCGCCTTCATTGCCTGTTGCAAAATTTTCGGCAAAAACACAAAGAGCGGCAGGAACAGGACCGCAGCCCCGATAAACGCAAGCGTGATCTCCGCCCGGCCCGCAAGGAAGATCCCAACCGGAACCGCAAACACACCGGCTAGCATTGCGGCCATCCCGACCTCGCCAAACCAGAAGTAATGCCGCTTATCGGAATAGTTCAATCGCTCTTCATTCGTAAGCGCTGATAGGTCAAAGATGCCAAGCGTGTTCAGCATCCCGTACCAGACCGCGTGCGTTTCCTCCGGGTCTGCAACGAAACCGAGAAACAGCACCGCGATAGGAACGATAAGAAGAATGAGAGGAAGATGAGCCAGCACAAAGACAAGCCCGAGCAGGATTCCGGTCCCGCATATCGCGGCCCGGGTCTGCAACTCATTCTCGAACATCGGTATTCTCCGCAATTTGGATCTCGAACACCGGGCTTAAGTATCCTCCATTCTCCGGGCTGAAATCCCTGACCCGCCCCATCTGGGCGAACTTGCGCCGACCGGTCCGGATCTGAACCGTGTGGATACCCGGTGCTCGCGGGTGAACCCGGTGACCGTCAATATCATGCATCTCCTCATACGGGGGAATATCGAACCAGTCCGGCCAGAACCGGACCCCACGCGGAATGTCCGTTCCCCGGCGAAGGTCCTGCAACCGCATGGGCGAAAGGTTATCGTAGCACACATCGATAATCAGGTTCTCATCGCCTTGCTCCGGGTGCAGGTCCAGTTCGTAGAAGAGGGGGTTGCGCCGCACTTCTTCCCGTGTCAGTGGGGTGCTGGCCGTGAGCGGTTCAAGCCCATCAGACTTTCCCCGGTAGAGGCCGGTCACTGTTGCGATTGTCTGCATCGCGCTATACGCTTCCATGACACTCCTCCTTGTGGTAATCATGCTCGGTCCGGTGTTTCTTGAACTCCTCAACAACCTCATCATACTTACCGATCTTCTGGTAGATGGCAAACAGCATGGGATAGAGCGGGAGCACGGCTCCAAGCACAATCCCTAAAACTTCAGTGTCCATAACGGCCCTCTTTAAAAAAAAGACGAAAGGACCAAAAAGAGAGGTGACCAAAATACCGGTCTCCTCCCCCCCGGATCTTCTCGCCCAAAACAATTCTAAGCGAGTGCCGCTACGGTGTCTGCCCAGGTTTCGACCTTTGTCCGGATGCCATCATCCGAATAGGAGGAGAGGGAAATCCGCTCCCGGCTTAAGGTCACCATGAACAGTTCGCCATTCGGGTCATGGCATTTTAAGGTCGCGCTGAATGTCTCGTTGTCGGAGTCACGGGCCGCAGTGCCGCCATGTGCGGTTGAAAGGGCCGTGTTTGCAAGAATCGCTGTTGCCCCCGCGTTGAAACCCGCGATGCTGGTGAACTTGTCCGAAAGGCTGCCGACAGTCTTTGCCTCGGCGTCCTGGTAGACAATCTTGACAGTGTAACCTTCCCTTGTCTTCTCAACCGGATCGTGAGTTACACCGGCGGTCATATACGATACACATGCAAACGGGTTGTCGGTGATGACCGACTGGACGATCGTGTTGAAGGTCGTTATATCTGCAATCGGGCTCGCGAGTTCGCGAACCGCACTTTTTGTTACATTGCTCTGTACGAAATCTGCCATGTTGTTTTCATTCCTTTTTTTGTCTGTTTTTCTCCCCTTGGGCCCTTGGGTTAGAATATTACTCTATAGGAATGGGGGGTTAGGTTTTACTGAAGGGGGGATTTGACGCTCCTTAGGGCTGTTGCCCTCGCCTTTGTGGGCGTCCCCATAAGCAAGATCAAAAAAGAATACGTTACCGGCTATTCCTGAACTGGCACTCCGGCCCTTTCCGGTAGTGCTCAGAATAATTCCCTTGCGAGATCTTTTTCCCGTTCCTTGTGATTGTGCGGGAGAACCGTTTTTTTTGGCACCCTCCCTATTGCTCACCGTGATATAAGCGTGACTTTATGATGAGTGAGAGTTATTTTGAAAGGGAGGGTCTTCGGCGGGAAATGATGGGAGGGTCATACCATTTTCATAAAAAAGAGGAAATGTGTTTTTCGATATCCACATTATCGTAGATCAGGTACCCCTCCTTTCTCAAGCGGGTTTTACCTTCGATTTTTCCTGCGCAGAACAGGGCATAATTCCGTTGTGTGTAACGGTCGGCATGCACACATTTCGCCTTCTCTTTGAGTTGTGCAAGAAGCTTAACTGCTTCAGACGGACTGATATTTCCCCATTTACATTCTCCAAAGACTACCGATAAGGATTCATCATTTATTGCAACCAGATCAATCTCATCTTCTTTGTACCACCAGTGACCGGTACGATATCCCGACAGAACGGTTGCGGCAAACTCATCCCGCACAAATGCTTCGAACTGCTTTCCGAAGTAGGGGTTTAAGTCGATCGATGACAGGTCAAAACGTCCGGTCTCGATCTCCTGCCGATGGGAGAAAACAAAACGGTACCAGAAATCAAAGACCCGGTCCTTTATCCGGTAAATTCCCTGTCGGGCGCTCCCCAGGATCGGGACCTCCTTTTCTATAAGTCCCAGGCGAATCATCGATTCAAGGTACGGATAGATATGCCGGGTGTCAAGCCCGGAGAACTGGGCAATTGTCGTAGGTGCAGTGTTCCCAAGCGCCACTGCATGAAGGACCGACTGGTAGATCTTGAGTTCCCTGAACTCCTGTGAGAGAATGAAGTACGGTTCGTGGTAAAAATACCCGTATCGGTTAAAGAATTCCTCACGATAAAAGGAATCAGCGCTGTCATAGGTGCTGGCTTTGAGAAGATATTCCGGTATTCCCCCGATAGACAGGTACACTTTTAAGGAATCAGAAAACGAAAAATGAAAGAATTGGTGGGCATAGGAAAAGGAAAGCGGAAAGAGAAGCATATCCCGGGTTCTCCTGCCGTAAAGGGGAGACGTGGATGAGAGGGCGAGGTCGCTCATCAGTGAGAGGATTGAACCGGATAAAAGGAGACACCATTCTGAACCGGCGAGGCTGTGATCCCAGACTTTCTGGAGTGTTGAGAGAAGTGACGGATCATTTTTGATGAGGTACGTGAATTCATCGATAACAAGATAGGTTCTCTCTTTGAGCGGTTTTTGTGCAATATACAAAAAGATCTGCTCCCAGGTTTTTATTTCAAGTGTGGCAAGGAGCGGATCGGAAAAATACTCGGCACACCGGGCTTTGAACTGGGCGATCTGGATGTGCGGGGAGGCATCTTCAGCGATATAGAGGATACCGGGTTTATCCCGAATGAATTCACCGATGAGCCGGGTCTTTCCAACCCTCCTGCGCCCATAGAGGATGATGAGGCGGCCACCGGGATTCTGCCACTCCCGCTCAAGCAGAGAGCGTTCCTCTATCCGGTCAATGAATTCTCTAATCATGATTAGTACTAATCACGATTAGGAATATAAAGATGCCGCCGTGTTTTTGATTGCTGCACGGGTCCAGATAGATCGCACCCATGCAGGAGATCACTACATCTAGGATATACTGCGGCGTGTAATGCTCTGTGCTCTCGTGCGAGAGCCGGGCTAGCGGGACAGTCATACCATTCCAGCCCCCCGGGCCATCTCCCTCACCCCCCTCCCATAACAATGCTCACACAACAACACCCCAGCCTCTTGGTCAATCCACTCAGCCTTCACCAACCCACACACCGAACACTTCCCCCCAACCAGAAGATCAACAACCAGAAAAAGAAAGAGAACCTTAACTCAGTAAAAAGATCTGGGACACTCCGCTCATGACCCTCCACGAATCCGACACTCTGGAATTCAAAAAATCCCTCTCCCTTATCGAGCCTGCGCTCAAATCCGTATGCGGGTTCCTCAACCATCATGGCGGCGTTATCTCGTTTGGCAGGACCAACACCGGGGCAATCGTTGGTGTAGATCCCACAGACCACTCGCTCCGCATACTCTCCCAGCAGATCACTTCCCGGATAAAACCGGAGATCACACCGGATATCCGCGTCATCGAAGAAGAGGGAAAACACCTGATCGTTGTCACGGTCCCGGAGGGAATTAGCAAACCATACTATCTTGATGGTATCGCGTACATGCGGACAGGGACCGAGAACCGGGTCATACCTCCCGATGAAATCAAGCGGATGATCCTCACCATCAACCAGCCCCCTTGGGATCGGGAGATTTGCCCTGGTGCAACCATTGATGATATCGATGCTGCTATTGTTTACGATTTTCTTGCAAAGGCAAAAGACGAACGCCGCCACGATGCCGACGCAAGCGCATCCGTTTCCAGCATCCTCAAAAAACTTCATCTGCTCAAAAATGGGGTGCCTACAAACACCGCGATCCTGTTATTCGGAAAAGACCCCCAGCAGTTTATCCATCAGGCTGAAATCCGCTGCGGCCATTTCAGCGGGACTGATGTTACCAGCCCCTGCATCAGCATGAAGTTGATCGGTGGACAGCTTATGCGCCAGATCGATGATACGGTCAGTTTTATCCTGTCGGAGATCCGGAAATCTGCAAGGGTCGTTCCCGGCAAAACACGGCGGGAGGAGCACTGGGATTATCCCCCGGAAGCCGTGCGGGAATCCGTTATCAACGCGCTCTGCCACCGGGATTACCGGTCCGTTGCACATGCCCAGGTCCGGATATTAGCCGGACAACTTCAGATATGGAACCCGGGAAAACTCCCGAATGTCCTGACCGTAGAATCGTTAAAGATTGATCACCTTTCCCTTCCGAGAAATACCGCTGTTGCTGATCTGCTCTTCCTCGCAGGATTTATTGAACAATGGGGATCCGGAACCATTCACATGGTAAAGGCATGCCGTGAACAAACCCTTCCCGATCCGGAGTTCATGGAACTGGATGATTCATTCTCCGTAACCTTCACCCGTTCAAGCATCAACCGCTTAATGGAAGAGCCGAATTTAATCAACGACCGGCAAAAACAGGCACTCGTATATCTACAGCAGCACCCGGGGATCACATCAGCTGAGTATGCAAAACAATTCGCCTGCACGCAAAAGACCGCCCAGAGGGATCTTTCAGAACTGGAGACGCTGCATATTGTCCTGAAAGAAGGAAAGACCAAGAGTACCGTCTATCTGCTAAATAATCCATTTCGGACATTTCTTTAAAAATTCCGGGCGCTGATATGGTAGTAATCCGGCTGAAAATTTCCACCAGTTTGAGTAAATAAGGCAAGATATTACCGAATAACTTAATGGGTAATTCGGACATATTCGGACATTGCAGCCAAATATCTGCGACCCAGAAAACGAGTGAAATTCAAAGGAAAATCTAAACCGCTGAAAATGTGTACAGTCCCAAAAAGTATTTCCTATATCAGAAGTTGAACCGAAGATAAGTTCAACGATGAAGTTGACCAAAAAGAAGATACGGTGGATAATCCGTAAGAAGGAAAAGAAAGAATCCTCCGGAATAATAGCGAAGATCCAGTACACCTTTTGAGAAAGAGTGCCGATGTCTCATATATCCCATTAATGTCCCATTCATGTCTCATTTGTCCTGATTCCTCGTGGCCCTTTTGGCGCTTATCTGGCCCTTTTGTTCTGTGGGTGTTCTGGTACGATGATGAAGCATATGTTGCATAACTGAGTCCATCCGTTGAAACAGGTTTCCGGTGATATTCCCGGAATGGTAACATCATTCTTCGCCGTTCCTTGAGTCCTGTGTTACCATTCTGAGTCCTTTCTTTAGTATGTAATAGGTACCCGGTCCGGTCACTCCCTACATAACGGGGAAAGCTCCCTACATAGTGACAAAAGCCCCCATCATAACGAGAGACCCTCCCTACATAAGGTATTGGCACTGAGGGACGGTGACACGACACCCGCCTCCCGTGCACTCTCCCGCAAACCTCTCCCGTAACAATGCTCGCACAACAACACCCCCACCTCCCGGTCAATCCACTCGGCCTTCACCAATCCACACACCGAACACTTCCCCACATCGACCGCCAAACGCTCACACCGGGAAACAACCACCGTGCCCGGCAATGGAACTAAAGCCATCTGCTCAACCTTCACCGCATCATTGTAGCACGACCGACAAACCCGCCGGGCTTCCTGCTTATCCTTAGCCCGGCCCCGACGCTCATTGGTATATTTTTCAATGAACCAGGTGCCTTTCCTGCCGCAGACATAACACGCGGTCTTTGGTTCCGAAGATTCGAGTTTCTTGTAATCCCGAACATCAATGGACCGGGCCGGTTCTGGTTTTTCAGCAACCGTGTCTGTTTTCAGCACACTTTCAGCATCTTTCGTACGGCTGCTGAAAGAACCCGGGGCGGAATTTGCCACCGGATTATCCAATTGTGCAGTTCCGGGCAGAGATCGTTTTTCGTTTTCAGCAGATTGCAAATTATGCAGATACTGAGACGAATTCATTTCAGATTTCACAACACCTGCATTATTCCGGTTTTGCTGAAAACCACCTTCTCTTAGTACAGAATTATTAGTACAATCATCTCCTTTGTTGGAATCGGCACCGCTGGAAGTCCCGTTCTCATTTTCAGCAGTTGCTGATAAACTGCTGAAACCCTGCTGAAACTGCTGAAAATGACCGGCATCATCGTCATCGTTCTTCGGATTGTGGTCAAGCCAGCATGCTCCACCGTTCTTCCACTGCCGGTAGAGCTCCCGGTCCCATTCAAACGCCTCGGTCCTGCGCCGGACCGAATACCCCTTCTCCTCGGTCAGCGTGATCGTCCGGTCGGTGAACGAGAGTGCAGGACATTTTTCTAAGAGACCCGTGTAGTTCTTCCCCCGGCTGTCATAGCCTTTGATCATCCGGTAGATACTCAGGTAGGATCCTCCCGTCAATCTTTGCAGGTCCTGAATAGTGAACTCAGTCAGAACCGCCTTCTCAATAGTTACAAGCAGGTCCGACTCTTTCTTTGTCATCTTCGATTCCTGTCCTCCTGCTGTCCCATTGAGAAGCGTGAAGACTTCAGTTGCCGCAGCGAAATCCGATTCATCCGCGTACACGCAGAGCGTCCCGTCACTCCCGGTCTTCTGC
>JANYBK010000184.1 GCA_025360805.1 Methanomicrobiales archaeon
CCGTGGTTTGCCGGGGGAACATTAAATGTCTACTATTATCTCGGTTACTGGATGTTCGGGTGCCTGGCTATTGTGAGCGGAGTTCCTTCAAATATTGCATTCAACCTTTCACTCCCAACGGTATTTGGTGTTGCAGCGGTGAACATTTACGCAATTGGTACACTATTATTAAAACGGTTCCGCTGGCTCCCTCTCGTGATCTTCTTTTTACCAAACCCATCCTTTGTCTACCTGCTTATTCAGGGTAAATCTATGAATACCGTGTTGTGGGACAGCACACGGACGATTACCAATACAATTAACGAATACCCCCTCTTCTCATTCATTTGGGGAGATGTCCATGCCCATGTAATGTCCATCTTCAATCAGGTATTCCTAATTTTTCTGCTCCTCTTTGCCTACCAGCGATGGGAGTTGCTTGAATCCCGGTGGAAAGGGCTCTTGTGTATACTTATCGCTCTCAGTCTCGGCTCCATGCCCCTGTTCAATACCTGGGACGTATTGATCTATGCCCCGATCACCCTGGTATTTACTGCCCTGATTCTCTGGAGGAGCAGGAAAGACTGGTTCGTTAATGGTTCATGGGCATTACTTGTTATCGTGCCTCCTGCTGCCATCCTCTGCTACCTTCCCTTCTACCTGCAATTACAGACTAACACTGGAGGTCTATCAATAGTGCAGATTCCCTCGAACCCGGTTGAATTTCTTCTCGTTAACGGCTGGTTCATTGCAATCTTTTTTGTATTTCTGATTTCGGATATTATTAGGCGCCCGTACCTGCTACTGGTTGCCATTCCTTTTGCATTATTAGGCTATACTGCAGCAGCCATTGCGATGATTCCGGCTACCTACCTCACTGTACGATTTGCAGAAAAACGTAAAACTGACTGTTCGGTGCTGCTGGCCATTCTCGGCCTTATAATTCTGATCTTCTGCGAATTGTTCTACCTAAAGGATAATATGGGCGACACCTATTTCCGGATGAACACGGTCTTCAAATGTTACCTTCCAGCATGGATCCTGCTCGGTATTGCAGCATTTACTATATCTGGGAAACTGCTGGATGACTGGGGGAAGATTCCGATCCTCCCTACCCGGCAATTAGCAGCTCTTGCGCTTATTATCATGGGTATACTTTTTTTGGTTCCCTTTGTCGTGCCGTTTACGATCAGTTATGGAACCAATACGCTTGACGGGCTGGAATATATCAGAGTTGCGCATCCGGGGGATGCTCCTGCAATTGCCTACCTGCGATCTCTTCCCGGAAACGAAACACTTGTTGAGGCAGAAGGTGGGGACTACACGTATTACTCGCGGGTTTCTTCTTTTACAGGGATTCCCGGCATTATAGGTATGCCTTTCCATGAGTTCATGTGGCGCGGTGATGATACCGGGTGGTTCAGTACGCGAAATAATGACATCAGGGCAATTTATGAGCAGCCGGACAAGACAATCCCTCTGATGAAAAAATACAAAGCTACACTTCTCTACGTCGGTGATGCAGAACGTGAACGCTATAAGGTAAATATTTCATCAACAGGTCTTCAGTTGGAGTATTCTTGTGGGGGAACAGAGATATACCGTCTTTAAATGATAAAGACCGGCAATTCTCCCGCCATTAAAACTGGTGAACAAACAGCGTTGAGATCCGTCAGGCACAACCTTTATTTCAGTTCTTGTCGTAATAATATGGCTACATCATGGCATCCATTGCTGACTGATGAGTAATGAAGGAGCACGCTACTCCTGAATGAGGTGAGTTATGTCAAAAGGCTACGTTAAAACAATAGCTCCAGAAGAGCTTCAGAACAAGGCTCTTGAAGCCCTTGAAGTTGCGCGAGACACCGGTAAGATTAAGAAAGGTTCCAACGAGGCAACCAAAGCCATCGAGCGCGGTATCGCAGCACTTGTCCTTATTGGTGCAGATGTCGAACCAGAAGAGATCGTTATGCACCTTGCTCCACTCTGCGAAGAGAAGAAGATACCCTACATCTTCATCAACAAACAAAATGATGTCGGTGCTGCAAGTGGTCTTGATGTCGGATCGGCAGCAGCGGCAATCGTAAAGCCCGGCAAGGCAAAAGAAACGATCGACGACCTTGCAAAGCAGCTGACCGCGCTGAAGGCGTGAGGATATCACTATGGCAGAAGATGCAACGCCAGCCGAAGTGATCGAGGTCATTGGTTCAACCGGCATGCACGGTGAGGCAATGCAGGTTAAATGCCGGATCCTCGACGGCAACAACAAGGGCAGGATCATCACCCGCAATACGGTCGGTCCAATCCGTGAAGGGGATGTCCTTATGCTCCTAGAGACCGAGCGCGAAGCAAAGAAAATGTCGAGGCGGTAAGCAATGGTAGAACGGAATGTCTGCACTTTCTGCGGGGGTCCGGTTGAACCCGGCACCGGCAAAATGTATGTCAAAAAGGACGGGTCAGTCATGTATTTCTGCAGCTCGAAGTGCCAGAACAACCACAAGCTCGGGAGAGTTCCCCGCCGTGTTGAGTGGACTGCTGCCGGCAAGAAAGCACTTGGCAAGAAGTGAGCATCCATGGATCGCTCATTTGTCATGATAAAACCCGACGGAGTCCAGCGCGGTCTTGTAGGGGAGATTGTTTCCAGGCTTGAAGCAAAAGGATTGAAACTTGTTGCCGCCCGCTTTGAGGTTCTTCCTGAACCAAGAGTGACGGAACAGTACAAGGAACACCTTTCAAAACCCTTCTTTCCCTCATTAAAGAAATATATCATGGGGGGACCATGTTTCCTCATGGTATGGGAAGGCAGGAATGTTGTGGCAATTGTCCGTAAAGTGATCGGTGCAACGAATCCGCAGGAAGCAATGCCAGGAACGGTCCGTGGCGATTTCGGTATCGATATCGGCCGGAATGTTATCCACGCTTCAGATGCACCCGAAAGTGCCGCAATCGAAATTGCGATCCACTTCAAACCAGCCGAACTCTTCACGTATACACGGATTGATGAATCTGTTATATACGAATACTAATTTTTTTTTTGAAAATTGGCTCTGCCATTTTTTTCCTGTATCCTTGTGGTCATTGAAATGTTCTAATATCGATGGTCATTTGGATTGTGCTCAACAATTATATGATGCAAAATTCAGAATATATCCTTACTAATAATCTGAAAAGAGGAAATACAGCGCTAATCAACCATATGATGAGGATGCTGCATATCGCTATTGCGGTTGAGTTTGTGATCAATGGTATAAGGCTCCCGCATTTCCTCTGCTTCATATAAGGAGAAATATGGATAACTGGAATCTTACATCGGTTGGTCTCGTATTGATAGGTTGCAGCATAACGGTTGCAGGTACCATCATTGCAGCACTGCTTTTAGGAATTTCTATAGGTATTGCCCCATATCTCCTGATAACCACGGCACTGTTGATTGTTATGAGTGCAATCCTGATCATCTACGGGGACCAGGAGGCAAATGCCGGGTAGTAATGATCCTATTTCGGATCCAGAGGGAAATGTCCGGGTGTGTATTGCCCAAATCTCCAGTTTCTGGGAGGAACCTGAAAAAAACCTGGAAAAAGCGGACATGTTCATTGCTCATGCGGCAAGGTGCGGCGCGCAGTTGATTTGTTTCCCCGAGCAGTTTGCTACAGGTTGGGATCCATTATCCGGAAAAAATGTGCAGGATTTAACTGGATCCATTATCACCCGGCTGCAAACCTCTGCAAAAGCGAACAGGATCGCAGTAATAGGATCGCTGCGTGAAGCAGCATCCCCGCATCCAAAAAATTCAGCCGTTACGATCGGAAACGATGGCAGGATTATTTCCACGTATTCGAAAATTCACTTATTTTCCCCTGCAAAGGAAGACGAGAATTTTATCCCGGGAATAAATCTGGGGATTTTCTCACTAGGTCCGCTCACCTGCGGACTTGCGATCTGTTATGATCTCCGGTTCCCGGCACTCTTCCGGGTATATGCACAGAGAGGAGTACAAGTGGTATTTGTCCCGGCAGCATGGCCAGCGAGTCGCATCCGGCACTGGGAACTCTTTATACAGGCGCGGGCCGCAGAGAACCAGATGTATGTGATTGGTGTGAATACGACAGGTACTACACCAGTTGACCGCTATTCCGGCTCATCCTTGGCAGTTGATCCGCACGGCACTATCATCAGTCATGCGAATGAAGCCGAGCAACTGCTCTTTATGGATCTCGATCCGACAGAGATTGACGCAGCCCGATCAGCTCTCCCTATTGAGAACGACCGTAAGGATGCTCTCTACCATTCCCTTCTGACAGAAAAATGATCTGTATAGATGTTTCTTAACAAAAGGTTCGGTGAAACCGCACGCCTATATGTATCTGGCAGATCAACACTATTCCATGTATCATCTCGTGTGCGTCAACTGTGGAGCCACCTATCCCGCTGACGAGATCCTCTATAATTGTACAAAATGCGGCCATCTGCTCGCAGTGAAATACCCGCTGGACGAAATTTCTGTTACGAGAGCTGCATGGAATAAGCGACCGCTCTCGGTCTGGCGCTATAAAGAACTGCTGCCGGTCACAATTAAACCCATAACCCTGCATGAAGGCGGTACTCCCCTCTATCACTTGAAAAAACTTGGAGCAGAGATGGGACTGCCCCACCTGTATGCGAAACACGAGGGCATGAACCCCTCCGGTTCGTTCAAGGACCGGGGCATGACGGTCGGCGTATCGATGGCCATCCAGCTCGGCAAGAAGAGTGTGGCCTGTGCAAGTACTGGTAATACATCCGCAAGCCTTGCAGTGTATGCAGCAAAAGCGGGTATCCCTGCCGTAGTGCTGCTTCCTGCGGGAAAAGTTGCGGTAGGAAAAGTTGCACAGGCACTGATGCACGGCGCAAAAGTCATCTCCATCCGTGGCAACTTCGATCGTGCGCTTGAGATGGTTCACGATCTCTGCCTGTCCCATGGACTGTACCTGCTCAATTCCATCAACCCCTACCGGCTGGAAGGCCAGAAGACCATCGGGTTTGAAGCCCTCGACCAGCTCGGTGAAATACCAGACCGGTTTGTGCTTCCGGTCGGAAATGCCGGCAATATCTCGGCAGTGTACAAAGGATTTCTGGAGTTGCAGGAACTAGGGTTCATCGACCGGCTGCCAATGATGACCGGCATACAGGCACATGGGTCAAGCCCGATTGTCCGGGCTATCCGGGAGAACCTGCCTGTAGTAATACCCGAGGCAAATCCCGAAACCATCGCAACTGCCATAAGAATCGGAGCGCCGGTCAATGCAGAAAAGGCCCTGACGGCAATCCGTATGACCGGTGGGCTTGCTGAGACCGTAACCGATGAAGAGATCCTGCGTATGCAGCGCGATCTCGCCCGCAAAGAGGGTATCGGAGTCGAACCCGCATCAGCAGCATCAGTTGCCGGTATAAGAAAATTAGTAGAGATGGAAATGATTGACCGGAACGAGAAGATCGTCTGCGTAGTAACCGGACATCTGCTAAAGGATCCGGATACGGTGATCAAACAATGCGAACCCCCAACCGAGATCGACGCCGATCTGCCCTCGCTGCTCTCTGCGCTGCACTTGTAATTCTGCTTGCGGTATTTCCGGCTGCGGGTGCACTATCGGCAGATTACCAGATCTATTCCAATGGTACTGCATACAATGCTTCTGTTGAGATTACTGATGCAAACCGGTATGAGTTTGCCGGAGTCGGTTTTTTGGGAGAGAAAGTTGGCATCAATGTTGGCAACGTACAGCTGTCCGGGAACTGTTCCCCATCGTGCAAGTTCAACTGGAGTCAAGATTTGGGAAAACCACCGGCGATCACGTTTTTACGTGGCAACTATACCGTATCCTACATCGCCCCGCTCAAGGATAACACCCTGCAGGCAGGATACGACAATATGTATAATGTGAGTGTAATGCTCCCGGCAGAACTGGATGTGCGAAATCCCCTGCTCGCCAGCATAAGCCAGGGTGCCAACATCACTCGATTTGCTGATAATACTACACTCATCCAATGGAGCAAAATCCGGACGTTTGAGATAAGATTTTATGACCAGTGGCGCGAACAGTTGCTCTATCTCTTTGGCAACTTCTGGATAATCATTGCAATTGCCTTATTGTTGCCCTTCCTGCTGATAATGAAGCGGTCAGAATAATCTTTTATGTGCTTAAAAAAAAGAGTAGATAGAGGGATTTAATTTTTTTCAGTGGGCAGATTTGTCCCGTTTGTCTTTGTATAAAATGTACAGAACGAACCACACCGTGTGCAGCCTTCATTGCATGGCTCGATGTGAATAGTAATATTCGCCCGTGGATACTCAGTCTTGAGATCGGATTCCAGATGGTCCGCCAGATCATGGGACTCTATCACAGTTAGTGCCCCGGGCATCACCAGATGGAATTCGATAAAAATCTCCGGGCCAGAACGACGGGTCTTGATGTCGTGGAACCCTGCATAAATACTGGCATGTTCGCATATGATCTCCTCGATGCGTTTGTTATCTTCCTTCGGCAGGCTGTGGTCGATCAGATCGGCAAACGAGCGGACCGTGAGATCGTATGCTGCCTTCATGATCACAACTGCGACACCGAGCGCAAAGAGCGAGTCGAAGACGGCAATGCCGGTTAACTTAATCAGGACGAGTCCAACCATCACGCCGACTGAAGTATACACATCGGTCCGCAGGTGCCATGCATCGCTTTCGAGCGCAATGGACTCGGATTGTTTTGCCACCTTCATGAGCCGTTGCGAGACAAACCAGTTGACGAGAGCCGAGATCCCCATAACGGCGATACCATAAATGAGCAGTTCCGGAGTGAAGTGCTCGGAGGGTTCTCCCAGCAGTTTTGATACGGCTTCCCAGATGATCAGGATGGCTGCGACAAAGATGAGAAGGGCTTCAATAAGACCCGAGATATCCTCAAACTTACCGTGCCCGAATAAATGTGCAGCATCCGGGGGCTCTGCAGATTTCCGCACCGAAAAAAAAGCAATCACTGCAGCGATCAGGTCCATAGATGAGTGGATCGCTTCAGAAATAATGCTGACCGAACCTATTGCAAATCCGACCACAAATTTCATCAGTACCAGACAGGTGTTGGACAGAACTGATAGCCGGGCAGTCTTTTCTTTGAGCCGGTCAAGCGATTGTTTGTCCAATGGGGTCGCATTCATAATATTCTGAATAAATATCGCTTACTGTTCACTTCAAGGTATGGAACCTATGAGACTGTGGAAAAAATCTTGACGGCACGATCGAATAAAAGTGTCATAGTTTTTCTCATCGGGACACGATTTAAAAAAAAATCCTGTCATTAATTTTCTTCCTCACTCTCCGCTTTTTTCTTTTCACCGATCACTAATGATACAACTTACAACATTGTAACCAGACGATATTTCATCCAACACTATTTTTAACAGATACAATTGCTTTTTTAAGTACCCACACAACATTTCTCTACACCAGATGACAGGACAATCCATGGAAAAGTGGCATTTTACTTTCTTAACTCTCGTGCTGATATCTGGTATTTTTGCGACCGGATGTCTTGGAGAGGACACACCACCTCTAGTACCTGCAATAAATCCTCAGGGCAACCTGCAACCCGGTCAGGTGTTACAGGTTTTTGGAGACGTGACCGGACTGGGCATACCGCGGGGTACAATCGATACTATCACGTTTACTGTAGGACTTGCGCCCGATATAAAAACCCTTGATATGGAAAAAGTGGTCATCGTATATGCGGATGCTATCCGGACTGAAACCCTCTCACCCGTAGCGGGTTTCCGAAGTGATCCTCCCCCGGGTGAATGGGGGATTCTCTCTGTACAAAAAGAGCTGGGTAATCCCAATAACCGAATTGAATATGAAGAGCAGTTTGTCATTCGCGTAAATCCTAAGGCACCAATTGTTCCCAATCAGGTGATCACCATAATAATCAAAACCCCTACTGGCAATCCAACAAGCATACGCCGCATAACACCGACAACGATCATGGCAGAAAATTTTTTATCACCCTTATAGTTCTACAGACCGGTATCACTGGAAAGAATTCTACATTGAGGGGACAAAGCGATACTTTGCCGGATTCCTGACGGGAGTGCGCCACAAAAAGAGCCGACGATTTTGCAGTACAGCGACCCGCGAGGGAAGGCACCAAATACCTGGGGCGTATTCCATTACCTCTCCTTAATCCCGTGAAGAGCATGAAACACCCCTTTTTTAGAATGGGCTCCGTTTGCCAATATACTCCTGAAATCGGCTTATTTGATTTTTAGCGTTTCTCCGGGGGTCGAATATATTCTCAAAAAATGGGATTTGAAACACGGGTTTTTGAAAATACGCGATTTTTGGGCGATTACAGGAAAAATACTTCCATATATTGGCTTAAAATGATCCCTAATGGTACCTTTTAGATTGCCGATCGGCTTTCCGATGATATAATCCATGGATCGGGCACGAAACCCCCATTTGATCGAAAACTTTTAGAGTATTTGCATGAACTGGGGGTCCGGAATACATCAGACTACTCCGAAATCCAGGTATTGTGAGGGGGTATCCGGATGCCCGGTACATGAGATATTCCGGGCTCAATTCGGGCTCCGATTGCTTTTTTTCTGATCCAGTTTTCGGATTTTTTAGATGGGGTGTCCACCGCTAAAAAAATAACGGGTTTAAAAGGTTATTTCTCCAAAATAGCCCGTTTAATCGCAATTTGATCCTGCAATTTAGCGGCGTTCTGTGGGTCACTTTTTTTGACACATATTTCAGGTTGTTTTTTGAGAGAAGCGGCCTCCAAATGCCATTGGTAGCCCCCTATCACGATAACGTCGGAGAATTTGGTGCTATTTGAGGATTTATCAGGTTTTTGGGCTGTTGGGAATAATTCTGATTTGCGGGTGAATATTTGTAAAAAATTTCCGAAAAGTTTTCCAGATTTTTTTTTGCACGCCCTGAAAATTTTTTCAGGATTTTCTGTGATCGTTCTTTCCTATTCAGGTCAAACATCTATGTGATGAGCGCAACCATGCAATCATTGCAGGCAATATCTGAGGGGCGGCTAAGTTGTATAATTCAAATAGGGCACGTGGAGAAATAATTATAATGGGAAAATAGGAGAAGACATTCATAGAGCGGGTAATTTTTTCCTTCGCTCCATGATACGTTTGAGAATTTTATCGGGATCGTTTTCAAGATATTTTTCCGGTCTTTTGTCCAGTCACCCTTCCCGGTTCATAGATCCGTAGGAGCCGGATCGCATCGTCCGTTCCAAGTTTTTCGAACATTACATCAAGTCCCTCCTGCTGAATCTGGTGTAATGTTTTGACGCTCATCTGTATCCCTCCTTTAACCAAGTTACCGGGTTTTTCTATATGTGGAAAGGCTCATACAATGGTATCCCTTTTTCCGGGGTCTCTTACAAGAAAATTGCAAACAAAAAAAAGAGAGATTACCTTACTGCAGCCCGAATGACTTCAGCGTAACATCAGGGTTCACTGCACCAACATGGTAGACAGAACCCGTTGAGAGCTCATTAATGATCACTTCTGCTGGTGAGAAGAGCGAGGTATCGATCTTGTAGAAATCATACCCGGCTTCTTTGAAGATGTCGTTGAATGGTTTGCCGTATCCCTTGGAACTGCTGCTCGGGATCTTCGCGAGATAATCTTTAATCTCGGGTGCATTCATTGTGAGGTTTATCCGGCCGTGGTAGATTGTGGCATCGTTGGTGACTCCCATGGCAAGCTTGGCTCCACGCACCGGTGGGATGGGTGCGGTTCCCATAGCGGCAATAATCTTTCTTGTGTCAAATCCGAGCTCATTGAGTTTGTAGATCGCAGTCTCGACGCAACGACCGGACACCTGGATCGAGCCGACCATCGAGGATGTGGGCGCAACAACTGCACAGACATTAGCCACATCGATGTGACATTCATCGGCAATCTTTTGCATGACCTCTGCATTGGGCAGGTGGTCGCTCTCGAGACAAATCACTGCACTGTCGTAATCATCTTCGTATTCAATGACTTCGAAGGTGTGCTTTGGCTTTAAGGAAAGCGCCCGTGCAGGGCCGCTGCCCATGGCAAAGTAGTTGCCCACCTTGACAGTCCAGCCAGCTTTCTGCGCACCAAGGCAGGAGATCGACGGAAAGTCAGTGGTAACATCTACAAAGGGCATAGGGAACTCCTTAATGTGTCCCATGCGGAAATTCACTTCGCCAAGACCGCCCATGCAGATCTCAGTAAATGCCCTGCCGGCTGCATAGCCGCCGCGTACACTTACACCACAGTCAACTATCCGTGCCCCGTTATCGAGTTCATGATAGCAGGCGTTGAATTCTTCAGCCAGATCAGCCAGATTATCAAAAATTTCCAGTCCCAGTTCGTTTACACTCAGCATCGAAAAAACCCCTATGTATCATAAAAGAGGATTTGGGAATAGATAATATTTTTTAAAATGATCCGGAGTTTAAGAAAGGTATTCAAGCACCTTTGCCGGCTCGTAACGGAGAGTGATAATCCGGGTCCTGCCCTTTCCCTCACGATACTGGAGATTTATAAGACGCAGCGCATCCATCTTTTTTACAATCTCATAGAAACGGGTGTAACCAATAGAGACCGATTCCTTGATGGATTTGTAAACTTCACCTGCATTCATCTCAGATTCCTTAAGGCTTCTCTCTGCAAAGAATTTAAGGATCTGCCGCTCATCGTCTTTTAAAGTCTTCACAGTGTATGAGAGATGCAGGTACTTCGAGATCTCGTACGCCCCGCAGATATCCTCACGTTCAATACTGCGCCGGGCAGCGCGCTCGGCACTGAGCGTAGCCCGCTTAAGGAGATCAATGCCCACCCGGAGATCTCCGCAGGCGAGGGTCTGTTTAACTACAATGTTGAGAAGATCGTCGCTGAGCACACCGGTGAACAACCCCTGCATCACTCTTGCTCCCATGATCTCCTGAACTTCAGCATCACCATAAGGAGGGAAATAAATCTCTGTGGGGAGGAAAACCGAGGCAACACGCGCATCGATTGCCCGCGACAGGTCAACATCCATATCGCTGATAATTACGATCACTCCGATACGAGTGCCTTCGTAGGCCTCGTGGGAGCGGAGCAGGGTGTAGAGCACATTGTTGATCTCGTTTTCATACAGGAGGTAGTTTGCATCATCGAGCGCTACGAGCAACACGATCTCATCTTTGATTAAAATCCGTGCAATCGCATCGAACACCTGCTTGAACGAAGTGCCGGATGACGGGGGGAGATGACCGGCGAGTTTTTTATAGATCTGCGAGATGATGGCAAACTTAGTGTTATCGATCTGGCAGTTGATGTAAACCGGTACGAGTTTTTTTGTTGTTTCTTCGATCTCGGCAAATAGTTTCCTGACACTTGTTGTCTTTCCGGTGCCTGGCAGACCCTTGCAGACAGTGTTTAACGGCCGTCCTCCGCGAAGGGCAGGTCGGATCTGGAACGCGAGTTCCCGCATCTGGGCATCACGAAACTCGAACTGCTCTGGGACGTAATCAATCTCCAGCACTTCAGGGTCGCGAAAAAGTGTTTCATCCCACATCAGCAGGTTCTTTTTCATAGTATTACACCTCGTGCGGCATCAGTATTAATTGCATCTGAATGTATCCGGCTAAAGAATATCTGTCACTGCAAATGAAATGTTCCGGAATATCTGACAAAGTGTTTATGTTCCAATATATCAGTGTTCAGCAAAGACAAAAAAAGTTATGAAAATCGAAAACGGTTTCCGTATAGGTCAAATCTATATCCTTCCAGATGCTGTGTTGCATAAACCCAGAACCGAGCTTCCCGAGACCTAGATTTATCCGGTAAGAGATCGAAAAAATAATCTGATAGCCAAACTGGAGCGCTGGGGCAAACCGTATAGGGATACGAGGGATTGGCGGGAATACAATGAGCAGCTGGTCAAGCGTGGAACGCTGTATCTGTCGCTGGAATTTGTCGAACAGTGGGATCAATTAGTGGGTCATTTGAACACGGGGAAACGCGGTCATCCGTTCATCTATCCCGGCCAGTTCATTCAGTGGATGGCCTGCATCCACAGCATATTCCAGATGCCCTATCGCCAGATGGAAGGGTTTACCATCGCATTATCAAAGGTGCTTCCCGGTTTACAGTCAGCCGATTACACCACGCTGTTTCGGCGCATTCAGCGGATGCAAATAGTTCTCCTGGAGATCCATGATCAGGGTGATGATCTTGTGGTTGCAGTTGACAGTACCGGGATTAAGGTGACCAACCGGGGTGAATGGATGAGAGAGATGTGGAGGGTTCACCGGGGATGGATTAAAGCTCACATTATCGTTGATGTGAAGAGTAAGGATCTCCTTGGTATTGAGATTACCAACAAACACTTTAGCGACGGTGAAGTTTTCCCAGCACTTCTTGATCAGGCCCAAGAGGCGGCCGGGGACCAACCCATTACTCAGGTTCTTGCAGACGGAGCCTATGATCAGAAAGGTATTTTCAACCGTCTTGAAAAAGACCACATCAATTCCGGCATAAAGATCCGAGAGAATGCCGCAACCAAATCAGGTGGCTTGCCCTATCGCGCCGAATGTTCCCGAGAGAAACAGAAGTTAGGTCAAATTGCGTCGGTGCACCCCGCTGCAAGCAGCGGGGCATGATTCGCACCGCCGCCAGACTTTTCCCCTAAATAGGTGTAGGTTTTTCCATCCACTATTCGACAAATTGAAACAACCTCATTTGTGGATATTGTTCTTTTTCTTCAGGTTTTCCTTGTGTTTCAATATAATTTCTTATAATATCCGCAGTAACTCCATCACCAACCGTTCCCACGTAACCCCCATCACTCCAAAATTCACCTCCCCATAAAGATTTACGTAATTCTGGAAATGCTTTAAACATTTCACGAGCAGTAATGCTTTTGATTATCTGTATAAGTCTTGACGGGGAATATTTTGGTTCAGCTCCAACAAAAATGTGTAAATGATCCCCATCTGTCCCTATTGTGTCAAATTCAAACCGATATCGTGCGGCAATTTCGTTACAGAGGGTTTTCAAATACTCAATTCGTTTTGGTTCTGAAAGAAGGCACTTCCGATATTTTACACACAACACCAGATGATATCGAATTTTATATACACAATGGCTTGCATGTCGTAACTCAACCATCAATCCATATTGGGTGCGTCATGTTCTATCAGATGATTGTTAATTTCGGTAGAGGAGTTGTATGAGGTAATCCCGCCAGAGTGCGGGCTCAGTTGGACAATCGCTGACCGGATTTGCGATTTGTACAACACAGCAACACATAATGGATTTGGAAATGCGACTCTACACACGTTACCAATTGTGAGATCTGAATTGGTTGTAACATAAGGGTAGAGTATTTACCACGGCAAATCGGGCTGTTGCGATGTGGTGGCTTGAACTCATAAAAAATGATGGGTGCGTCCAGCATGGTCCAGTGATTTGATACCCCATATGATAGCTGCTCCACCAGTTGTGGTTGTGACAATGTTCTGCAATGAAAATGGAGCCCTGCCAAGGCACTTTTAACAGCGGATCTCACGACCGATGGTGAATGAAATGATACAAAGTGCCGTTTTGGTGTTATCTGTGCAGCTGGACTGTTTTTACAAGGCCTGGATCCATAAGCGAGCAAAGCATGGGTGGCGGGTCCTGTGGCCCAGCGGACCGCATTCACTTCGGGCGAGTGCATCAGCGCGAGGTCGGGGTGGGTGCGTCACGGAGCGTTAGTCTTGAGCCCGATCAACAGCGACGAACACGATGCGCAGCATGGTGTGAGGAGCGTGCGAGAGCAGCCGACGGCGACAGAGCGGAGCGACAAGCCGTGGGCGTACTGTCTCTCAACAGGACAACTCCGGGAAAACAAGGGAGGTGATGTGAGCGGAACGGGCGTGAGCCCGTGGAGACGAACATGACCGACCGATCTTCATGTCAGCAAAAAGGTCCTGGTGCAATTGTATTTTGTCAGCCTGTTAATCGCCGCCCACGTCGCACGCTTCGCACAGCTTCGCCGTGCTCGCCCCCGCTCCGCGACCGGCTCCCTCTTATTTCTACCCAAAACCCCATTTTTCAGACCACCCCGGGAAAAATGACCTCGCTAATGACCCTTTGCAGGGCAGATCTCCCCCCAAACGGGTAAACCACCGGGTAAAACCAAACGTGCTTTAAAGGGCCTTTTAGGGCCTTCGTTTTTAAAGCCCAATACAGCCGTATTTTGGCAAACAGGGCGTGATTAAGGCACTTATTCTCACATTCCGGAACCGAACGGTTTTAGAAGGGGATTTCCGGAACAAAACCCGGCAATCGGAGCCCAAATTGGGCTTGTTTTCCCCCACTTAGACAACACCTGAATCAGACGGTTATCAGCCGACAAAAGTAAACAAAAAACGAAGAGCAAAAGGAGTGAAACAGGGAAGAAATCTCACCCCCCGGTTCACGGTCCGGACGAACCAATAACCCCGACAACCTGCTGCACCGAGACCGGGTCTAGAACTTTTGCCAGCACGAGCCCGGCCATCACCACGAACAAGGACCAGAAAACTTTCTTCACCTGCTCATTCTTCCCAAACGCTTCGATCACAGCGTCCACATCAGCATGCAGCCCGCGTTGAATCAGCTTCGGAAGAAAAACAAACAGCGGCAGGAACAAAATCGCAGCGCTGATGAACGCCAGCGAGATCTCGGTCCGACCCGCAAGGAAGATCCCGATCGGGACTACAAACACACCGGCCAGCATCGCTGCCATCCCCACCTCGCCAAACCAGAAATAATGTTTTTTCTGTGCGTAGTTGATCCGTTCCGCATCCGTCAGCGCAGAAAAATCAAAGATGCCAAATGTATTCAGCATCCCATACCAAACCGCGTGCGTCTCCTCCGGGTCCGCAATGAGACCGAGAAAAAGTACTGCAACCGGTACAACCAGAAGAATAAGGGGAAGATGGACCAGCACAAAGACAAGCCCGAGTAGAACACCGGTCCCGCATATCGCGGCCCGGGTCTGCAACTCATTCTCGAACATCAGCACTCTCCGCAATCCGGATCTCAAAGACCGGGCTTGTGTACCCGCCATTCTCCGGGCTGAAGTCCCGGACCCGGCCCATCTGGGCAAACTTGCGCCGACCGGTCCGGATCTGGACCGTGTGGATACCGGCGGCACGTGGATAAACCCGGCGATTGTCAATGTCGTGCATCTCCTCATACGGGGGAATGTTAAACCAGTCCGGCCAGAACCGGACACCTCGCGGAATATCCGTTCCCCGGCGCAGGTCCTGTAACCGAATAGGTGCGAGGTTGTCATAGATCACATCAATGATCAGATTCTCATCACCCTCCTCCGGGCGCAGGTCCAGTTCGTAGAAGAGGGGGTTGCGGCGCACTTCGTCCCGTGTTAGCGGCTTATCCACGGTCAGCGGCTCAAGCCCTCCGAACGTTCCCCGGTACAGACCGGTCACCGTAGCGACCGGCTGCCTTGTGATTTCAGATTGCATGATAGTTCTCCTTGTGATTCTCGTGTTCCGCCCGGAGTTTCTTGAACTCCTCGACGATCTCATCATATTTACCGATCTTCTGGTGGATCGTAAACAGTACGGGATAAATCGGAAGCACAGCTCCGAGCACAATCCCTAAAGTTTCAATTTCCATAACGGTCCTCCGCACAAAGACGAGAGGACCAAAAAGAGAGGGGACCAAAAGGAGGGTCTCCTCCCTCCGGAGTCTTTTCGTCCTTGTGAATCTAGGCGAGGGCCGCCACGGTGTCTGCCCAGGTCTCGACCTTCGTCCGGATGGCTTCATCCGTGTATGAAGTGAGTGACAACCGCCCGCGGCTGAAAGTTATATTGAACAGTTCGCCGTTTGTGTCGTGACACCTGATGGTCGCACTGTACGTTTCGTTGTCGAGGTCACGGGCGGCAGTGCCGCCATGTGCAGCGGTGACGGGGGCACTGGCGAGCAGTGCGGTTGCGCCTGCGTTGAAGCCGGCAATGGTGCTGTACTTGTCCGACAGGCTGCCAACGGTTTTTGCTTCGGCGTTCTGGTAGACGAGCTTCACCGTGTAGCTTTCCCGGGTCTTTTCGACCGGGTCGTGAGTTACACCGGCAGTCATATACGATACACATGCAAACGTGTTGTCGGTGATGACCGACTGGACGATTGAGTTGAACGTTGTAACGTCTGCAATCGGATTCGCGAGTGTGCGAACCGCGCTTTTGGTTTCTGAGTTCTGTACGAAATCTGCCATTGATTTTCTCCTACCCTTGGGCCCTCGGGCTATAGTCTCATATTACTCACAGTGATATAAGCGTGACTTGATGATGAGTGAGAATGATTTGGGGATGAGGAATTTTATGGGGGAAAAATGAGGAAATTGTGTGTTTAGGTTTTGCTGAAGAGTTAATTTTTTCCAAAATACAAATGCCTAAACCTTTTTTGATTCAGAGACCATGATTAATTATTAGTGGGGTCTCCGGGTTCCCCGCAGAAACCCGCCCGGCCCGGATGGCGATGGCTTGTAAAGGTTGAGCATTACCATATTGGGGCAGATAAAATACTGGGGGCAATGAACTAATGGAAACCGCAGCACTGGAGACATTGATCGCACAGGGTGAATCCCTTGAACGGGAATTCAAATCGGATTCACGCCGGGAGTTCACAGACAAAGAAATCTATGATGAGATCGTGGCTCTGGCAAATACCAATGGAGGTATGCTGCTGATCGGTGTCGAGGATGACAAGACCATCACCGGCTCGCGTCCACGTCACGGTAAATCAACCGATGTCAACAAATTAAAGGCAGCGATATTCAATAATACCCAACCCCGCATCAATACCAGGGTCTCTCTTGTAAACACAGTTCTTGGCGACGTGATTGTGTAGATACGTATTTGGAAATCTGCGCTACGGCAAGTGGTAAAGTGCTCCATCGGATTACCGTTTCAGATGGCAAGCCTGCAAGCGTTCCATTCTATCCTCACGAGCAGCGATCCCGTCGGACAGATCTGGGGCTGCTTGATTTTTCCGCACAGCTCCTTGAGAATACCTCGTTTGAAGATCTTAACCCTCTGGAGTTTGAGCGGCTTAGGCAGACGATACAAAGTCGTCATGGGGATCAATCCCTGCTTGAGCTTTCCGATACGGATCTTGTCAAGGCGCTCCGGCTTGTGGAGACGCAGGGTGACAGACTTGTTCCAAACGTTGCCGGGATTTTATTGCTGGGAACGGATGAGGCCATACGAAAATTCATTCCCACGCACATGCTTCATTTTCAGGTTCTCGACAAGGCCGGCAAGGTGCGGGTCAATGATGATCTCATAAGCCCCCTGGTTCGCCTCATTGAAGAGGCAGAGTCCCGGTTTCTGGCACGTCTTGAGGAGGACGAGATTATGATTGGAATGTACCGCATGCCAATTCCCGCATATCATCGCGATGCGTTCAGAGAGGCCGTGAATAATACTTTACTCCACCGTGATTATTCCCGCATGGGTGCAGTGTTCATCCAGTGGTATCATGATCACCTCCTCATAACGAATCCCGGCGGGTTCCCAATGGGGATAACTCCTGATAATATTCTTGTTCATGAACCACGACCACGAAACGAACGTCTTGCCGAAGCGTTCAAAAGGATTGGCCTGATCGAAAAGACCGGAAGGGGAGTGGACAAGATCTACCTGGGCCAGTTATGGTACGGACGCCCTGCACCGGATTATTCCCGGAGTGACGACACTGCGGTAAGGCTTGTGCTCTCTTCACCCCCGGCTTTGCGGGAGTATGTGAAATTTATTTTTGAGGCTGAACGGGAAGGACACTCGTTCGACCTTGATGAACTTCTCATCATCACTACACTCTCCTGCCAACCTGATCTTGACGCGGAGGAAGCCCGCCGGCTTATCCAGAAGAGTCAATACCCTGCTGAGCGGGTTCTTGAACATCTTATTGAACGGGGAATTCTTGTCGTTTTGGGTGATCAGAAGCCGTTACGATATACCCTGATCGGTGAAATCTTCCGTACCTTGTTTGGGGTGGATCTCTATATCCGGATTCATGGGAATGATCCCTCTGTTCAGGAGAAAATTATTCTTGAGTACGTTCGCGCTCATGGTCAGATAAGTCGCGATGAACTGGCACAGACCATTCACATTACGCGTGACCAATCACGGCGGATTATTGAGCGGATGGTACGTTCGGGGGTTTTACTACCGGTGAAGAAATCCCCACGCCGGGTAATTTATGTGCTCGCGGATCGACAGTGACCCAATATATTGGGTCTAGACCCAACAGATTCGTGTAATGACCCATAATTCTGGGTCAGATGCAAATGAGGAGGTCGATGCAGGCGCACATTTCTCCGCACATAATTGCCCTCGCGCTGCATCTTTTTTTACCGGGGGATGTGAAGACCTGATTAGACTTTAAGTCCAATCGCACTAGACTTGAGTCTAATAATTTTTAAAAACACGTCTAATCCGTGGTAGAAGATATTGTCCCTACCTGACCCAACATATTGGGTCTTGACCCAACGGACCTGATTGCTTCAGGCAAATTCATTCCTGAACGGAAACATCGTACGGATAGTGACGTGGACGTGTTGGTGTTTTTGGGCGCAGGCAAATGTTGAGGGAAATGTAAAAAAATTTATAGAAATATGTGGGAAAAATGAAAAAGGAGATTGATTCGTCCGACTAGTTGCCTTTCACACCTACGGCAGCAACCACGGGAGTATTTTCTCTTACAAAGACTCTGTTATAGTTATTTGGGTAAGATTGAGAGTATAGCTCCCCAAGTTGTAATGCATTTTTTGTAAGAGAGACCCATCCAAGGGATGCATCAATCAGTGATACGGAGGAAGACTCCTCACAACTGGCAACGTAGACCTCTTTGCCAATATTCTTTACATGCTCGATACAGGGTATGAAATCTTCATCTCCAGAGCATACTATCGCAACGTCATATGCATTTAAATGCGCATACGCAACCAGATCTGTGGCAAGTGCGACATCGACTCCTTTCTCAACCTTTTTCTCTATCTGCCCTTTATCCCCGTAGATCAGCTTTAAATAAAATTTCTTGACCTCAAAATTCGGGAATCGGTTGATTGTGTCATAGAGATTTTCCATACATTCAATTTGATCATCAGGCACAGACCTGTCAATAGAACAATAGAGAATTGCTCTCGTTATGTCGTATGGTATGAATGCCTGGTTGGACAAGAAATTTACCAATTTCTTGTGACTGAGTTTTATCCCCAGTCTTCTTGCTTCGTGGACTAGATACGCGTTATCAACGAACACCATCAGTTTCTTCATAACAACACCACCAAAAAATTTAGAGATTATTTTCTCCCCTCACGGTGCCCCATCTTATAGGCTTCCGATCGGTCAGAGTCACTGGGCGGATTGTAGTGATCCGTTCCCATGAGTTTGCTCAGAACAGAATCACTTTTGGATTTTTCTCCATCCATTTCACCTTGTAGGTAGTCTGTTTTCAGGCTCATGCTTACACGATCTCCTGTAGCAGCATTATCATTGGATTTTGCGCTACGTTTTTAGGGTGAGGCGAGGTCTGCTCATCTCAGCCCTAGATCTTAATACACGCGAGTGGGGATATTACAAGGCAAATTTTAGAATTTTTATCAAAAACCTACAATTGGAAAAGAGTTTTATACTTCTATGAAGTCGCAGTGCAATTATGTAGTTTCAACAATTTTGGCGGATTTCCAAAGATCTGAGAACATCTCCACCAGGCTTTTAAAAGGGATAATATCCTTTTCATCACTCTTTTTTAGGGGCAATGTTCTGCCGGTCAAACCTCGTAAACCGGATACCTCTGGATAAATATTTTGATTCAATTGTCCATATTCCACACTTTCTGGATAAATCATTACTATTGACATAATTGGATCTGCTGAATGAACCTTCACTTCAAAAGTACCCAAATTATCTGAAAAATTTTTAATGTCTCTGCAAATGGCAACGGATGCATGATATTCTGCGATCAATCTACCACAGATTTTCTTATTATGTTCTTCTTCAAAATTTACTCTCATTTTGAAAGCCTTTGATTCTGGGTTGAGTATCAGTATTTGGACGATCCCGTTTCTCTTAAGAATTTCAACAATGGATTCCCGATTTTGGTGAAGAGGGCCGAGTGCATTGATCCCAAGGATACAGAGTTTTTTCTCTACTTTTTGAAAAGCTTCAATTTTTTTGTTTTCCAGAGTTGTATGATCTTGCTTCCTCTTACGTACATATTCATCTAACTCTTGGAGGTTAGCTTCCATCTCACGGATCAGACCCTTATCTTTGGTAAAGTCTCTCATTTTCTCATGATGACATGCATAGTAATCGCGTATAGAATCTGTTCTAATATAGAATTTGTTTGAACCATCGTAATATCCAAAAAGTTCATTACCTTGGATAAAAGGGGTTTTCTTTCGATTATCCCAAGTCATACTTCGGACAGTTTCCGTACTTAAGCACATTATTTCTGCAACTCGGATGATGTGTATTGAGTCGCCAAGATCGGAAATCGTAAATTTTTTCTTGGGTTCAGATGCATTTTCCATAGATTTACCCCACTACAAGGGATCATTTTACTTTTTGGGAATTATTTGAATGATATTAACGTTCGATACTCTATCAAATGAAGTATACTGTCGGCATCGATTGAATCACAAGGATCATTCGCTCCTACTGGCGAATACTGGTAGATATTTGGTTCGATGATGGTTGAACCTAATATGCAAATCAAAAAAGTTTTTAGGAAAGTGTGAGGAGGATATTTGAACCCGCGAACGCCAGCGCGAATCGATCTTGAGTCGGTCTCTGTTAACCAAGGATGTACTACGGTGTGTAATGCTCCGTGCTGTTGTGCAAGACTAGGGCTGGTGAGATCACCACCTCACCCAACCCCCCGTGCCATCTCCCTTACCCCCCTCCCGTAACAATGCTCGCACAACTTCACCCCGGCCTCCCGGTCAATCCACTCAGCCCTCACCAACCCACACACCGAACACTTCCCCACATAAGCCGTCACCCGCTCACACCGGGAAACAACCACAGTGCCCGGTAAAGGAATGGAAGATTCCTGCTCCACCTTCAC
>JANYBK010000230.1 GCA_025360805.1 Methanomicrobiales archaeon
TGCCCGGGTTTGGACAAGGAGGTAGGGGGACCCCCGCTCTTATTTTGGAGTGGGGGATGGGGGGGGATCCCTTCGGGCGGAAGAGGATGATTCAGCCCCCGGTCCTTTCCTTATCGGAAAAATTTCTGCTTTCCAGAGAAAAAATGTATAGTCTCAAAGGAAAATGTTTTTTTATGAAATATACGGTAGTGCTTGAATCCCAGGAAGAGGGAGGCTTCACGGTCCAGTGCGTGGAGATCCCCGGCGCGATCAGCCAGGGAGAGACTCGTGAAGAAGCACTTGCCAATATCAAAGAAGCAATAGAACTTGTTCTGGAAGTGCAGCGGGAAGAGTTGCACAAAAAATCCCCGGCACTCCGCCGCGAGATCTCCAAGGTTGAAGTGATGGATGTCGTATAAACTCCCGATCACCGTCGTAAAGAAAAAAGACGCTCGCCACGGTATCCCGGATGGCAAAACTCTGAAATCTCATGCATATTCACATGCTCGAAAAAGAGGGCACTGTAAGCCCGCTAAATTGCAGGGTCAAATCCTCTTATAATCGGTTATTTTACGAAAATACCTGATATCCTCGCTATTTAAAACATGCGAGGACACCATTTCACCCGCCCCGAAAATGAGTTTCGTCCGATTGGCAAAAGGAGCCTGAAATGGACTTTTTATCTCTACGGGTGTTCCCTCACGATTTCCTCTACTGCCCCATGACAAACCCTTATATCAGATGCCCAACAACCTGATTGATAGTACGAAAGTGGACTATTTTTATGGCCAGCCTGTTCAGGTTTTCACCACATGAAGGGAAAGAGAGGAGTTTTCTTGCACTCTATATCCTCCACGCATTGCAGGAGCGCCCGAAATCCGGCTACGATCTCTTAAAGGAGATAGCAGAAAAGACCGGCGGGATATGGGCGCCAAGTAAGGGTACGATCTACCCCCTGCTCAAACAGCTCGAAAAAGAAGAGCTCATAAAAGGTGCAGCAACAGAGAAACGGGCAAAGACCCTCTTTGCCGTTACGCAGAACGGGCTTACCACGCTCGCCACCATCCGGGAGATGGGCCGGGAGCACCACCGGAAGATGATCCAGTACAAGAACCTCATTCTTGCCATCATGGGTGGGAGCGAACATTCGGTCAAAGGACTCCTCTTTGATATCCGGGCAATCGTTGATGAGATGCCCCCCGGTACAGAAAAACAGGTAATCGCAGTACTCGAACAATGCCGCAAAGACTTACACAGGATCACGTAACCATGACCATTGCAATCCACGTAGAAAACTTAACCCGGCGATTCAACGATCTCGTCGCCGTGGACCACATTTCCTTTGAGATCGCCCAAGGCGAGATCTTCGGTCTCCTGGGACCAAACGGCGCCGGCAAGACAACCACCCTCTCCATGCTCGCTACCATGCTCAAGCCGAGCGAGGGAACTGCCATGGTCAATGGCATCGATGTCGAACGCGATGAGGATGGTGTCAGGAGATCGATTGGGATTGTCTTCCAGGACCAGAGCCTTGACGAAGAACTCACGGCATGGGAAAATATGGATTTTCACGGCCGGCTCTACCGCATCCCTTCGGATATACGGAACCTTCGGATCGATGAACTCCTCAAACTCGTCGAGCTCTTTGACCGGAAAGACGATATCGTCAAGACCTTCTCTGGCGGGATGCGCCGGCGCCTTGAGATCGCCCGGGGGCTCCTCCATCATCCCTCGGTCCTCTTCCTCGATGAACCTACTCTCGGCCTTGACCCCCAGACCCGCAACCACCTCTGGCAGTATATTGCAACCCTGAGCCGGGAGAAGGGGATCACGATCATCCTAACCACGCACTACATGGAGGAGGCCGACCGGCTCTGCAACCGGGTCGCCATCATCGACCACGGGAAGATCATTGCTCTCGACACTCCTGGAAATCTCAAGGACGGGATTGGTGGGGATGTTATCACTATCAAGTCACCGGAAACGGCAAAGATCGTTGAGACCCTCAAAGAGCCCTGGATCAATCGCATGGACACGCACGAAGGTGAAGTGGTCATCAGCCTCCGGAACGCGGAACAACACCTCAGTACTATCGTAACGCTCATCGTTGCCCGGCAGATCCCGATCAGTTCGATTTCGATCCATAAGCCGACCCTGGAGGATGTTTTCCTTTCCTTCACGGGAAAGACCATCCGGGAACAGGAAGCAAGTACCACGGAGATCATGCGGCAGCAGATGAAGAAGATGGGGAGGCACTAGATCATGGACATCATCTACACGATCTGGCTTCGCAGCATGAAGCGGTTCATCCGGTCAAAGAGCAGGATCATCGGGAGTATTGCGATGCCGCTTTTCTTCCTGCTCTTCCTTGGCTTTGGGTTAAATTCCGTGGTCAATCTTCCGGGACTTGGCGAGAATTACATTCAGTTCCTTATCCCGGGTATGGTTGCTATGAGCGTCCTTTTCACCTCGGTCTTTTCGGGTATCCAGATCATCTGGGACAAGCAGTTCGGGTTTTTAAAAGAGACCCTCGTTGCACCGGTAACCCGGCTGGAGATCATGCTCGGCCAGACTGCCGGAGGCGCAACAACTGCTGTCATACAGGGCCTTATGATCCTGATCCTGTCTCTCCTGATCGGCCTTTCGATCCAAACAATTCCCGGGTTCCTCATTGCAATCGGGTTCATGGTCCTCATCGGGATCGGCTTCACCGCGTTTGGCATCGCCATCGCATCATCAATGGAGGACATGAACGGTTTCCAGCTCATCATGAACTTTGTCATCTTCCCAATCTTTGGCTTGTCTGGCGCACTCTTCCCCATCAGTTCGCTGCCCGGGTGGCTTGGACCGATCACGATGCTTGATCCACTGACCTACGGGGTAGAGGGGATCCGTTATGGTCTCACTGGTGTCTCGCAGATCAACCCCGTCATTTGCTTTGCTGTCATTGGGGGTTTTACAGTAGCAATGACCGCAATCGGGGCTTACCTGTTCAGGAAGATAGCAATTTGAAATGAAACAGGTACAAGTCTTCCACTACATTTTTTTTGGATTCACCATTTTTATGACCGACAGGTATTACCCGTTTTTCTGAATTACGGACAATGGATCTCTCGGTACCGTCCTCACTTTTATCTAAAAAAGCATATCAAAACCCTTATTGGGCAATCACGCCACTCCCATTACTAAGAAAATCGGAAAGGGATACTGGTGGCTGATAATAAGAATACAATAATTCTTGTGCTTGTGTTTGCCTGCGGGCTTCTGGCCGGTTTTGTACTTTACGGTTTTCTGGTTCCCCAACCCATTCACCCGGCAAAACAAGTGGTCTTTACAGAACGAGCCCCAAATCCTATCGGGCCGTACAGCCAGGCCGTCCAGTCCGGGAATTTCGTGTTCCTGTCCGGCCAGATCGGTATCAATCCTGTGACCGGCAATCTTTCCGCAACTCCTGAGGAGCAGACCGTTCAGGCAATAGAGAACCTGCATGCTGTGTTACAGCAATCCGGCCTTGGGTTTGGAGACGTTGTCCAGACGCGGATATATCTTGTGAACATGAGCGACTGGATTACGATCAACGGCATCTACGGGTCGTATTTCAAAGACGGGTACCCGGCCCGGGCAACGGTTCAGGTGGCAGGGTTGCCAAAAGGGGCAAAAGTCGAGATAGAGATGGTGGCGCTGAAGCGGTAAAGGCAAAAAATAATCCGGAACGTGAAAAAATGATTAATTCCCCGGTCTCACCATGATGTATTTATGATACCGGAGGACAAACATATCAGGAGTCAGGATTATTTTTAATCAGACAATATAAGGAGTGGCAGATTTTGGCAACTAATACGCAACAGGCAGAACAGCGCGAACTGATGATGCTCCAGCAGTACCTCAAGGACTACGGACAGCAGGCCGAGATCTTTGTCGAGCAATTAAACCTGTTAGAGAATGGCAGGATGGAGGCATTCGCTGCCATTGAAGCACTCGAAGCAATGGTTGCAGCAGATGACAATACTGTCCTTCTCCAGATCGGTGGCGGGGCAAGCGTGCGGGCAAAGGTGCTTGAGCCTGAAAAGGTGCTTGTCGCTATTGGTGCAGAAGTGGTAATCGAACGCACCAACAAAGAAGCCGTGGAATTCCTAAAAGAGCGGATCATGAAGATGGAAGCATCGCAAAAGAGTGTATCCGAAACGCTTGACAAGCTGCGTGGCCAGATGAACGAGATCAATAAACGACTTGAGTACGGGTACCAGCAGTCTATGTCCGGGCGTCAGGAAGAGGAATAAGGAGTCTTTTCTCATGTTTGGGGGGCTCAGGGAGCGGTTGCAGGCCGTAAGAAACCGACTAAGCAGCAGCATAGGGGCTGTTGTTGCTCCTCCTGCTGCTGAGCAGGACACCACTTCTCCTGTTGCCAGTTCAACAGAGCCGGTAAAGACGGCAGCCCCGAGTTTTGTTGACAAAGTCAAAGTCCTCGTCCTCGAACGGGAACTTATTGTATCTGAAAAGAATGTTGCAGAAGCCCTCTCTGAACTTGAACTGACACTGCTTGAAAGTGATGTGGCGCTGCCCGTTACCGATGCAATCATCATCAGTGTCCGGAAAAACCTTGTCGGGAAACACCGGAAGATTGGCGAATCGGTTGATGCAATGGTTGTAAGTGCCTTAAAAATGGCACTTCTTGAAGTGCTTGGCAAGGGTTTCGATCTCAAAGAATACATCACTTCCCACCCCCACCCGGTCAAGATCCTTTTTACCGGAGTGAACGGGACTGGTAAGACCACGAGCGTTGCAAAGATCGGATCGTACCTGCACAAGCAGGGTTTTTCTGTAGTGATAGGAGCCGGTGACACGTACCGGGCAGGTGCGATTGAACAGATAGCGGTACATGCAGAGCGGATCGGAATCAAGATTATCCAGCACAAAGAGGGAGCTGACCCGTCTGCTGTTCTCTTTGACACTGTGCAATACGCGATTTCGCACAAGATTGATGTCGTGCTTGCCGATACTGCCGGGCGGTTTCATACCAAATCAAACCTGATGAACCAGCTTGACAAGATCAAACGTGTGATGAAACCAGACCTTGTGGTCTATGTCGATGAAGCAGTTGCCGGTAACGATGCGGTGATCCGGGCTGCCGAGTTTGACAGAACAATCGGAGCCGATGCAATTGTGCTTACCAAGGCTGACATGGATTCCCGTGGCGGGGCAGCGATATCGATTGCCCATACGATAGGAAAACCGCTCATGTTCCTCGGTGTTGGCCAGGGATATGATGATATCATCCCGTTCGATCCTGTGGGTGTTGTCAATGAACTGCTGGATAGTGCCTGATGCTCGATAACCTCTCCTATTCTTTAAAAGATGCGTTAAAGAAACTGGCCGGAAAGACAATAGTTGACCGTGCAGCTGTCGATGAGCTGGTAAAAGATCTCCAGCGGGCGCTTCTCTCTGCGGATGTGAATGTGAAGCTTGTTATGGATCTGAGCAAAGCGGTCCGCACCCGTTCTCTGGATGAGCAATTGCCAAAAGGGACCAATGTGCGTGAGCATGTTCTGCGGATTGTGTACCAGGAGCTGGTCCGGCTGGTGTGGGCATCAACAGAAGTCCGGCTGGAACCCCAGACCATCCTTATGGCAGGTTTACAGGGCAGTGGTAAGACCACAACTACGGCTAAACTTGCCCGCTACTTCCAGAAAAAGGGCATGAAAGTTGCAGTGATCTGTGCCGATACATTCCGGCCGGGTGCGTATGAACAGCTCTCAACACTCTGTACCAGGATCCATGTTCCCTGTTATGGCAATCCTGCGGAAAAGGATGCCATCAAGATCACAAGAGAAGGGCTTGCAGCACTCAAAGAACATGAACTGATCATCGTAGATACCCAGGGTCGGCATGCCCTTGAACCCGATCTGATCCAGGAGATCATCGATCTTAATGTCATCACCAAAGCCACACACCGCTGGCTCGTCATCGATGCAGCACTCGGCCAGCAGGCAAGTGAGCAGGCAAAGCGGTTCCACGAAGCGATTGGGATTGATGGCGTCATTATCACCAAGATGGACGGTACAGCAAAAGGTGGTGGCGCTATGTCTGCGGTTGCCGAGACCAAGAGCGGGATTGCGTTCATTGGTGCCGGTGAGACGATTGAGGATCTCGAACGGTTTGATGCGGACGGGTTTATATCCCGGCTGCTTGGCATGGGTGATCTGAAGGCACTCTACGAAAAGGCCAGCGAAGCTATCAAGGCTGAAGATGTAGATGTCAACGCGATAATGAAGGGCAAGTTCACCCTCCGGGACATGTATAAACAGCTCGAAGCGCTCAACAAGATGGGACCCTTAAAACAGATCATGGGCATGCTCCCGCTCGGCAATATGGAGCTGCCTGACGGTGTTTTGGATGTTACAAGCGTCAAGATGGTGCGCTACCGGATCATCATGGATTCGATGACACCAAATGAACTCGATGATCCCACGCTCATCAACAGCTCCCGCATGGCACGGATCGCACATGGTGCAGGTTCGACTCCTGATGAAGTCCGTGAACTGCTAAAATACTTCAAGACTATGCAGCGTACCTTAAAAGGGCTGCGAGGAGCAGGAAGTGGGAGTAAGTTCAGTATGCAGCGCTTAATGAAAAAATTCTCCGGTCAGCAGTGAGACACTATTATGACGGTGTTTGCTGTTGTTGGACATATTGCCCGTACTGACGGGGGCTATTCGTTAAATGATCTGCCGGGTGGCGGCGGGCGGATGGATGTGCTCTGCCGGTGTGTGAATGCATCATTCTTTCTGTCGCATGATCTCCGCAGGGACGTGGTATGTTACCTTGTGCTCTGCGGTGAACCGTCCGGGCCAAAGACTGTGAAGTTATCCGGAGAAACCATACGCTCCCTCTCTCCGGATGAACGGAGTGCAGGTGCCCTGATCAAGAAGGCGTTAAATACGGTCTGCGGAAATGAGTTCCGTGAGGCTGCGGATGGAATCCATGTTCGCAAAGGGGGGCTCGAACGACTCATAACCGAGCATACGTTTGCTGTTCTGGATGAGCATGGCACAGATATCCGAAAGGCAGAAAACCTCCCAGACGCGTTCCTGCTTTCCGATCACCTCAACTTCACAGAATCTGAAGAACTACTGATACATGACTGCTCCCGGTATTCGGTTGGGCCAAACTGCCTGCATGCCGATCACACGATGACGGTGCTGCACAACGAACTGGACAGGAGAAAGAGCCAATGGACGTAAACGAACAGGTGGATAAGATCCTCAACTATGGCGACTGCTGCGATCACTGCCTCGGGCGGTTCTTTGGCAAACGTTCGCACGGGTTGAGCAACGATGAACGCGGAAAGGGACTGAGAATAGCAAAAGCGATTGTCGCAAATGTGCCCTTTAAAAAATTCAATGCTACCTGCTGGGTCTGCGGAAATTTTTTTGACGATGTCCCGCTCTGGGCAGATCGCGTGATTGCAGCAACTACCGGTCTGGAATTTGATAATTTCTTAATCGGGTGTCGCGTACCCCCGCTGATTGCCGAGAACGAGGAGATGGTCTGGAGCGATCTTTCATTAACAGAGCCTGAACCGTTCAAGTCTGAAGTGAACCGCGAGGTAGGAAAAGCCGTATCTGCACGCAATGGCAAGGTAGTGGACTTTAAAAATCCCCAGATTGTCATCATCCTCGATCCTTCAACCGGAAATACTGAAGTTATGGTAAACTCGGTCTTCTTCTACGGGCGGTACCAGAAGTTTGAGCGTGGTATTCCGCAGACGCACTGGGACTGCCGGGAGTGTCGGGGCAAGGGTTGTGAGAAGTGTAATTTCACGGGTGCCCAGTATCTCGATTCCGTTGAAGAGCTGATCGGGAGACCGGTTATCACCGCATTCGATGCGACAAACGCCGTGCTGCACGGTGCCGGGAGAGAGGATATCGATGCCCGTATGGTTGGTACTGGGCGTCCGTTCATCCTTGAAGTGGTCGAGCCGAAACGGCGCACATTGGATCTTAAGGAACTTGAAGCGGAGATCAACCGGACGGCGGACGGGCGTGTTTCTGTAGAACTGAAACGCTGGACTGACCGGGCTGAGGTGGAAACCCTTAAATCAAACAAAGCGCATAAAAAATACAGGATCCTGGTCGAGGTTGACGGCGCATTATCAGCGGATGAGTTCGCAAATGCTGTAAAAACCTTGGAGGGCGTCACAATACAACAGCGCACGCCCCAACGGGTCGCTCATCGGAGAGCAGACAAGATCCGTGAGCGAAAAGTCCTCGCTATCGAGTGTGCAGGGGAACAGGACGGCAAATTTGTTGTCGAAGTCCTGGGCGAAGCTGGCCTCTACATAAAAGAACTCGTAAGCGGGGACTCAGGCAGAACCCGTCCGAGTCTTGCCGAGATCCTGAACAAAACGGCCCGCGTTACCAGCCTCGACGTAACACAGGTAGAAGGAATGAAGGAGGGAGATTAGAAAATGGCACATCACAATGGTCCACGAAAGAAAACCCGGTATAAGTTCAAGAAAGATCTGAGAAAGCGCGGGCTGCCGCCGGTAACCTCCGTTATCCAGCATTTCGAGATTGGTGACAGAGTGCACGTGGTATGTGAACCGAGCATCCAGAAGGGCATGCCCCACCGCAGGTTCCACGGAAAGACCGGAACCGTTATCGGTCAGCGCGGTCGTGCATGGCTGCTTACCATCCGCGATGGTGACGCCGACAAGACTGTCATCTCCAGACCACAACATCTAAAAGCACAAAAGTAAACTCACTGTCTAGGTGACTGGCATGAAAGTAAAGGGTATAATTAGCGAAGAGAAGGTTACGCTCCCCGTGATGCGTGGAGTCCTTTTAGGGGTGGAGTCGGAACGGATTGCCTCTGAAAAGGAGATGTCTTATGAGTTCCGGCGTTGCATTGAGCATGCAAATCAGCTCACAAAGAATACGCCGGAAAAATCTGAGGCACTTGTAGCCGATCTCATTAAACTGGAAAAGATGAAGCCGGAGATTGCCTATCGCATCGCCAATATCATGCCAAAGACCCGCGATGAAGTCAGGGCGATCTATGCAAAAGAGCGGTTCACGCTCTCTCCTGAAGAAGTCGACAATATCGTCGAACTGGTGATGACACACTTCTGAGGTGTGATATTATGAAGGCGGAGAAAAAAGAGGTCAACGCGATCGTACTGGATGTGCTCATGAAGGGCCATATAGAAGACCCCCGCCCCCAGTTTAAGCGGGAGCCCGTAGTCCAGGCAATGGGTACTGAGCAGTTCAAGCTTCTCGAACTTGTGCCAAAACCCTCAGTTCTTATCCAGCTCCATGACCGTGTCTATATCGGTGATGCTGAACGGGACAAGATTGAGCGGGTCAAGCGCAGGATCGGGTATGAAGAACTCACACCTACTGCCCGTGGCGAACTTCCGTTTATTATTGCAGAAGTTATCAAGGAGCGCGAAGCTGATTTTGTTGCTTTCTTTAACAAGGCGATCTCGATCACGCCACGGCTTCATATGCTTCACCTTCTTCCGGGGATTGGAAAGAAACTGATGTGGGAAATTTTAGAAGAGCGCAACAAAAAACCGTTTGCAAGTTTAGCAGATATATCGGCTCGTATAAAATCGATCCCTCACCCCGAGAAGATGATCCAGGCACGGATTATCGAAGAGCTCGAGGTCAAGGAAACCAAATATCACGTCTTTACCACCCGATGAAAGCCTATCACGACCAGCACTTCCTTATCGATCCTAATGCGGTAAAGCGTATAGCAGACCTTGAGGATGTTAAGGGAAAACGCGTGCTGGAAGTCGGTCCCGGTAACGGGGCACTCACCCGTGCCCTGCTGGACCGTGGTGCAATTGTCCATGCAGTTGAACTTGACGGGTATCTCTGTGAGCAACTCGCTGACATTTTTTTTGATGAAATTGAGACCGGGAATCTCACCGTGCAGCAAGGCGATGTCACAAAGTGTGAATTACCGGCGTTTGAAATGTCGGTATCCAACCTGCCCTATTCGGCGAGTTCGAAGATCACGTTCCGCTTGCTGGAATGCGGGTTCCGGGTTGCGGTGCTGATGTACCAGAGTGAGTTTGCGGACCGGATGGTAGCGCCAGCCGGTACAAAGGAATGTGGCAGGTTATCTATCATGGTCCAGACCTATGCGGCAGTGCAGCGGTGTTTTGAACTACCCCCGCAGTGTTTCTCTCCCCGCCCACAGGTGCACTCAACAGTCGTGAAGATCTTCCCCCGCGATCCCATCTTCTTTATTGAAGACCGTAAGCGCTATGCAGATGTTGTTCGGGGGCTCTTCATGCACCGGAGAAAGACCGTCCGAAACTGTCTGAAAGGATCTGCCGGTATGCTAGATCCTGCATGGGTGGAGCGGGTGATTGCTACCCTGCCCGATGAGATCTTAAAGAGCCGTCCTGAGGCGTTGTACTTAGAGGATTTCGCAACGATCAGCAATATGGCTTGACAGGTCAGAGTTTTTTTGTAACTTTTTGGTCACGGTTTTACTCACCAGTAGTTTACCTAACGTCCCATCTCGCTCTATCTCGTATTGGGTGAAACTTGTCTTCAGATGGATCAAAATTGGATTGGCGTTTTTTACGTTTAGTGGATCAAAAAGGAATTGGCGAAAACAACAGATTCAGGCTCTTTTCCCCTCATCCCAGTAGTTTACCTCACTCCCCACCGTATCCTCAATCCAAACAGCTCCAAATAGGCCGGTTTTTCTCGCAATAAAACTGCTGGTTCCCCATTCAGATGCCTATACAGGAACATCCGGAAAAACAACCCCAAAAACTCTCTATACAGGCCGGTCGACCGTTCAGCATTCCCTGGAATCGGACCCCATTTTGACCTTGGATCGCTCCTTTTTAGGTACTTTTTAGAGAGACCGTCACAAGGTTCAAGTCCATTGCTGAAATATCAACAATTTTTGTTTCACGATTATTCAGCATCCAAAAAAATGTATTTTTTTATCAGAACTCCCGCATGATCTTAATTGCGCAGAACTCGCCACACATCGTGCATTCGGCATCGCCATCGGATAATTCCCGGGCCCGGTCCGGATCCATCGAACAGCGGATCTGGCCTTCGCGGTTAAGAGCTGCTCTCAACTGGGCAATTTTTGTATCCTCTGCTTCTCTGCCATACTTCACGGTATCTCCGATGTGTGCAGCGATCCGAAACGCAATCAGCCCCTCTTTTACCGCTGCCGGGCTGGGTAGACCGAGATGCTCGGCCGGGGTGATGTAACAGAGATAGTCTGCGCCGGCAGCACTCGCAATACTGGCTCCGGCAGCTCCGGCAATATGATCGTAGCCAACTGCAATATCGGTGGGAAGCGGGCCGGCGACAAAGAGCGGGAACGCGGACATCTTCTTGTAATATTTCACCATCGGTGCGATCCGATCGCTGCGGATATGGCCACCGGCCCCTTCGATGATCACCTGCACACCGGCTTTGCGGGCCTCGTCTGCGAGCCGGACATTCTGCCGTATCTCTGCGAGCTGCATGCGGTCCCTCCGATCATGGATGCACCCGCTCCGGGCAGTGTTGCCCAGCGAGAGCACGATATCATGCTTCCTGCAAAGAGAGAGCACCTCATCGAAATGCTCGACAAAAGGATTCTCGCACTGGTTCATCAGCATGAATGCACTGGTGATAGAACCGCCTTTTGAAACCATGCCAAGGAGCCGTTTTCTCTTCTTAAGTTCCTTAAGCATCTCGCGGCTGACACCATGGATGACGACTGAACTGATCCCTTGTTCTGCCTGGTTCCTTAAGGTTGCCATGATGTCATCAGCAGTCATCTTCTTCAGGCCATTTTCTACAACTGACTGGTAGATGGGAACAGTAGTGATGGGTAGTGTGGTGTGGGAAAAAATCTCTTTTCGTATCGCGCTAATATCGCCGCCCATAGACAGATCGCTGATGGTGTCAGCCCCGAATTTTTCAGCAATGGTGGCTTTTTGTATCTCATCGTCCAGGCAAACCTTGGTCGAAGATGTGCCAAGATTGACATTGACTTTTGTTGACAGGCCTTTTCCTATCCCGGTATACCGCTTACCGCGTTGCATGATCACCGCACTTCCTGCTGCTATTCCTTCGCGGAGTGCTTCAGGATCTATGCCCTCGGTCCGGGCAACGTCCTGCATCTGCGGCGTGATTGTCCCTTCCTGTGCATGCTCTGCCTGTGTGCGCATAATTTTTTCGTGTGCTGACGACTCCCCACTTATGTGGGCGTTTTGAGGATAAAATTCATGACTTTTTCACTTTAAACTGCCGGTGAGTTTATGTAATGGACGATGCCGGTTACCAGTAGATTCGAAAGTAAATACCTCCGGTATTCGTTGAAAACCCGGATGAAAATGATTGGATGAATTCAATGTCAAATTGCGGACGACAATTACCGGCAAACACCGCCAGAATTTTAACAAGAAGCCAACACAATTTGTGTTCGTGCTAAGGTAAACGATGTCCAGAACTGTGATGTTGACTGGCGGGATACCATTCCCACTGCTATATTCAACCGGGTTCACCGTGCTCCTGAAATATATTCCGATAAAAGTATCATTTCATTTTACCATTGTCACAGTGTTTCCCCAACTGAAGAGAAGCAATATATTTTTCCTGTGACAAACGGTAATTCATTGGTGATAATATGGGTCTCGCACGTTTTATCAAATTTGTTGGTTTGATTGCATTGGTTGCAGGAATAATCGGGTTTCTGCTCCCGGGTGAGTTTCTTTATTTCCCGCTGATTGACTCATTACTCACCCAGTATGGAAATGCCCTAATACCCGGCATCAGCTCAAACCCTTCGGTAAAAATGTTGATTGCAAAAGCCCCGGTTATCTGTCTTGCAGTAATCGGATTTGGTATGTTATTCTGGGGTTCGATGAAAGATTTAACAGAATCCCAGGAAACACAAGAAACAAAACCCATTGGTAGCAAGAAAGCGATAAAAGAGCTGGTTGCTTCTCAAATGTCTGATGGAAAGAAAACTTCGTACCCCACTAAATCGGTAAAAGAGGTGGCAGATCGCAAGAAACCATAAGGAATACCGATCTTGTAAATACCGTTTAACTAAAAACCCCCGTGTACTCTTTTTTGATTGCAGATACTTTCCTTAAACCGACCATCGGCAGTAAAAATTCTTTGATTTTTATTTATTTTGTACATAGATATTTACCGGAGAAGAAACTAACATGAATTACCAAAAAAATGACATTAATAGACGGTTCAAATGTAACAATCGGGCATCTCGGCATAGTAGCTGGTGTGTTTGATACTCTGGAGA
>JANYBK010000236.1 GCA_025360805.1 Methanomicrobiales archaeon
CAAGTGTGTTCCCATTATTTGATCGACAAAATGCGCGTTATGCATATGGTATGGTGATAATTATTGCGATGAAATTTTGCACTTTCACTTTTTTTCCGGTCGGCCGTCCAACAATTATCATGGCTCGTTGGATAGGCTCACTGCTATTTTGTCATTCCCATGCAAAACACTTATACTCCAGAGACCAATATCATAGTACAGTTTATAAAAGGACTGTTTGAGTAATCATTATGTATGGATCATCAAATTTTGGTGGAAACCGCGGTCCCCGTGACTTCGGTCCCCGTGAAATGACAAAAGTAGTCTGTTCAGACTGTGGAAAGGAATGCGAAGTACCGTTCAAGCCAACTGAGGGAAGGCCAGTTTATTGCAGAGACTGCCTCCCGAAACACCGGAAGCCCCGCTTCTAAGTGTTTTTTGGTTATTATTTCTCTTTTTTTGTAAGTTTTTATTGAGATTCCGGATAGTCCGGTATGGTTGCGTAATGTGGTGTAACCTTGGTAGTCCTTTTTTTAATGGGCATAATTACAGAACCGCTGCGTTTTTATCAAGTAGAACTTCTGGTTTTTTTATATACGGTTACCATTCACTGAGCAGGTTACAACGTCATGTTCCGGAATACCTGCATACAGATGATGAGAATAATGACTCCCGTAACAAATAAAAGGCAGATTTGCATTAAGGGGATCTCGCCCAGACCCACAGATCGGATAGCATCGATTGCAAAACTGAGTGGGTTGACCATCGCAACAGGCCGCATCCATGATGGCATGACACTGTAGGGCATAAGTGCACTGGACATGAAAAAGAGCGGCATAGAAATGAGCGTATTTACGGCAGCGTAGGAATCATGGTCATCGATATAGAGTGCAATTGTTGTGGCAAGTCCTGAAAAGAGGATGCCAAAGAGAATCAGAATAATATAGATAATGACATACTGGAAAGGCGATAGGATTGTTGCCCCGATCAGGGTTGCTATGAGCAGGATAACTGTTGCCTGTATAACTCCCCGGATAGTGATGAACAGGATCTTTCCAAAAAGGATATTTTCCCGGGGTGAGGGAAGTGCAAGGAATTTATTTAAAAATCCAAGGATCTTATCAAACATCAGAAGCGATCCGCCCTGCAGGGATGAGGCGAGCATGGTCATTACAAGAATGCCCGGTGTAATAAAGTCAAGGTAATTGCCGGTGAATTGCACCGGCAGGGCAAGCCCGACAAAGATCAGCCATGCCGCAGGCATGACAAGCAACGTGATTACGGCCACTCTGCCCCGAGCCCATTTCACAAAATCACGTTCCATGTAATGCCAGATACCCTTCATTTTCGTCTCCTTAGCATAACCCTGAACTGCTGGTCGTTGAATGAGCGGGGTTCATCGCTGCTTCCTACGACATTGAGAAACACATCGTCCAGTGTTGGTTCGTGCAGGGACAGGGAATGAATTTTCATGCCCCGGGCTGTCAGGGCTTCTGCTATGATCGGCAGTGCTTCACGGCCATTTTCTGCAGTGAATGAAACTTCGTCTTCTTTTCGTCCCAAAAACCGGATGCCGTTTAGATTGAATGGAAAATATTCCCCGGAGATTTTTGCGGTGATCACGTCTTTCATCAGCTGGGCCTTTAAGTTCTTTGGTTCTCCAATTACCCTGATAATCCCCTGGCTGATGATTGCCACACGGTCACAGTACCTGTCAGCTTCATCCATGTAGTGCGTTGTAACAAAGACCGTCATGCCAAGGCTGCGAAGTTCCTGTATATGTTCCCAGATCTTTTTTCTTGCTGCCACATCGAGCCCGAGCGTAGGTTCATCTAAAAAGAGCACGGCCGGCTTATGTACAAGTGCCTGTGCAAGTTCGAGCCTGCGCCGCATGCCCCCCGAATAGGTCTTCACCAAATCATCAGCCCGGTCGGCAAGATCCATGATCGCAAGGGCTTCATCAGCCTTCTCTTTCGGATTAGATACGCCATAGAGTTTGGCAAAAAAGACGACATTTTCCCGGCCGGTAAGTTTTATATCGACAGCCATATCCTGTGGAACATAACTTATTTTTTTTCGAACATTATTCCCTTCCGTAACGCAATCATATCCACAGACGGTTGCTGAACCTTCGGTCGGGCGTAGCAAAGTGGTGAGCATGAGTACTGTTGTTGTCTTGCCCGAACCATTGGGGCCCAAGAGGGCAAAGATTTCGTTGTCCACTGAAAGGGAAAGGTGATCCACTGCACAGAGATCATCATAATATTTTGTCAGATTATGCGACTCGATAGCGGTCATCTGTTCCTCCGTAAGAATATGTGTTATGTTGGTGGATGGTTTCTTTTGTGTAAAATATTCTTTACCGAAGATGTCTTTTTTTGGGGAATAATCTTATGGGTGCGGGCAAGGGAAAGGGAAGCAGGAAAAACCATTGTGTATTTTACGTACGGCTTTGACAAATGGCAGATCTCTGCACCCGGCACTTTTTAAGAATAAAATTTGTTACAGTTCAGATCTCTTCATTTTCATTAGCATTACGAGCCCGGTTCGCAGAAATACGCGATTAAACCGGCAGATCAATATACTAAGAGAGCATTTTATTGAACAAGCAAGATGACAATAAACTGCGATTCAATAC
>JANYBK010000251.1 GCA_025360805.1 Methanomicrobiales archaeon
TACTACTTCATCTTCTGGAAGGCAAACTTTTACTTGCAGTGGGACTATAATTTCCATTTGGGGTGGTCTCCTTTTGTTTTGGACTAACAATGAGATCATCCCATTCAGGATATTATCTTAGCCGATCTTTGGACACAATCAGTTTTTTGGGGTGTTGCGCAAAAGGTTACGGTATGAAATTAATGACACTTTTTGGAGGGGGTCGGGAATGGGAATTTTAGAGATTTTTTAAAAATGAAAAAATGCTCTATGTCCTATCCAGAAATAATTTCACAAAACTATCAATACCCCTTGTGAGGAGATTAACCAATAAAAAGATCCAGGGGATCATCTGTCAGCGGGAGAGGGGGAAACATCAGGAAGAGAGCGCGGGATTTATGAAAGTCCCGCGGAGTGAAGGGGCTCAGCTCCACCATTACCGGAAGCCCCGGGCCCCATCCATCCCCTCCGAAACCCGGGGGCTAGCCCGGTCTCCGCGTAAGGGCCCAGCCTTGAGCCGGTCATAGCATGCCGTTTGACTATTGCCCGGAACAGGGGCGGGCACCGGACCGGGCAGTTACCGGAGATTTTGGGAAAGTGAGTGGTATCGCTCCGGACACCATGGACACCATTTTTACGATTTCCGGAATCTTTTTCCTGTACAATTTTCTCGTAGGACTTTCCGGAATAACCGGAAATGGTGTCCATAGTGTCCAAAAACCAGATTTGTTTCCAAACCGGGTTTGGCCGGTGCTGGCATTTTTGGGGCTCGGAGAAATTCACTTACCGGACCTTTTGGGAAAGTGAAAGGTACCGGAAAGGTCTCAGCTCCTCCGGAACCGGAGGATACCGGATGAATGTAGGGCACTAGGGCACATTGAGGGTCATTTCCGGGATCTTTTTTTCTGTACAAATTTCTCGTAGGACTTTACAGAAAATGGGTACAATGTGCCCTAGTGCCTTTTGTAAATGCCCGGAACAATTTGCATGCCGATACAGAACCGGGTCTGGCTGGTGCCGGCGTTTTTTGGGCTCGGAGAAATTCACTTACCGGACCTTTTGGGAAAGTGGGCGGTACCGGAAAAGGCTCCAACAACTCCGGAACTGGAAGGCCCGGGCCCCACCCGCCCCCTCCGAAACCCGGGGGCTGGCCGGTCTCCGCGTAACGGCCCAGCCGTGAGCCGGTCATCGCATGCCGTTTGACAATTGAGCGGTACATGAACGGGCACCGGACCGGGCAGGTACCGGAGCATTTGGGAGAAGGGGCGATTGCTATGATGAATTAGTCATCATCTTTTTCCAGGAGTGCCTTCACTTCGCGGTTGAGCGTGGGCAGGTTGGTTTCCAGTACACCCCAGACAACTTTGTCTGAAATTGTTGCGTATCCATGAATCAGCCGGTTACGGAAGGAAATAATTCTCGATGAGTTGCTGATCAATTCTGCAACGGAGGGGTCGTGCTGGATGGCCTGATTGAGTGCTTCCCCAATTATTTCAAACTGGCGTTCGACACCAGATCGAAGTAAAGGATCGTTCTGGTAATCGGCAAGAGTCTTGCCAGCGGTAAATTGCGCAATCAGATCGGAAGATTCCGCGATATCAAAAAAATATTTCTTTGTCTCATGCGGCAGCATAAATTTCGACCTGCGTATCTTCAAGGGATTTGCGGAAATATGGATTGCGGACTCCCCCCGGCTCGACAAGATCAACCGGGCGATTGAGCAGGTGTTCGAGATCCTCTGCGAGCCCGAAGTATTGGTCTGCATGCTCCGCGGGTTGCATCTTCTCAAATTCGACGATGAGATCAAGATCGCTTCTGTCAGGGTCAAACCGGTCATCAGTCGCTGAGCCGAATACTGCGAGACGGCGGACCCTGCGGTGAGTACATATCCTGATTATCTCTTCTAAGTTCTGCTCGATGATGCGGTGCATGGATAGATCCCGGACTCTTGGGAGTGTGTTTCTTAGTAATGTGGTGATCGTTCTCCCAGATAGTGCTTCCGATGACAACGCCTTGGATCAATTGATCTGATATTGGTAAATGCCATGCGGGTGAGCGTTGCAGCAGTTAACCGATGACGTTCCAACCAGAAAATAATCAACATAAAACTATCAATCTGTATTGGGTGATACCGTACTATCTTCCACTGGCAATAATTCTTTGGAAGAACTTCTCTTTCATCACTGCATCTCCCTGGATGCGTCACGGTTTGGAACACTCAGGCCGGACCGGAATTTTTCTGATCCGGAATTTTTACCTGCGTACGAATGGGTGGAGGAGATAACCGGGTTCTTTCCCATTTTTTATGCGGTCGGGCAGATCGATGTTGCATTACCCATGACTGGTTATGCAGATAACTGGAGGTTCCTGACAGGTGGTGAGATGGTCAATGGAATATACCAAAAGACCTACAACCGCAAGGGAAATTTTCCTAACCTCGCTTTATTCTCGTTTGACACCATTGATGGAATATTCATGGATTTCCAGAGATGGCATATTGCGCTCAATGCCTGCATGAATGGCGGGAACGTGACTGCTGCCGAACAACGCATGATCTTCAAACCTTCGTGGACCCGCAGCCGCTGGATCCGGGCAGCACTCAATGGCACACATTCGGTTCAGATTGTTGCTCCTGAATTGCCACTCAAGTTGGCAAAACGCGGGTACGTGAGAAATACCAAAACCAAACGGATTGTTGAGCGAATGGGTTTTCCGGATATCACTATCAAGAGAGTGAAAGTGATGAGTGTTCTGTAACCGGACAATACCGATAATGCAACCAGGAACCGGGTACGGAATCGCAGTACGATTGAATTCCTGGAATCCGGAAGCGTTTCAACAATCCGGATTTTAAACCCGTGGAATTCGACGGGTTTAGAAAACGTAGCCGGGCTTAACAAAAAATCCTCAGCTTACGCAGTATCCAGGGATAGCACCCCTGTAACGTCGGCAAAAAACCATCCCGGATACCCTATCATTCACCCCCCAATCCGGGTTCGTTACGGCCCCTGATTGTTCATTATAATGATCATTTTCGCAAACGACTTGCCAAAAACCGTACACTTTTACACAAGTTTTTAAAATAAGCGTTTCCAGCACGATTTAAGCCAAACGGAGCGTTTTCCATCGAGCCATGAAACGCTAATAGATGCTATTGGGAGGCAAAACTCAAGGGGTCTGGATAGGTAGCACGGTCAAGAGGAAAAGAATGCCTGTTTTAGGGCTCTGAACGAAGTGCCTTTACCTAGGACACCGACGTATATTTTATGATCAATACCGGATCCCCTGTTCATGCAATATATCCAGGAGTTTTCGATCGAACAGGGGGTGATCTTCACTCAAACGGGGCTCATTTTGGGCTTTGTTTGAGGTTTTTGCAGGAACGGAGGCCCATACGTGCCCGGATTGGAAAGGTTGTTAAGTGCTTTGAAAATGGGGTTTTGGAGGGGGGTGGATCATGAGGGGGCTAGGGGAAAATTTCGTTCAGATGGGATTGTGTGTGAAATTTTTATTTCAGATCTTTCCTGAAATTTTTTCGACAAGATCTGCTAAAAAATTTTCAGGAAAGTCCGGCCGGGAAATTTCACGGTTGGCCCCCCCGTCCCCCATATGCGCTAACTTAAGTAGTGGATATTTATATCCGGAGGAATAAATAGGAGGATGGGAAGAGGGAATGACGGATGAAAATTGATGAGAACTGGGAATTCCTTTTACAATTTCTACCGCAAGGTTGGGAACAAAAAGCAA
>JANYBK010000001.1 GCA_025360805.1 Methanomicrobiales archaeon
TTTCCGCTCTCAAAAACAATCACCAGGTGATGTAAGTATGGCAAAGAAGAAACAGGTTGGAAGAAGAGTAGAAGGCTGGAAAGCCAAGAGCTGGTTCAAGGTGCACACCCCCGACAACCTCGGGAAAGTGTTCATCGGTGATACCATTGCAAACGATGCTGAGAGCGTTGTCGGCAGAATCATGACGTCAACGCTCGGCGAGATCACCAATGATTACGCCAGACAGCACATGAAGATGAGCTTTAAGATCGCATCCGTAGCAGGCGACTCGGCATACACCGAATTCGTTGGCCACGACGTGACAAGGGACTACCTCCGCTCGCTCGTCAAGCGCCGCAGCTCCCGTGTGGACTGCCATGTCCCGCTGGTTACAAAAGATGGCAAGAAAGTCCATCTGACCATCAGCTGCTACACGTTTGCCCGTGCCAACATCTCGCAGGAACGCGCAATCCGCAAGATCATTACAGAATCAGTTACAGCACAGGCATCCGCGTGGGACTTAACCACGATGGTCAACGCGATTGTCTCAGGAGAGATCTCACGGGATCTCTTCAAGGCAGTCAAGATCATTTACCCCACCCGCAGGGTCGAGGTCGTCAAGTCTAAGGTCCAGCCCATCGCTGCCCGGATCTCAACTGCATAATTTTTTTTAATCCTTTTTAATTCCCGTCCTGACCGGTAATGACCGGTTGATATGGAATTGCCATAACCCGGTGCCCAAGGTCCGAACGTTATAAAAATTCCCCGCCCCAAATGGTATCCCTGTGACCACCATTATCGCAGATCCCCTCCGCCAGAAACTCCTGCTTTGCGCAATAGCTCTTGGTGTGGTAATGGACGGGATCGATGGATCCATTGTGAACGTGGCTCTCCCCACGATGGCTGCGAACTTCGACACTGACACGGGGACGATCGCGTGGGTCATCATCACCTACCTGCTCATGATGGCAGGACTCCTCCTTGTCTTTGGCAAACTCGCGGATCGTGGGTATGCAAAAAAACTCTTCCTTCTGGGCTTTGTCATCTTCACGCTCGGCTCTGCTGCCTGTGGAATCGCCCCCACGCTTGACATCCTGCTCGCTGCACGGCTCGTGCAGGGAATCGGGGCTGCGATGATCGCCGCTGTTGCCCCGCTGCTCTGCATCCGGTACCTGCCCAAAGAGATGCTTGGCACGGCCCTTGGTGTAATCGCTGCGACTGCTTCCATCGGGTTTGCCGCAGGGCCGGCAATTGGTGGTATCCTCACCCAGTACCTGTCGTGGCACTGGATCTTCTTAGTTAACATCCCAATCGGGATCCTCGGGATCCTTTTTGCGGCCCGGGTGATTCCGGGCGATGAACCGGAATACCATCCGGAGTCCTTTGATTACCCGGGCGCTGTCACGCTCTTTGGCGCCATGGTCTTCTGTACCTTTGTGCTCGAAGAGGTTGCTGCCCGGGGGATAACTGACCCGGTGATCCTTGCCAGTGGTGCGCTCTGCCTGCTCTGCTCGGGGCTTTTTGTCATAAGGGAACTTAACGCAGCAGAACCTTTTCTCAATATTCGGATCTTCGCAAAGTGGCAGTTCACCGCAGTCCTTATCGCATACCTGCTGCTCAATATCATCTTCCTTGGTATCATCTACCTGCTCCCGTTCTATCTGACAATGGAGATGCATTTCGATATGGCAACAAGTGGCCTGTATCTCCTGATACCTCCGGCGGTTGTCGCAATCCTCAGCATCCCGTTCGGGCAGTGGTCGGACCGGCACGGCCGCAGGGTGTTTGCAGTTGCAGCCTGCGGACTGTTTGTCCTGTTCAGCGCGATTTTTGCGGTCCTGTCTCCAGAATCCGGGCTTCTACCCCTTCTTACCGGTCTCATCCTGATGGGTGTAGCCTTCGGGATCGCGGCCGGCCCGGCATCAAGCAGGATCATTGATAGCGCCCCAAAAGGAGAGGAAGGGACCGGATCCTCGCTTATGGTGACTTCCATCTATTTCGGCGGCGTTCTGGGAACTGCGATTTATGCGATGCTCTTTACTTTCTCAACTGCGAATACCGGTGGAATTGTTGCCTTTACCGCACTCGATTCCGCAACATTCCTGACCGGCTTCCACATCACGATGGCAGCAGGACTCGTGCTATCGGTTATCCCGCTGGTGCTATCGGTTGTAGTGCCGGATGAGAAGAAAGCCGCATAAACTATATGGGGTTCCAGAGAAACGAGACGAAGCCCGAGGAGAGTCTAAAAAATGAGGGTAAAGAATTCATCCGGTTTTTCCACCCCCACCAAGAAACCTAATTACCCCGCCCGTCCAACATTCCATACCAATGACCGCGAGCAGGATTCTTTTTATCGTTCTCGATGGAATCTCCGATCGCCCCTGTCCCGCGCTCGGGGGCACCACTCCGCTTGCAGCAGCAAAAACACCTGTTCTTGACAAACTTGCACAGGAAGGCTGCTGCGGCATTATGGATACGATCGCGCCGGGCATCCGCCCGGGTTCAGATACCGCACACCTCGCCCTCCTCGGATATGATCCTTACAAGTATTACACCGGCAGGGGCCCCCTCGAATGTGAAGGTTCGGGCATCCACATGGAGCCGGGCATGATCGGGTTCCGGTGCAACTATGCCACGATATCAAAAGAGGGGCTTGTCATCGATCGCCGGGCCGGGCGAATCCATGATACCGCACTTTTAAGTGCCGCCATACAAGACGGGGTTGATCTCTCGAAGTTCGGTGTGGAATTTGTATTCCGCTCCGGTGCCGGGCACCGGGCCGCACTCGCACTCAAAGGAGAGGGAATTGGCCACTGCGTCACCTCCAATGATCCTAAGAAAGAAGGAGTAAAACCGCTCACCGTCAGCGCGATAAAAAAGACGCCGACCCATGAAAAGACCGCTGCTGTCTGCAACGAGTTCGTCCGCCAGTCCACAAAGATTCTCTTTGAGCATCCGATGAATAAGGACAGGCTCGCAAAGAACCTTAACCCGGCAAACGTGGTGCTGATGCGGGGCGCTGGAGAGATGGGAACGTACGAACCGTTCCAGGAGAAGTACGGCCTCAAAGGATCGGTCATCTCTGCAGCAAGTCTCATCACCGGTATCGGCAGGGCAGTCGGCCTTCCGCATATAGAGGTCCAGGGTGCCACCGGCTCGCAGAATAGCAACGTTACCGGAAAGATCTCGGCTGCTCTTCACGAGTTAAAGACCAAAGAGTTCGTGCTCCTGAACATCAAGGGTGCAGATGAGTCCGGCCATGACGGGCTTGCTGAACAGAAGAGGGATTTTATCCAGAAGATCGACCCTCTGCTCGAACCACTGCTGGACCTCAAAGATACCATCATAATCATCTGCGGGGACCACTCGACACCGTGCACAATCAAGGACCACAGTGCCGACCCGGTTCCGGTCCTGATCAGGGGCGACGGCGTCAGGATGGATGATGTATTCCACTACGATGAATACCATTGTGCGAAAGGCGGGCTCAACCGGATCCGGGGAACCGACCTGTTACCGATCGCACTCGACCTGATAAACAAATCACATAAATTCGGAGCCTGACGGTATTTTAGTGAGGTATGGATGAGAGATCGAGCCGTAAAAAACTGGCATAAGCACTGCCTGCTTCCTGATGGTACAGAACTGCAGGAGCACAGCATCAAAACCGACAGGGATATTGTGATCGGGGAGTTCTGCCAGATCGATTACGGCCTGAGGGGAGCAGATGTCTACGTAGGCGAATCCTCAAAGATCAGTGAGTATGTCTGGGCTAATGGCGATGCAAGGATTGGCAATCTTTGCGAAATCGGAAGCGATGTCATCGCAAAGCAGGATGCTTACATAGGTGAAGGCGTGAAGATCAACGGCAGGCTGGTTGTTTCCGGCACCCTTGACATCGGTGAGAAAGTCGAGATCAAAGAAGGGTTTGAGGCAACTGGTGCCATCGAGGTTAGAAACCCGATGCCGGTCTTCATGTTTATCCTTATTTACTTCATGACGATGTTAAAGATCCAGAATGAGAAAGAACTCGACCGGATCATCGACAACCTCTTCTCAGAAGATGAGGGGAAGAAAGAGATCCCGCTCATGATCCCTTCCCGCTCAAAACTTAACATGAAACTCTTTTCCGTGCCCTCCACGATGAAGATCGGGAAGAACTGCCGGCTGCACGGTAATATCCGGGCTGGTTCTATCGATGTCCAGCAGAACACGGTCATCTTTGGAAGCCTGCGGGCAAAAAACCAGATCCAGATTGTAGAAGGGGTTACAATTCACGGCAATGTGGAAAGCGGTAGTACGGTCTATGTGAAGAAGGGCGCACATATCCTTGGCAATGTTATCGCAAAGTCGATTGTGCTTCATGAGGATGCCAAAGTTGACGGGACTATCCAGGCGCCGCACGGGATGCGGATCGAGCGAGGACCATGAACATAGCAGAAATTTTTGAGCTCGAAGACCTCCGGTTGGTCGAGCAGTCGTTTGCTGATCTTACGGACAGCAGGTTCAACAGTATCCTGACAGAACAGGGTGCCAGTGAAGGGCGCCTCCTTTTGGATGAGGCAGAAGAGCCGCTCGCTCTTGCGTTCCAGGGCGCGGATGACTGGATTGCCGGCACGTTTCTCTGCCGGAACCCTTCGGTTTCCCTCATCGATCTCTTCGAAAGTGTTAACGGCGAGATCTTCCAGGAGAACCGTGCGGTCTTTGCTGCGGCAGTGCGGGAATATTTCAGTAATATTTTGATCGCGCAAGTCCCACCATCAATAGAAGATCTCAATCCCACCCGGAGAGGAATCTTAGGAACGCTGATTGAGAACATCTGGGGTGGTGGCAGTGGCGAGACCTGCGTTGACTGTTGCTGTGGATCGGGTGTCGGTTCGCTGGTGCTCCGGGATATCGGATACTCTCCGCTCTCGTATGACAACGATGCGTCTCTACTCTCAAGAGGACTTTTTACCGGCCGCCTTCTGCCCGCAGAGACGATGTGCATTAATGCAATGGTAGCTTCGCAGTATGTGGAGCCCTCCCCCAAGGGTATCGGGATCATGATGGGCGAAATTAACAGTTTTTCACAGGAGATGTGGGAAGCGATCGTAAAAGAGCTCTTCACAACTACCAAAGAGACGTTAATCACGGTAGGAACCGAACCCGAGGCCCGGCTCGTGGCCGCATGGGGCGAGGAGATGGGACGCACTGTTGAAGTAACGGAGAATCCAAAGGATCCCATCTACGATCTCTGGGTATGCGAAGCGCACATTGCGTAAGGACTATAAAAAAGATTATTCCGGGGTCTGGACGCGCTTTAACTGCTCTCGGACTGACTGACCATTCTCGTTTGCACTCTTGAATGGGGGGGTGCATGACCGTATTCCCCGTTTCTTAGAAAACATCTCATCCGGGTTGAGATTGTCTCCAGTAAGTGTCCGGGTCAGGTTCTGCAGATCTTTTTTGACCTGTAGTTCCTGTTCTTTTTGTTCCATAATTAATACTGATCCGTTTGAGTGGATAAAGGATTTTGTTTTTTTATCCGGAAGAGGGTCTGATTACTCTGGTGCAGGTTTTACTGGCTGCAGGATATGATGAATCGGGATTTTCCCAATAACACCCGGAATCCTGGCGATGCAAAAACCGGACATCCGGGCCGGCAAGATCGTACGAGCCCGCGGTCCAGGGGATCATGATAATACAGTTTTTTCCGGGAAGCACCGTCTTGAAAATTTCACGGCGCGGGCTCCGTATACCCAGGGCAGCCGGAACCGTTACCGGTGTGTGGGGAGGTAGGGATTGCGATTGTAAAACCGGTTATTTTTTTGCAGCGTCCAGCATCAATCGATAAAATTCGTCCGGCATATCAGCCATAGGCACGTGGGATGACGGCAACTCAATGTAGGTCCAACCCTTTTTTGCGGCACTAATTTTTTCCCGGGCTACACGGGTTACATCAATAAATTCGCTTTTTGTGCAGAGAATATAGGTTTTAGGCAGCGGGTCTATGTTCGCTGTGTCAAACTGCAATTTCTCCACGTATGGCAGAGCCGGTTCCGGCAAAAATGGCCGGGTGTCAGAGGAACCAGACAGTCCCTGGTTAAGGAGGTCATACAGTGATTGTCCCGGATCGGGCAGTGCAGCATCGAGATACACGAGACGGTCGATCCTGTCGGGCATTTTGTCTGCAACACCGGTGATAACCATCCCGCCATAACTGTGCCCGACTAAAATAACGTTCCGTAAGTCATTTTCAGCAATCAACGAGCATATCTGACCGATATGATCGGTCAGGTGGCAGCTGTTCTCGTCCATGAGGGTCGGCGCAAAAACGCGATGGTTATGTGCCCTGAGCGCAGAAACGGTCCCGTCCCAATATCCGGCTCCCAGATAACCGTCTTTCGTATGAACAGGATTTCCAATTGTGAGTCGGTTCCATGTTTCTGTCGACATGTTGCCGCCATGAACGAGAACGTACGTTGCCATTTTGACACTTTCCAAATCTGATAGTCTCAAGAGGTTTTGCTTTTTGATCCTCTACTATGCTGTTTCTTAAAGGGTACTACAAAAAATCTTCAACAACACATGATATTTTCCCGGGCAGGGTGTTCCTCACGGGACGGCGTGACCCATGGGTTGGCCCGGTCTTAGGGGCAATTATCCAAAACGCACATACATGACTTCATCGAGAAGGACACCATTTTTCGTTATGGCATTCTTATGAATCGCTTCCTTAAAAAAACCGCATTTCTCCAGAACCCTCATTGAAGAAGGATTGTTGGAAAAAATTCCTGCCTGGAGCCGGACGATATCATACCGTTCAAAAGCGACAGGAACAAGAGAGCGTACTGCATCAGTTACGATACCATGCCCCCAGAAGGATTCTGACAACCAGTAGCCGATCTCAGCCGTTCGGTGTTTGACATCGTCAAGCGGGTGAATACCAATGCCTCCAACAGCTTCACCATCGATTTCTATTGCAAGGAAAAGGTTCGTGTTGCTAGCTGTAGCCATACGGATAAACCGGTTTGCATTATCCAGCGTATAGGGGAAGGGAAATGCATCACGCATCGATGCGGCAATACGGGGATTGTTTGCATGCTTCGTTAAGGACCCGGCATCGTGCAGGTTCCAGTCACGGAGAACGGAACTCGGTGTAATAATACGCATGATCAGAATGAAATTACGATTGGAAAGTTATGATATTTAAGGACTTGATCATCTCCCGGATTTATCCAATTGATAGATGATGAGTGGTCATAGCGGAGATTTGGGTGTTTGTCTTGAGGTCCTGTTTAAATATCGTACCTTAACATGGTCTGGCAGGATCCACAATTTTTTCCGGCTGTGCTTTTTTTAAGGACCCCTAACCCCTCGTTACGATTCAAAAAATCTGCTGTTATGTGTACCCTGCCTTTACAGCAAGGGAAGGAACACCCGCTACGAGCCAGAAGGTTACTATTGCCATGCTGAGGAACACCGCAAGCGGAGGCAACAGGGCCGTGATACCAAGGAACACCCAGACACTTGGTATTGCCCCGCGTTGAGGAGAAGAACCGATATTGTTCCTGCAAGGATGACTCCCGCCCGCCGCTTTAAGTCTGCCGGGGGGTTCCACCCGCCACGGGATTTGAGGAACTCGTAGCCGGTGAGACTCCCGAGAATAATTCCGGCAGCACCCCATGCAAACTGTATACGGACCGGATGAATAACTGAGCCGGTCTGCTGGCGGGCAAGTTCTATCCACGTACCCGGCACCTCCCATCCCCCAAGTGAGAGGTAGGCCGGGACTACAAGCAGGATCGGGATTGCAGCAACAACAACGAACAGGACAAGACGGGCCGGCCGGGAGAGCCGGCTTGCATACTCCTCAACCTTGGGCGCTGCGAAAAGGAAGCCAGCGAGGAGGAGGAGGCCGAATAGCCAGCCCCCGAGAATATCGAAGAGAAAATGTATGCCGGAGAATATCCGCACAAGGCTTGTGGCTAGGAGCAGGATGCCGCAGATAATAACGACCCAGTAGCGCCGGACTATCACCGCGATGTACCCGTATATGACCATGCCGGACATGGCGGCACCTGACGGGAACCCGAACGATGAATGAGCGGAAAAAGCCTTGACCGCCGTCGAAACCCAGTAGGGCCGGGGCAGGTGACAGGCCAGTTTTACTGCCTCATTGAGTCCGACGTTCAATCCAAAGAGCGCAGCAAGCCTGACCCCGTACCGGGGATGCAACCCGAACGTGATTAAGGAAATGATAAGGAAGTACCACGGCATCGAATCCAAAAATTCCCCTTTAGTAAATATGGCGGTGACCGGCGGGGAGAAGGTCTGTACTACGACATTTATCCCCGGGTCCATGAATAGTGCAAAGTCCATTGCTAAGAATATGGAATGCTTCGTGATGAAGGTTCTTCACTTAGAACCGGATCTGACAAGTGAAATACCGTATTACCCTGAAATCGAATATCTGGCAGGTGTGCAGCCTTCTATCAAAACAGGACTGGAGTACGGTAGAGAATCTTTGATATTCAGATATGGGGGAAAGATAGTTTAGAGATCTGTATGCGGGGAGGACCCTCGGGTATTGATGTAGGACTCCTTACCATACTCTCCGATTCTTGTTGGTAATTTTCCGAAGAAGATCTCTCTGTTTGCGTAAATCACGATGATTGCGATAATAACCAGCACCACTGTTTGTATACATTTTGCGATCTGCCCCATTGCCAGGATACCCTGGAAATTTGCGGCAGCGTGAAAAAGAATTCCTGTTACAATACTACCATTGTTGGCAAACCACAACCAGTTGACAATAATCACAATCGGGAAAAGGGCAACAATATAGTTTACGGCAAACAGCGGATCCGTTTTTAAGATAATGTTGTTGTAATAACCATTGATAAAAAACAGGGGGAAATGCCAGAATGCCCATAACGCAGCAAATACCAGTGAAGCAACAAAAAGGGTATATTTGCTGCGAAGACTGTCCATCCCGTACCCTTTCCACCCAATTTCCTCAACAATTGCTGCTCCAAAGAGCATGACCGGCACCGGAACTAGTCCTGCAGAGAAGTACAATGCCTGAGGTATGCTGAGCTGATCCATTGATTGTCCGAAAAATAGGCAGGACAACAGCACTGAGACAACAACGGTCGCCGGCATGATAAGCAGTATTGCAGGAACCGTCCACGGTTTGATCAACTTCAGGTTTAAGAGCCTGTCAAGAAAATTTTTCTTTAACTCCCTGTTCTTTGAGGATTGGATCATCCATAACGCGGTCAGGGCAGGGGCAAGCATTCCCAAAAGGAGGAATGCTGCAGACAGGGATCCGCCGGGTCCGCCACCGGTCTGATAACTGAAATATGCAACAATAAAAAAGGCGATCCAGGTTATCACGTTAGTAATAAGGAAAAACCGGAATGGCCGGTAAACATATGTTTCTCCCATAACAACTGTCTCCTCAATCAGAATTCCTCTTGTGCGGGATTATCCCTTCCGTACGCTGTCAGGAAATTACCGTCAATCATTGTTGTTCGTCAACATATTATGACATTTCGAACTTGGATTCTGAACGTCACCGCACTAAAGGAATGCCCGAATCTCCTATTGAAATTTAAACGAGGAGCATAATAAAAAAGCGTTTCATAAGGAAAAACAGACTCTGCTAAAAAAAATGCCGAAGAATAGTGGTTGTCGCTTATCTATCCCTTAACAAAAGTTTGAATCCCTTTGATGAGGATTTCAACAGAGCCGCATTTTTTTTTGAAATTTTTTTCGTAGGATTTTCTGGAACTCAGGTACAATGTGCCTGAAATACGGGGACAAAACCAATCAATCGGCAGTCATCCCCCGGTACACCCACACGCAAGAGATCGCAGAACCGGGTTTTGCTGGATCGATATTTTAGGGGCCCGGAGATTGAATTCAAACTGAAATTAAAAAATAAATAATCAGTATCCAGTCTTCACGACCGGGTTTACCCCGATATCAAGGTATTGGCCTTTTTCCCGGGTGAACTGTGGCCACGTGACATTGCCGCCGGACGGATCGCCATTCTTTGCAAACCGCACCCATGAATCCATCATCGTATCGGAGACCCGGGCGCTTGTGGAATCCGGCACAATCGCGGCAGGGCGGAAGAGGAAGAAGAGTTCTTCACCATGGAATGCGCCAAGCGAACTGTTCGGCAGCATCACATACGTAAACCTGTACAGGTACGTGTTCGGGTTCAGCTGCGATTGCGACCCGGCAACAAACTTTGCCGAAGCGCTGAAATCAATATCCGTCATGATCCGCCCCATCTGGTGCTGGACCTCTTCTGTAGTTGTAGCCGGGTATTTTTTTAGGACTTCCGGGGCATACTCGCCGAAGCGAGACCGGATATAGGTGTTGTATTGGGTAACATTCATCCCGGTATTTGCGGCGAGCGTAGAATCTTCATTAGTGTTGGTCCCGATAATAAGGGGAACCGGGTTCTGTCGTTTCTCAAAGAAGATCTTCTCCGG
>JANYBK010000070.1 GCA_025360805.1 Methanomicrobiales archaeon
TCAACCGATTCAGAATACTGTTTAAGTTCACTAAGCGCCAACCCCCGGTTGAACCAAGCCTCGGCGTAGTCAGGGTTGATGGCAACCGCCTTGTCGAATGAATCAACCGATTCAGAATACTGTTTAAGTTCACTAAGCGCCAACCCCCGGTTGAACCACGCATCGGCGAAATCCGGGTTGATGGTAACGGCCTTGTCGAATGAGTCGACCGATTCAGAATACTGTCCAAGTTCATTTAGCGCCAACCCCCGGTTGAACCACGCATCGGCATAGTCCGGTATTATGGCAAGTGCTTTGTCGAACGAGTTGACCGATTCAGAATACTGTCCAAGTTCATTTAGCGCCAACCCCCGATTGAACCACGCATCGGCGTAGTCCGGTATTACGGCAAGTGCTTTGTCGAACGAGTTGACCGATTCAGAATACTGTTCAAGTTCATTTAACGCCAATCCCCGGTTGAACCAAGCCTCGGCGTAGTCCGAGATTACGGCAAGTGCTTTGTCGAATGAGTCAACCGATTCAGAATACTGTTTAAGTTCACTAAGCGCCAACCCCCGGTTGAACCACGCATCGGCGTAGTCCGGTATTACGGCAAGTGCTTTGTCGAACGAGTTGACCGATTCAGAATACTGTCCAAGTTCATTTAGCGCCAACCCCCGATTGAACCACGCATCGGCGTAGTCCGGTATTATGGCAAGTGCTTTGTTGAATGAGTTGACCGATTCAGAATACTGTTCAAGTTCATTTAACGCCAATCCACGGTTGAACCACGCATCGGTGTAGTCAGGATTGATGGCAACCGCCTTATCGAACGAGTTGACCGCTTCAGCATGTTTTCCGAGTTCATTTAACGTTAATCCCAGGTTGTACCATGCTACAGTAATATCTGGCTTGATGGTAACCGCCTTATCATATGATTCGACCGCTTTTGCATGTAGTCCAAGTTCACTTAAAGCAAATCCGCGGTTGTACCATGCATCGAAGTAGTCAGGATTGATGGTAACCGCCTTGTCATATGAGTCTACGGCTTCTTCCTTCTGATCGAGATCACTTAATGCTAATCCCCGGTTGTACCACGCATCAGAGTATTCAGGGTTTATGGCGATCGCTTTGTCGAATGAGTTGACTGCTTCTGCATACTTGTCGAGATCCCTTAATGCTAATCCCCGGTTGTACCATGCCCAGGAAAAATCTGGCTTGATAGCAATTGCTTCGTCATACGAGTCGACGGCTTCTGTCTGTCGACCGAGATCACTTAATGCTAATCCCCGGTTGACCCATGCTCCTGCGAAATTTGGGTTGATGTCAATTGCCTTGTTATACGAGTCAATCGCATCTGAATATTGACCGAGATTATTGAGCGCATTTCCGCAGTTGACCCATACCCCTGCGTAATCAGGGTTGATTGTTAATGCCTTGTCATACGAATCGACCGCTTCTGAATAGCGTCCCAGTTCACTTAAGGCAAGTCCGCGGAAGTTCCATGCTTTGGCGAGATCTGGTTTGATGGCAAGTGCTTTGTCGAATGAATCAACCGCTTCAGCATGCAGTCCAAGTTCACTTAATGCGAATCCGCGGCTGTACCATGCTTCGGTGTAATCAGGGTTTATGGCAACCCCTTTGTCATATGAGTCGACGGCTTCTGCATACCAGCCGAGATCACTTAACGCAAATCCGCGATTGTACCACGTACTGGCTTCATTTGGGTTTATGGCAACTGCCTTATCATAAGATGCAAGTGCACCTGAATTCCGGTCTAGCTTTCCTTGCGTGAGTCCGTGGTTGCTCCACGCATTTGCATCATTGGGGTTGATATCAATTGCCTTATCAAATGAGGCAAGGGCTTCTTCATGCAGTTCAAGTTCACTTAGCGCCAATCCCCGGTTGTACCATGCATCAGCAAAACCCGGATTGATGTCAATTGCCTTGTTATATGTGTTGACTGCTTCTTCATGCTGACCGAGATTATCCAGTGCATTTCCGCAGTTGACCCAAGCATCATTGTAATCCGGGTTGATGGCAATTGCTTTGTCATATGAATCAAGCGCTTCTTTATACCTGCCAAGCTTTCCTAGCGCGAGTCCATGGTTGCACCACCCTTTTGCATCATTCGGATTTATGGTAATTGCCTTGTCATACGAGTGAAGGGCTTCCTCATCCTGTCCAAGTTCACTTAACGCTAAACCGCGGTTGTACCAGGCCTTTGCGTAGTCTGGATAGATTTCAATTGCCTTGTCATGCGAGTCTACCGCTTCTTCATACCTGCCGATATCGCTTAACGCTAATCCCCGGTTGTACCACGCATTGGCATCATCCGGGTTAATGGCAATTGCTTTGTCATACGAGTCGATTGCATCTGCAAGCCGTCCAAGTTCACTAAGTGCTAATCCCCTGTTGTACCATGCCTTCGCGTAGTCCGGGTTAATGGCAACAGCCTTGTCATACGATGCAAGGGCTTTTGTGTGCAGTCCAAGTTCATCAAGTGTAAATCCGCGGTCGTACCATGCACTGGAGTCATTTGGGTTGATGTCAATTGCCCTGTCATATGAGTTGACCGCTTCTGAATACCGACCCAGTTTATCCAGCGCGACACCGCGATTGACCCATGCGCCAGCGAAATCCGGGTTGATGTCGATTGCCCTGTCGTATGAGTTGATCGCTTCTGCATGCCTGCCGAGATCACTTAACGCCAATCCGCGATTGTTCATGGCATCGATGCAGTCGGGTTTGATCGCAATTGCCTTGTCATATGAGGCAATAGCTTCTGAATACCGACCGAGATCACTTAGCGCAAGTCCGTGGAAGTTCCACGCTTTGGCGAGATCAGGCCTGATGGCAAGCGTCTTGTCATACGAGGTAACCTCTTCAGCGTACCATCCGAGATTACTTAATGCAAGTCCGCGGTTGAACCACAGACTGGCATCATCCGGGTTTATGGCAATAGCCTTGTCATACGATTCGACTGCTTCGCCATGCCGGTCGAGCATCATCAGCGCTAATCCGTGGTTGCTCCATGCATTGGCATCTGTTGGATTTATGGCAAGTGCCTTTTTTAACGAGTCAACAACTTCTGCATGCAGTCCGAGATGATGGAGAGCGTTTCCGCGGTTGACCCATGCATTGGCATCACCAGGGTTGATGTCAATTGCCCTGTCATAAGAGTCGACTGCTTCTGCCTGTTGTCCAAGTTCTCCCAGAGCTAATCCGCGGTTATACCAGGCCTTTGCGTAGTCTGGACGAATATTAATTGCCCTGTCATAAGAGTCAACTGCTTCTGCCTGCTGTCCAAGTTCTCCCAGAGCTAATCCGCGATTGTACCACACACTGGCATCATTTGGGTTTATGGCAATCGCCTTGTCAAAAGAAAAACCCGCTTCTTCATGCAGTCCGAGATAATGGAGAGCATTTCCGCGGCCGACCCATGCATTGAACAAAACCGGGTTTATAGCAATTGCCTTGTCATACGATTCGACTGCTTTTGAATATTGACCTATATTACCCAGTGCGTTTCCACGGCTGACCCATGCATTGGATGAATCCGGGTTTATGGCAATAACCCTGTCATATGAGTTGACGGCTTCTTTGTATCTACCAAGGTTACCCAGAGCGTTTCCGAGGTTGTACCATACACTTGCATCATCTGGCCTGATGGCAATTGCCTTTTTATATGATTCGACCGCTTCTGCATACCGACCGAGATTTCCAAGCGCGTTTCCGCGGTTGACCCATGCATTGGAAAAATCCGGTTTTATGGCAATCGCCTTGTTATACGAGTCGACTGTTTGTGTATATTGACCGAGATTATAGAGTGCATTTCCCCGGATGACCCATGCCAAAGCGTAGTCCGGGTTTATTTCAATCGCCTTGTCACAAGACTCGACCGCTTCTGAATGTTTTTCAAGATAATATAATGCGTTTCCGCGGTTGACCCATGCATTGGAAAAATCCGGTTTTATGGCAATCGCTTTGTCATAGGAATCGACTGCTTCTGAATACCGACCGAGATTACCAAGTGCGTTTCCGCGGTTGACCCATGCATTGGAAAAATCCGGTTTTATGGCAATCGCCTTGTCATAGGAATCGACCGCTTCTGCATATAGACCGTGTTTGGCAAAATCAATACCTTCATTGTAATATTGCATTGCCCGATCTTCCATGAATTACAATCTACGATTCAGATAATTACTGTTGTCATTGGTGTCATTAAAAAACAACTTGTCTGGGATTATGGCTATGAACCATATTGTTTTTGTATCCATTGGTTATGAAAATCGATCATCAATATTTTGTCAAATGCAAAAATCCCCGTTTTTTTCCAAGATCGAGATATGCATTTTTTGTTGTTGAACGCTTCAATGAAATCCGATTTGATATCGGGAGATATTAACAAACAATAATGGCATATGAGTCCCGTTTTGGTTCGGCAAAAGCAATACCCTTATAGTAATATCGCACTACCTCATCTCCTATGAATTTGAATCCCGGATCTGACAAAAACTTTTGAGAAAAACCGGCTTCAAATCTTCTCTAAAAAACCCGCAAAATTCCTGAAATTAAATACTGATCGAGATTTACCCCGTTTTACAGGTAAGAATCTTTATTAGTAACTAATGTGATATATCGCATAGATACATTATGGCAGTAAACCAATCTCAGGTAGACCATATCATCACTGCCGCATCAGAGGATGACCCTGAGGTCAAGCTCCAGAACCTCGAACGGGAAGTTGACCTGATAAAAACATCCATAAAACGTCTGCTTATGGACATACGGGAACGGATGAATGAACTTGAAAATCCATTCACTCTCGCTGCAGTATCAGGAGGAGCGCCAGCACAGACCATGTCGACTGCGGACGCTGAAGCCGGAGACGCCAAACGATCTGCCCTTGAAGCAAGGGAAGCTGCCCTTGATGCCCGTGAATCGCAGATAGATGCAAACGAATCGAAAAAAGAAACAGAAAAAATAAAGGGAGATCATCCAAAAGAACATGAAAAATCTCCACAAGTGACCCAATACGATACAGATAGAAAGATGCTGGATGAGCAGATGCTCGCTGCCTTAAGAAATCAGATGATTGCCCCACCCATGTCAGGTCAACTCCCATATCCTCCAGCAAGTCAACTTGGATATCCGTCTATAAATCAACCTACATATCCGCCAGCTAATCAAACTGCAAGAACAGCAATGCCACCGGCAATTCCGTTAAACGAGAAGCTCCGTCTCCAGAAGGTTTATAAACTCTTCAAGTGGACAACCCAGTCGGTAAAAAAGTTCGGACATGACCGTCTTGAAATTATTCTTGGATCTTACCAGGCTATGGGGTATATCTCCAAAGACTCCTGCGATGAGATACGAGAGATTTCCCGTCTTATGCCCGCAAATCTTGGTGAGGAGCATGAAGTGGGTCCTGACGAATTCGTTGCTGAGCTATATGCATTAAACCGCATCCTCTCCCCTACAGACACATCCCTTGACCGTGATATGATTGAAGTTATGATGGAACAGCGCCAGCAGGATCTGCCTGTAAAGGAGAAATCCAGCGATGCAAAATCGAATATTTCGGGCATCTCTATGAGAGAACGCTCCTCCCCATCAAAGAGTAAAGAAAATGATGAAGACTGGATGAACCTTCCTGACAGGATTTGATAAATGTCTGCCGAGACCATCACCACCGCTATTTTCTTAATTACCGCAGTAGTTGCAACAGCAGTCCTTGTGAATGCAATATACCCGGTCATTTACAGTACGGCAGGAACATTCCAGTCTTCCACACATGACGCGGACATGAGACTCCGCACGGATTTCAAGATTGTTGCAAATTTTGCCACGCCCGCTGGCACTGCCGATATATATATGAAGAATACCGGAAGCCAGAGGATATCCACTGCGGAAATCGCGAATGCAAATGTTTTTTGTGGGAAGACTGTAGGCAACCTGCTTACTGGTAGTAGCTGGACTGCAGAAATCGTCCCTGCCTCAGCTGCTGCCGATGGATTCTGGGATGCCGGTGAGACCCTTCATGTCACCGCAACAACATCAATCGATGCTGGCAAACCGGTTTTTTTCCAGTTTGTGCTTCCGAACGGTATCTGGCGATCGCAGGAATTCAATGCAGAGTTGAGCTGACGCAACCATGGCTGTCGCTGAAATAATCGGAGCAGCTATCGGGGTGATGATGCTGGTTATCGTGGCATACATACTTGTGGGTAGCGTTCTTACAACAACGGATGTAGTCATAAATGCACAAAAAGATACTACGTTGCTACAGGGAGCACGGTTGGGAACCAATATTAAAATCACCTCATTTGGCAATAGCACAACTGAACCGTGGCTCAATTTCAATGTCACGAATACCGGAAATGAAATGATCACAGATTTCGGACATACAGATGTTTTTATCCTTACCAGTCCTCTTCCAATCCAGCATAACTCTTACGAAACCTCTTATACGGGTTTAACCGGCAAGTGGAGAAAGATAGGGATTTATTCAGGCCCTACACTTAACGACCCAGAGGTTATTCATCCCAACCAGCTGGATCCCGGTGAGAGGATGTGGGTTTGCGCAACCTATGTCAATACCTACCTTATAAAATGGTTCCAGATCACAACAGGCAATGGGGTAAATGCTCAGAGAACGATATAATAATATCAAAAGGAGTTCCTAAATGGCAACCATTTCCGATTTGATGGGGGGCGAAGACCGGAGAATCCTCTCAACAGGCAACTCGGAACTGGATAAAAAGATAGCCGATGGTCTCCCGCTTGAATCACTCACCCTGATCGAAGGGGAAAATGATACGGGAAAAAGTGTATTGACCCAGCAGATCATCTGGGGAGCAATGAAGCAGGGATTTTCTGTTGACCTCTTCACAACAGAGAGTACAACCAAGAGTTTTCTCAAACAGATGGAGTCGATGAGCCTTGATATATCCGAGTATTTTGCCTGGGGCTATCTTAAGGTATTTCCTCTTCACGTTGTCGGATTTGAATGGAAAAAAGAAGACATGGTCGGGATCCTCGCTCATCTGATAACACACATCAAGCAGAGCAAAGCAGAAGTGATAGTCATTGATTCCCTTACCTTATTTACCGAGTATGCAGAGACAGACTCTATCCTTACCTTCTTTACAAGCTGCAAATCCCTTGTTGATCACGGCAAGACAATCCTTGTGACCCTTCATACCTATGCATTCGAAGAGGACACCCTTGTCCGGATACGTTCCATTTCTGATGCCCACCTGAACATGAAAAAAGCCCTGGTCGGGGACAAATTCGTGATGGTTATGGAAGTAAACAAGGTCCGTGGTGCAAGAAAGACAACCGGAAACCTTGTCAGTTTTGAAGTCCACCCGGGTTATGGAATGAAAGTCATCCCCATGAGCTTTGCGAGGGTCTGATATGGGCACTCTGACAGTTGCAGTCAATCTTCCTTACAAACCCGAAGTGGTTGATTCCGATGTTGATTTTTACAATGATATCGAATCAAGCCCGCTTTACAAAATGCTCCCGGCTAATGCCAAAGAATATGTAAAAGCGAGCCCGCACCTGCTCGAATATCTGCATACATTCCCGGTAAACACATATGGCATCCCGCTTTTTTTGTCGGAGTTGAAAAAAGATCTCCGCAAGATGGAGAGTCCAAACATCATTTACCCTGTCAATGAGACCACTTTTATCCACATACTTCCCGATCCTGACGATGTAAGAAACTATTACATCCCCATTGAACCGTCGTTTCTCCACAATGTGAACCAGATGATGCCTGTGATTGAGATAAAACTTGTAGACATGATTGACGGTCTTGATGAAGATCCGATCAGCGACAAGGAGCGGTCAGAAGTTATTAAAAAGATGCTGGCTCTTGTTACAGTTATCATCCCAAAAGGAATGGATATCGCCAAGTTCACCGGTGGGGATGCCAAAGCGCAGGATATGAAATCCAAACTTACCACCTTTTTAAAAACGGACTTCACTGCAAAGGACAAGATGAAAAATGTCAAAAAGAAGCACCAGGTACCCCAGACTCCTGATGGAAAAGTGATCCTTACAAACGAGCAATACCGGGCAATTGAATACCTACTCATCCGTGACAAGATCGATATGGGTGTTCTCAAACCTTTCCTTTCTGACAGTTATATTGAAGATATTTCCTGTGATGGAGTTGGACCTATCTTTATTGAGCACAAGATCTTCAAAGGCCTCAAATCCGTTATTGAATTCACCGTTTCAAGCGAGCTTGATGAATTTGTGGTCAAGATGGCAGAAAAGATCAAACGCCCCATCACCTACAGGAGTCCTATTGTTGATGCCACACTGCCGGATGGTTCACGTATCAATATTGTTTATGGAACTGCCATAAGTCGCCACGGGAGCAACTTTTCCATCCGTAAAGTGAACGAAGTCCCGCTCTCAATTCTCAACATCATTGAAAGTAATGGTCTTGACTACCTGTCAGCTGCATATCTCTGGATCTGTGTAGAGTATGGTATGTCACTCTTCGTTTCCGGTGAAACTGCGAGCGGAAAAACAACCCTTTTGAATGCAATTACGGCATTCATACCCCCAGAGAACAAGATCATCACAATCGAAGATACTCCTGAACTCAACGTGCCACACAGGAACTGGATCCGGGAAGTTGCACTTGCAAAAGGCAAAGGATCGGGTGGTGGAACTGGTGGAGAAGTGACGATGTTTGATCTGCTCAAGGCAGCCCTGCGTCAGCGTCCCAACCAGATCCTTGTGGGTGAAATCCGTGGAGAAGAGGGAGCTGTTGCGTTTGGTGCCATGCAGACAGGTCACCCCGTAATGAGCACCTTTCACGCGGCATCTGTAGAAAAACTCATCCAGCGACTATGTGGTGATCCGATCAATATTCCCCGGACATATGTGGATAACTTAAACCTCGTAGTTATCCAGAGTGCAGTCAAGCGGCCGGACGGTTCACTGGTGCGCAGGATGATCAGCTGCAACGAATTAGTGGGGTTCAACCCTGAGACACAAGGGTTTACCTTTGTCGAAATGTTCACCTGGGAACCTGTTTCTGATACATTTACCTGGAGCGGAAAAGGCAGTTCATTCCTGCTCGAAAACAAGATTGCGACGATGCTTGGGATGCCTGAAAGTAAAAAATCCGAGATCTATCTTGAAGTTGAAAAACGTGCAAAAATTCTCGAGCGCCTGCATAAAGCCGGGTACACCAAGTTCTGGGATCTGTTCCACATGATGACCAAGATCAAGAAACAGGGACTCCTGCAGATTGGTTCCTGATATGGCAGATATTTTACCGGACAAAAAAGAAACGAAAGCCAAAAAAGAACTACCGTTTGCATCAACTATTGAAGATCTAAAATTAAAAGTCAATCTGCTGACCGAAGCCAAAAAGATGCCAGCAGATCTGCTCTTTATGATAACTTACATGGCATCTCTGGGACTTGCCAATGCCACCCGCCCTGAAATTTTTACCTTTGGTGCTAACAGGAAGGAGTACATATCCGCTATATATATAGAAAAAGTGGATACATTTGCCAAGAAATGGGGTTTTAGCTATTCAGAATCGTTAAGCATTGTAGCCGAACGTGTAAGCAATACCAATCTAAAGAGTATGCTCAACCGGTATGCAAATGCGATTGAATCCGGTGTCCCTGATGAGGATTTCTTAAATAACGAGCTCTCAACCGTGCGAACTGTGTACAGGAGCCAGGTTGAGCAGGGACTCGAGATGCTCAAGAAATGGGGAGATGCTTATATCGCTATGCTCCTGTCAGGGACAGTGATAGCAGTGGTCATGATGATCTCGATTGCCATCTATGCCCCATCAGGTATTCAGGGTACATTGAATGTCGCATATGGAATTGTTTTGGCTATCTCCATCGGGGGCAATGCACTCATGTATACATCGGTTCCCGAGGATCCAAAAACCCATGGTCTGATGACCCGTGCATCGAAAGAACAGGATACGATTCATGCCATGGAAAGGATCATCGTACCTCTCACCATTATCGCAGTTATCGTTCTTGTGCTGCTCGGTATTCATGCAGGATTGATTTTTGTTCTCGCAGGAATCCTAATGGCACCGCTTGGCATCATCGGTTTTATTGATGATTCCAATATTACCCTTCGGGACGCAGATTTTTCAACATTCATCAGCAGCCTTGGGGCAATCATGGGTGGGCAGGGTACAACTGCAGTAACGGCACTGGGAAACATCGACCGCAAATCACTCCCGGCTATTGAGTACCTCGTAGATTCTGTTTATTCGAAAATGAACCTGGGGCTGGATAATAAACAGATCTGGGATAAATTCATTGGGGAATCCGGAAGCAACCTGATCTACAAATACTTAAATATCTATCTGGATACCGTTACGCTTGGGGGTCCTGCAGAACCCATAGGTAAGGTAGTGGGATCTTCAGTACTTGAGCAGACACTTCTTAGAGAAAAGAAAGATATGCATGCCAAAAGTTTTTTTATTCTTCTTATCCCGATGCATATCGCAATGATTGGAATTTTTGTCGGGCTCTACCAGATCATGGTAGTCCTGACCGGTTCCGTATCGAAAATGATGACACAGTTCCAGAGCACATCGGGTGCCGTATCCGGAGCAGCGAGCGGGGCTGGTGTATCAGCTGGTTCAGCTATGGGTGGAATGACCATGCTGACTAATTTTCCTGAAAAGGAGATGATGACCTTTGTTGTAATTATTGTAACCATCATCACCGTATCAAATATCTTTGCTGCAAGGATAGTCGGAGGAGGGGATCGGTATATGTATTATTTCTACATAGCAATATTCTGTACATGCTCCGGATTCGTACTGCTCGTAGCACCAATGGGAGTCGGTATGTTCTTCAACCCTGAAGCACTCCAGCACATGGGATCATCGGTAAAATAAGAGAATCGCAATGAAAGAAAATCTCCGCAGGCCAATACTTTTTGCAGTGATCGTTATCACCGGATCTATTTTGATCCTCTTTGATATACCACTCATCTTTATGTTTCCCATCATCCTTATTGTGGGATTTATTATTCTCATTGTTCTCGGTGCGATAACCGTTACAGATATAAAAACCGCTCTGAAAAACTTAAAACCGGCAAATTTAAAAAATATCGGCATATTCAAAAAACTCGGTGGAATGAAAGTTTTTAAAAAATCCACACCCGTTCCGAAAGATAAAACGCAACCGCAAAAGGCAGAGACAAAAAAACCTCAAAAAGTACCTGGACCGAAAAAAGGTATCCGTCTTCATATCAGTTCGTTTGTATCCTCCATTAAATCACTGGGTTCAGTGTTAAAAGCACGCGGCAAATCCGAAAAAAATGTCGGGGACATCAATAAGCAGCTTGACAGGACTGTCCGTGAAAAAGTGGAGAGAGTTTCGGCACTTGAAATTGCCGGAACTGCGGAAAAGAACGCTGTCCAATTACCTTCCAGTGGTGCAGGAACAACTGCCATTGGTACTACAAAAGATCAGGACCCCTTTCTGTCCTTGTCTGAGGATGAATTTGATTCGAGTCTGCTGGATTCATTAGATGGACTTGAATCCCCGCAATCAATTTCAGGAATTGAAAAAGGATCTTCCAATTCAGTTCCGGACCCCAGTTCAATAGACATCAATGATTCTGATATCCCCCTCCCCTCTCTCGATCTTGACGGTGAAGCAGGAAATATTCTCAGGGACAATGCAGAGGGACTTGAAGAGTTCAGTGGTCTTGAAGGTGGTGACTCAATTGACAGTGACTTTGGAGATCTCGAAAACCTGAGCCTGGACGATGTTGATCTGGATGATGATTCAGAAGAAAAAACTCCTCAGCCCCCAGCAACTCCGGCTGAACCGGCTCCGATAATTGATGTTGCTCCAGATAAATCAGATAAAGGTCAGGTAAAAACAGACTGGATCAAATCTGATGCTCCGAATGAAGCAGGACAAACTGACGAACAGATCTCAACTCAATCTGATATAGCAGCGTTCTCCAGCGGTAGCGGGGGTACCGATGCAGATCTTTTAAGCTCGCTTGCTTCTGAGGTAAAGCATATCAAAAAAGAGAAAAATCTTGCCCTGCTTCGTGAATTAAAGGATTTCAAAGCCCCAGCTGTGGAGATTGAGAGTGAACTTACTGAAGTCTATACACGGATGAACTCTATCAAGGAAACTCAGAAAAAGATTACTTCTCCCCCAGAAGGAATAAAATAAGCCATAGCACTGCATACATGTATCCGGATATCTTTAATCTCAACAAAAAAGAAAATATTATCGAGGTTCAATGACGGAAGTACCGGTAAAAATTGAGTTCAACAAGGAATGGATCGTCACTAAACTGAACGTTAGTGAAGATCGTATGGTAATTCCGGCTCCGATAAACAAAGAGATCCTCTTTAAGTCCGTATTAGACGTTTCTGAAAAGAAAAACATTCTCATCATTACGGTAAAAACGGACACTGAAGTAGTGTATAAAATACTCTCTGTTGAAAAAGTCCTCCAGTTTTTAAAAGTACGTATTCTCCCGCTCTGCAATGCCTACAGGCTCATGGCGTACTTCATGTCACCAGCCATCCGTGGGGGTGTGATGATCAAGGAAGCCGTATGGGAGAAGGGCAGTGTGGTAGTAGTCAAGAGCGGTATCTGGTTTGTCGGTGCGGTAAAACAGATCAGTGTTCCCATTACTGAAGTGGCGGCAATAGAGCTCACCAAACGGGATGTGCAGGGAAAACCTACAGAAGTGATAAGAATTGATTATCTTGATTCAGGTGAAGTGGTCTCAAGCCTTGTGCTCTGTCCCATTTCAACTTTGCAGGTTCTCTATAATTTCTTAAAAGAGACAACAAAAAGCATGGATATGAAAGGAACTGAGCTGGATGGGATTGACCTGCAGGTTGCCATGCTCGTATATTCAGGAATGGACTCTCACGCCACAGAGAATATGTTAAACCTCCCTCACAAACAACTCGACCAGATCTATGATAAAATATTAGCACTGGGCCTTGCTGAGGTGGTCATTATAAGAAGAGAGATTCAGCTCACACCCAAAGGGGTAAGATATATTACAGATGCCTCCAAAACGCAAACAAATTAAAAATTACACTCTTTTTATCACCAATACTTCTATATGTAATCATCTCACAAATTGTAGTTTGATCGTCAATGGGAAAGATTTTGATCGTGGATGATACGCTCTTCATGCGAACCCTTATTAAAAACATTTTGTTTACTGGCGGACATTCGATTGCCGGTGAAGCAGGGGATGGCGAAGAAGCGATAGCAAAATACAAGGAATTGAAACCAGATCTCGTCACTATGGATGTCGTGATGCCAAAGATGAATGGTATTGAGGCATTAAAGGGCATCATTGCGATTGACCCGGCTGCAAAGATCATCATGTGTACAGCAGTTGGCCAGGAACAGATGGTCAAACTCGCGATAAAGAGCGGTGCAAAAGGGTATATTGTCAAACCGTTCCAGGCACCCAAGGTTCTTGAGGAAGTTAAAAACGTACTGGCTACCTGATTATGGTTAAAGTTCTTATCGTAGATGATTCCGTATTCATGCGGACAATCATTAAGGATATGCTGACAAAAGATAAGTCCATAGAAATAGTGGGAACTGCAACAAATGGTGTTGAAGCATTAGAGAAGATCCAGAGTCTCGCGCCGGATCTAATAACCCTCGATATTGAAATGCCCGTAATGAACGGGATTGAAGTATTAAAAGAACTTCAGAAACAGTCAAAGCGCCCAAAAATTCTGGTGCTGAGCACACTCACTTCAGAGGGTGCTGAAATGACTACTCAGGCAATTCAGCTTGGTGCTGATGATTTCATGCTCAAGCCAAAGGATATTCCCCACGTGCGTGATATAAGTCAGGAACTGATCGATAAAGTCAAACATCTCATCTCCCTTCCGTCAAAATTTGTAACCCGAAAAGAACCTGTCAGTACAGAACATGCCGACAGGGTAGTCCTCATTGGATCATCAGCTGGTGGTCCGCCAATGCTCGATACGCTTCTGGCAGAACTCCCAGCCGATCTTCCGGCAGGCATCATCGTCACCCAGCACATGCCTCCGGGTTTTACCAAACCCCTTGCAGAACGGTTCAACCGGATATCGCAGATCCCCGTCAAAGAAACAGAAACCGGAGATTCCATACTGACCGGAAGGATTCTTCTCTCAAGAGCTGGTGTGCATACTGTAATCAGCGGAGCATTATCCGGAAACAATAAAAAAATTGGGCGCATCATTCATACCAATTCCCCTCCGCTTCATGGAGTAAAACCCGCTGTTGACAAAACTTACGAATCTGCAGTCACAGTCTATGGAAAAAACATTGTTTCAGTAACATTGAGTGGGATGGGAAACGATGCCGGTGCCGGAGCACTGGCGATAAAAGAGGCCGGTGGAAAAAATATTGTTTGTGATGAGAAGGACTGCCTTGTCTATGGCATGGTACGATCAGTCATAAAGAATAATGCTGCCGACCAGACCCTGCCTCTCAAAAAGCTTGCAAAAGAGATTGAGAAGGCAGTGCGTGGAATGGAGGGCATAGATGTCTGAATTTGAAGCATACAGGGGCCTTTTTGTTGCAGAATCACGTGAGAATCACGAGATGCTGGTAAGGAACATGCTGATCCTGGAAAAAGGTGGTAGTCAGACGGCTATTGACGAGATATTCCGTTCGATTCACACCCTCAAAGGTGCATCGGCATCCATGGGTTTTATGGAAATGGAGAGACTCTGCCATACCATGGAAGATGTTTTCCAGATGATACGCAGCGGTAGCGCTGTGATTACAGCAGACTTAAACAACATGCTATTAGCATGCTCAGATATTGTTGAGTTGATGCTGGATGATGTGGAAGGTGGTGGAGACTCATCATCTGTCAATCCTGATGAACAGGTAAAAGCGTTAAAAAAATGGCTTTCTCAAAATACTGGTAAGCCAATTGACAAAGCAACAAAACCAGAGGTCATAACCAGTAAGGCAACCGCAGAAATAAAGGCCCCCGCAGAAAAAATACCAGAAATAGTCGATAATACGGATCGCCCGCGTTATTCCATAACAATAAAGGTTGCAGATGACTGTGTTATGAAAGATATCCGGGCAATGTTAGCCATTGGAAATCTTGAATCCCTTGGAACTATCCTGTCTTGTAATCCGTCACGTGAGGCTATCGATGAAGGTGTTTTTGATGGCATTCTTCAATTGAAGATAGCCAGTGATGTGGGCGAGGATGCTCTGAAAACCGCTGCAACCGGAACTGATATCGCATCCGTTGAAATTACACCTGTTCAAAAAGAAGTGCCAGCCCCATTACCTGAAGTTTCTGACGATGCAAAACCTGAAAAACCAGATACAAAGCAGCAATCTGCAAGTGCGGATAAAAACCGTGAAATAAAGAACTTAAGAGTTGACATCACCCAGCTCGACCATATCATGAATCTCGTTGAGGATCTGGTGATTAACCGCGGCAGGCTCAAACAGATTGCCGAACAGAATAAGATCAAGGAGATGGATGAAGCTATCGGGATGGTGGAGCGATCGGTATCGGATCTCCAGAACCTGATGATGAACATCCGCATGATTCCCTTAAATCATATATTTAACCGCCTTCCAAGGGTGGTCCGCGATGTTGCCCAGTATGATGGGAAAGAAGTGGAATTTGTTATCGAAGGTGGGGAGACGGAACTTGACAGGAGTGTCATGGACGGGCTCAATGATCCGCTCCTTCACTTAATCAGGAACGCAGTGAATCATGGGATCGAATCCCCCGAAGTGAGGGAAAAGGCCGGCAAACCCAGAAAAGGATATGTTAAACTATCAGCTCACCGTGATCGGGATAATGTAATCATCGAACTGATTGATGATGGTGGCGGAATCAATGTTGAAAAGGTCAAGTCAAAAGCGGTAGAAAAAGGTTTAATATCACAAGAAAGTGCTGAGACATTGACTACGGATCAGGCAATAGATCTCCTGTTCCTGCCGGGATTTTCAACAGCTGATAAAATATCAGACATCAGTGGCCGGGGTGTGGGACTCGATGTGGTAAAACGATCCATCGAAGCCCTGAAAGGTTCAATACGGGTTGAGACAAACACGGGAAAAGGGAGCCGTTTTGAATTGCTGCTCCCCCCCACAATGGCCATAGTTGACGTAATGATAGTGCGGATCAATAAGCGCAGACTTGCCATTCCTATCAGCAGTATTGTTGAAGTGGCAAACTTCAAAGACGAAACAACCCACAGGATTGGCAAGAGTGATGCAATTTTACTTCGTGATGAAGTTCTTGAAGTCTTTTTACTCGATGATATGATGGGCAAATCCGAAGACCGGGAGATCCTTATCGTAGTGCAGTACCAGAAACGGAAGTGCTGTATCGCAGTCGATATAGTTGAAGGAAAGCAGGAGGTTGTGGTAAAACCTTTAAGCAGCATTATCGGCAACACCCGCGGTGTGAGCGGGATTACCATCCTTGGTGACGGTGAAGTAGTACCGGTACTGGATGTAAATACCATGGTGTAGGTGAATGAGATGAAATTATCAGCAGTGCAGGCAGATGCAATTCAGGAACTGGGAAATATCGGTGCAGCTCACGCGGCCACAACATTATCACAGATGCTATCGAGCACAGTTTCGATGAGCGTTCCGGCAATCAAGGCTGTTGACCTCTCCGAGCTGGGAAACCATATCGGCGACGAGTCAGCTGCAATGGTTGTATTTGAGCTTCAGGGCGAGATCCCTCATGGTGGTTTTATTATTTTTTATATCACCAGGGAATCAGCCATGCGACTGACCAACACCATGCTTGGAATGACCGATATGGATCGTGCATTTAATGAAATGGACCAGAGTGCCCTTTTAGAAGTGGGAAATATCATGGTCTCTGCATTTTTGGATGCTACAGCAGAGCTGCTGGGTTTTATAATGCTCCCATCTCCTCCGGCTCTCAGTATCGATATGGCCCATGCAGCAATGGAGTCACTCATCGCCCAGCTGGGAGAGGAAGTGGATGAAGTTTTGCTCTTCTCAACAGAACTTATCTGTGAAGAGCACAAGATTGACAGTGATATTATCATGCTGCCGGAGATCAGTACGTTAAAAAGAATTACTGAACTTCTTGAAGCGATGATGAAAAGCACATAACACTAGTGAACCAAAATGGCTGAACCCAATCCACAGACCATGCAAACGGCGATGATTGGCATCGGCGAATACCGGGTCGGTTCCTTTCCCATGATGACCATCGGACTGGGTTCATGTATCGGGCTTACTTTGTATGACCCGCAAAAAAAAATTGGTGCAATGGTACATATTATGCTGCCAGATAGTGGCGGCAGGACAGATCGCCCCGGGAAATATGCAGATACTGCAATTCCCCTGCTCTTAAAAGAGTTAGATAAGACCGGCAGCAGCAGCAACCGTTCACTTGTTGCAAAAATGGCGGGTGGGGCATGCATGTTTGAGTATTTCGGCACCAATCTCAATATCGGTGAAAGAAATACTGAAAAAGTCCGGATTATTTTAAAAGAGCTGGGCATCAAGTTGTCGGCTGAAGATGTTGGGGGAAAGGTCGGGCGAACGGTTACATTCCTCCCGGCTAGTGGCGGAAAAGTCTCTATCAGGAGAGCAGATGGCGTCACGAGCGAGTTATGAAATCGCAGTAATTATTATCGTTTTTCTTATTTTTTTCCCGGTTAGTGCACTCACAGAAAATAATGATACGTTATTAACCGGCGAATTGATCACAAACCGTTCACAACCCCTGCCGTATACCATTAAGCTGTTCATCCCTGCTTCAAACGAGGTCCATTCAGACCAGATTATGGACCAGATCACTTACCAGAATGGCGATGTCTTGTTCGCAACTGCATTCGGGTTGTCCACTTTCAATGGAACCTGGAGTACTCGCCACACAAACCTGAATAATATCTCTGAAGGACTGATGGATGATTTTATCACGGCAGTTGAATTCGATCAAAAGGGAAATCTGTGGATCGGGTATTCCGGTGGGATTCAGATTTACAATGGTATCTATTATCAGTCAATCCGCGATCAGCAGCTGCTCAAGGAGACACGAATCCATGACCTCCAGCGCTGGAACGATGATATGTGGGTTGCAACCGGTCATGCTGGCATCCATCGTTACCGCAATGGTGAATGGACCTGGTTTCAGCCAATGACAAAGAACGGGCCGGGTTTTTTTGAGATCGACAGCATGGCCCTTGATTCATCCAGCAATTCTCTGATTATTGCTACGGAAAAGGAAGGTCTGTGGATAGTACGTAATCAGTATGATCCTGTCACCTTTGAGATGTTGGCAACAAAAGATGATGCCGCAGGGCATATGCAGCATGTGAAACGGGATCCTCTGGGTGGAGTATATTTCTTCAATCCCGAAAAGATCATTCACTATGATACTGCATCTGGTTTTAGAGATATCCTGACAACCGGGGATCTGACACAGGAACAAATTAACATCAATGATATTGCTGCAGGATCCGATGGCAACATCAACATAGCAACCGATGATGGATTATATATCTGGCGCGAAGGGAGGATATATCGTCACCTTAACCGTTTCGAAGGCATAGGCACATCCGAAAATGTCAGAACTGTTAATGTGGATGCGAATAACAGGGTCTGGTTTTCTACACCGGGAAATGTCGGTTATTACTCTGACAATACAAATCCTGTAAACCTGATACTGTTTGATCCGGTTACCCCAACACCGTCACTAATTCCGGTTATGATTATTAATATAACTCCTGATAATCATACGATCACTAATAAAAACCCATCAGCAAATACACCCGTCAACACATCATCTGGTTCATCATCTATTATGACCATTTTTTCCCAGATCACAGATCCAATCGCACGTGCCATCAGTGCAATTGCTCAAAAGTTTGGCGTGAATATCTTTTCCTGATCTCCTGATGGTTTTACGAAAAAAGGGTAGGGAGAGATTCAGTTTTTAATTAATTTTTTCTTTCAGGTTTTCAGTACAATACTGCTCAATTGAATCCAGGAGAGCTTTTTTGGCCCGTTTGACCCGTGATTCATTGTCCGAAAAGAAATCTGCAGCAATATACCGGAGCGCTGTGATGTAATACTGGTATTGCGGAAAAACTCTTTCGAACTCAGTGATCTTGCTCATCGCCGCTTTTTTGTCCTGTGTCAGCAGATCAAAGGATAGATCAAACAATTCGATAATTGAAGCAGGCATACCTTTTGTGGTGGCAAGTTTCCTGAAACTCTGGTACGTGATCTTTTTTGTTAAGAGCAGGGATAATTTCAAACCGAGGTAGATGGGTTCGAGATCATCCGGGTACTGCTTGATCAACTGGTTCACAACACCAGCTGCTCCCGCAGCATCACGGTTCTCCAGTTTCAAGAGATACATTTCCCGCAAAAAGACCATGTCGGTATAGAACCGCTCGGAGCCGATCTCCAGAAGGCGTTTCTTCATAGCAGCATTTTGGGTAAATGTAGCGTTTTTTAACCCCACCTCAATGAACCAGATTTCACTGGGGAACCATTCGATTCCGTAAAATATCATCTGCCAGAAGATCTTTTCTAAAAATTCAGGATCCTCCATTTCCAGCTGCTTTAACTGGTTAACCGGAGGCCTCACGCGGGTAAGATTGAGCATGGTTTCCCGTGCCTGAAGTTCCATATCCCCTGGCCGAAGGTTTCTCTGAACCGCTTCATCTTTTTTAAATTCCCTGAGCGACAGGACAAAATGACAGTAGGCTACAGCTGTTCCAATTTTTGCATCGAGGTCAGAATATTTTTTTAAGAAATCAAGAGCATGAGCATAGTCACCGTTTTTTAAGAGTTTCAGACCAACAACTAAATTAATTCCAATGTCGGCATTTTTTCCCCTTTTCAAACGAAGTGCATTGATATTAACTTTTTTTATGTAATCAAAATCATTGCTGTTGGAACTCGCATCAAGCACCTTGAACGTGATGCTATCGATGAAATCATCATAGGATTCGTCCGTGATATCGGGGAAAGATTTTTCAAGAGCAGAGATCATGTGCCCGAAAAAGACCGGAAGGTTTTCATCAACCTTTTTGGAATTACGTTCGATATAGCCAAAAAAATCTTTTTTTAAGAGATTCAGCTTGTCATAGATAATTGCATCGGTAAGCAGCTCTCCCCGCATATAGGGAAAATTGCATGTCCTTATATTAAAATGTATGACAGAGTTTACGTTTCGTCTGCTGTATAATAATAGAATTCACCGGTTCCTTTCTGTTCACGGTCAAGGAATGAACCGGGTTTATTGATTCGTGGCCGTCCGCTCTGATCCCGTCTAAAGGTAACGTCGAGTTCATTTAAGAACCGGTTCATACCGTCCCGCATCTTAAAAGGACCTGCTGCGGTGCCTGCAATCCCGGGCTCACCTTCAAAGACTAAAATGCGCTCGCTGATCATATCGATTAAGTAAATGTCGTGATCGATCACCATGATGCCGACTTGTTTTCCTTCAGCATGATGCTTGATGATCCGGGTGACCTTAACCCGCTGCTCGACATCGAGATGTGCACTGGGTTCATCGAGGATATACACATCAGCTTCACGGGATAGACACCCGGCAATTGTCACGCGCTGTAGCTCCCCGCCACTGAGAGTATCTACCGATGACTGGAGTATGGGTTCTAATGAGAGCGATTCTATGATCTCGTGCTGGTAATACGATGTGTCATATTTTGTTGTGCACCTGCGCAGGTACATCTCCACGCTGTCGGACGTGTCGGCTTTGATATACTGGGGTTTATAAGATATGCGCAGGGATGATTCCATCTTTCCTGTTGTCGGAGTTTCAACCCCCGCAAGGAGTTTTGCAAAGGTGCTCTTACCCATACCGTTAGCTCCAACAACCCCGAGCACTTCGCCGCTCCTTATTGTGCCCCCGGAGACTGTGAGATGGAACGATTCATATTCCTTTGTCATTGCCGGAATCTCGAAGAGATCGTCCCGGTTGGATCCTTTATCATGCGCACGCTTCTCAAATACCACCTGTGTTGTGCGGAACCGTACGTTCTCTTCGGTTAAAAATCCCTCAAGGTACTGATTGATGCCTACACGGACACCCTTAGGCCGGGTGATGATACCAAAGACAGCTGGTTTACCATAGCCTACGTGGACGGTATCTGCAAGCATATCGAGGATTGCCAGATCGTGTTCTACTACAACTACTGGACGTTCAGCTGCAAGTTCCCGGATCAGTTTTGCTGCAGCAATCCTTTGGTAAATATCCAGAAACGGAGTGATTTCATCGAGGAAGTAGAGGTCTGCATCACGCGCAAGGCATGCAGCGATTGCCACCCGCTGCAGTTCTCCGCCGCTTAATGTGCTGATATCGTGGTCAAGTATTGCATTGAGCTTGAGTACAGGGAGTATCTCTGAGAGTTTATTGCGTTCATCGGTTTTTTTGAGGAGTTCCCGGACTGTTCCTGCAAATAATTTGGGAATGTAATCAATGTACTGGGGTTTTGATGCAATCTTCAAGCTCTTTTTTGAGACCGTCTGGAGATAATCGAAAAGTTCGGTGCCCGCGTAGCGCTTGAAGATCTCGTCCCATGCAACTTCGGTATCGAAATTACCTAGATTGGGGCGGAGTTGTCCTGACAGGATTTTTACAGCAGTACTTTTACCGATACCGTTAGCACCAAGAATACCAGTGACTTTTCCTTCAAGAGGGATTGGGAGACCGTAGAGAGCAAAACCATTCATACCGTACCTGTGCGTAGGGTGCTCAAGTTCTTCAGGCAGGCTGACGATGTCGATCGCATTGAACGGACATTTTTTTATGCAGATCCCGCAACCGACACATAGTTCTTCGGATATGACGGCTTTTCCCTCATCTCCGATAATAATTGTTTCGTCACCGGTCCTGACACGGGGACAATAAATAATGCATTCGGTGCCGCATTTTTTTGAGTGGCATCGATCTTTATGAACTATCGCAATTCTCATGAGGATCAAAAATGTTTATTATTTAGGCATTGCAGTCAGCAGGATTGTCCATGACATGTACCAGAAGGCAAATGTCATGAATCCCTGGTAGAACCAGTCCTTTGCACCGAGTTTTTGGGTATCCATATGCAGTAGCATAAAAATATGCTTCTGGACAACAATTCCTGCAATCATCAGCATGAGTGCAAGAAGCCCGGAATCTGTGCTGAAGGATTTGCCAATGTAGTATGAAAGTCCACCCACAATGATACCAATGAGACTGGCTGCAAGTGTCCGCTTGATGCGTTCAATGTGTTCTGCCTGTTTGTCTGCCTTGGTCTTCTGTTTCTTGGTCTGGACTGGTTGTTCTTCAATAATCTCGTCGCTCATCCCGTTACACCAGTAGTCTTATTTTTTAGTGCGCAAGCCATATGTAATTTGGTACATACATGGCATCCGAACAGGGCATGAGCGGAATCGACGTTAAGGCGATGACGTCAGAATTGTGTGATAAGCTGCCGCTCTGGATCGACAAGGTCTACCAGTTCGATTCAAGAACTCTCGGTATCCGGCTTAACGGAGAGAACAAAGCCAGAAATCTGCTGCTCGTTGAGTCTGGCAGGAGGGCCCATCTGGTAAAGGAATTTCCCGCACCCCCAAAAAACCCGCCCCAGTATGCAATGCTCCTGCGCAAGTACTTGTCCGGTGGAAAGGTGCTTGCTATCCACCAGCATGGACTTGAACGAATCCTGATCTTCGATGTGGGTAAAGGGACCACTGTATACCATCTGATCATTGAACTCTTCGATGAAGGAAACGTTATACTGACCAATGAAGAATACAAAATTGTCAAACCTCTCCGGCATCACCGGTTCAAGGAACGTGAAATTGTTCCCAATGCAGTGTACCAACTGTCGGCAGTTGATCCCACTGCATCGTTAGAGAACCTGACAGCTGTACTTAAAGGTGAAGAGCGGGATCTTGTCCGGGCGCTGGCTATGGGATGTATGCTCGGTGGCGCCTATGCAGAGTATATCTGCGTAAAAGCAGGGCAGGAAAAAACAATGCCGGCAGTATCGGCTGATCCGGCTCTTCTGTTTACGGCGGTTCAGGAGTTTTTTGACCAGGTGCTGCACTCACGCACCCCGGTCATCTCGGCAAAGCACTGCGAATCGGTTGACATCCGGGGCGGAACCGATCAGCAGACGTTTTTGAGTTTTTCTGATGCCCTTGAAGCATTCTATCCCCTGACAAAGAAAGAGACTGCAACAAAAGCGGCAAAACCCAAATTCTCAAAAGAAGAGCGGATCAGGAAATACCAGGAATCTGCCATAAAAAAATTCGATGAGAAAGTTGCAAAAACTGAAGAGATTGTTGCTGCCATGTACGAGAATTACCAGTTTATCTCACAACTGATCACCTCTCTGGATGCAGCAAGCAAGCAACTCTCATGGCAGGAGATCGAGCGACATCTCAAAGGGGCAACATCTGCTGATGCAAAAAAGATCACGGCATTTTATCCCGATGAAGCGGCTGTTGAAGTTGACATTGGAAAACGGGTAAAAATTTATGTGCATGAAGGCATTGAGCAGAATGCAGGCCGGTATTACGATGTCATAAAGAAATTCAGGAAGAAGAAAGCCGGTGCTCTTGTAGCAATGAAGAACGTGGTTGTCAAAAAGAAAGTACAACGACGCGATATTATCCCGTTAAAGAAACTCTGGTATCACCGCTTCCGCTGGTTTATCACAAGCGATGGTATTGTGGTCCTTGGTGGACGTGATGCATCCCAGAACGAGGAACTGGTCAAGAAATATATGGCCGGCGGAGATCTCTTTGTGCATGCCGATGTGCATGGTGCAAGTGTCGTAATTGTCAAAGGTAAAACTGAACATATGGACGAAGTGGCCCAGTTTGCTGCTTCCTACTCCGGCGCATGGCGCAGCGGGCATTTCTCTGCTGAAGTCTATAGTGCCCTTCCCGCTCAGGTAAGTAAGACTCCTGAATCAGGGGAATTTGTCTCACGGGGTTCATTCATAGTCCGTGGCGAACGTACCTGGTACCGGAATGTGCCGCTATCTGTGGGTATCGGGCTTATGCTTGAACCAAATGCAGCAGTAATTGGCGGTCCGCCATCAGTGATCAAGGGAAAATGCAAGGCATATAACGAGCTTAAGCCGGGACAGTTCGAACCAAATGATATTGCAAAGAAGATACTGCGTCTTTTGAAGAGCAAGATCTCTGACGAGGAGGAAAAGGCGCTCAAAGGCATCCTTAATACCGATACCGTTGCAGCCTTCGTTCCCCCCGGGGGTTCTGATATAGTAGGGCAGCATGAAGGCTGATTGCGCAGACCTAAAAGGTAACAATGGCGAAGTTCGGCTGTTTCCAGAAAGTGTAGATGATCTCTGGCATCTTCAGCACCTTGTCGCACCCGGAGATCTCATCTTTGCCACCACGTTTCGGAGCGTGGATACCGCAAGTGACAAACTCCGCCCGGAGAAGATGGAAAAGCGCCCGGTAAGACTCGGTGTCCGGGTTGAACGTGTAGAGTTCTCACAACACGGTGTCAGGCTCCGTATCAGCGGGGTGATCGAGCATGGCATTGAAATTGGCGCATACCACACGATCAATGTAGAGACGGGTTTTGAGATCTCGATAATCAAGCAGTGGCGTCCCCATGAACTTGAGCGCATCGAACGGGCGGTGAAATCCTCAGCATTCAGCCTGATCCATATCCTCACAATCGAAGAAGGGGAAGCCGAACTCTTCAGGCTCCGGCAATACGGCCCGGAGAGCGTAGTAACCTTCACTGCCGGCAGCGGCAAAGGAGGAGAGTCAGACAACCGTCCTGCATTCTTTGAACAGGTGCTGGCTCCTCTTTTAGCAATCGATGGACCGCTGATCATTGCCGGGCCGGGATTTATCAAAGATGATTTCATAAAATATGCCAAGAACAAGGGAAGTCCGGTTGCAGAGAAAGCGATCAGTGTCGAGACACGGCGCATCGGACGGGGCGCGGTTCAGGATGTGATTGGCAAGGGTGCGCTTGAGAAACTGATCGATGATCTACAGCTTTCCCGCGAGGTGAAGTTCATGGACGAGGTGCTCTGCCGGATCGCACAGGACGGGGCGGTTGCCTATGGGCGGCAGGAAGTTAAGGATGCTATCGGGTATGGCGCAGTCGAGCAGGTGCTGGTTGCAGATACGCTGCTGCGGGACCCTGCAACTATGGCACTTATCGAGAACGCAGAAGCGATGCGGGCAGTTGTTGTTGTGCTCTCCTCCAGTTTTGAGCCCGGGGAGCGACTTGTAGCGCTGGGCGGGATTGCAGCATTACTCAGGTACAAACTGGTATAATCCGGATTTTAATTTTCCAGAATAAAAAAGAGAAAAAACTGGTTTTAACTATTAACCGAAAAAACATCGGTTAACGTCCCGGATGTACCATCAGTGTTCGTCAGAACGAGGCTCCATGACCCTGCAGATCCTGTGGGTATGTTGAAGAAGCATTTTATCTCTGTCTCGCTGTTGCGCGTTACGGTCGATGCAAGAATATCTGCATTCCCGCTTTTGGTCAGCTTGCCGGTAATGCCATCCTTGAAATTAGAGCCATGTACGTTTATCGGTACATAAGACCCGGAGAAAGCGAATTTTGGATCATCTATGGAAGAGATACTGATACCCCCCGTTGAAGATGTGGTAGTTGTGGCAGTTGGATTCGCATTCACCCGAACCCTGAAACCATCGTAGTAACGGGTCGACTGACCATCCGGGTTACCAACAATGATATCCCATGTTCCAATGGTGGCATTTGCGGGAAGTGTAAAAGTACACGAGATCTGCGATGCAGATTGGACATTAACATTTGTTGCAGAGATATTCACGCTGGAAACCCGTGCGAGGATAACGGATGCCCCACTCTGAAATCCAACACCCCGGAGATCTGAAATAGCGACTGATGTTCCGGCCACTCCATTGTCCGGGGTAATATCTGTTATCTTGGGTTTAATTGCCAGTGTTTTTGTTATTTCGGGTTTCGTTGTTGTAACGGTACCGGTACTTGTGGCAGTTACTACGGCAGTAATAACAGTAGGTTGCGTGATAGAAACCTTGGATGGATCAACATGAATTACTTTAACCGTGTTGACTTTTTCAAATGCAGACCGCGGAATGGTCAGGGTTTGCGAATCAACACGGTACCCCCAGCTCCCGTCTTTATTCCGGTAAATAAATGCCCGTTCGTAGGAATCGGATCCCGCATTATAGTTAAGAATAAGATAGCCTGTGTCTGCGGCACCGTTTGGACTTCTGACAATATCTCCGGCAATGTACAGGGCGGTAGTTCCGGAGGGAGTCTTTGTTGCAGTGGTTTGTGCAGGCGTAGTATTTACATGCGTAGTATTTACTGACGCAGAATCCGTGCAGCCGGCAATGAACACTCCTGCGATAAGAACGACCAGAATGGCAATGACAAAACGTGATATTCTGCTCATAATGAATTGTTTGGCCCGGATACTATTAAAAAAACCGGTTTAACTCACAGTAAAAGAATAATGATAATACCGTTTAAAAAGAGAACAACAAATAAGGAAATCCATTTTATGAAAAGTCCTTTTCACATCATGCTCATCCCTACTCTGGGCTGTCCTGCCCATTGCAGTTACTGCTGGAGTTCAGAAGCCGGATCTCCAAAGATGAGCATTGATACGGTAAAAGAAACAGTGGCATGGCTTAAGAATTTTAAAAACGATCAAATCACCATCACCTTCCATGGCGGTGAACCGCTCCTTGGAGGCGTGGACTTTTACCGTCAGGCACTTCCCTTGATCTCTGAAGGATTAGCCCACCTCAAACCCACGTTTGCCATGCAGAGTAACCTCTGGCTGCTTACGCCCGAGCTTGCTGACATTCTTGCGAAATACAATGTGCCGATTGGCACCAGCATCGATGGCCCTGAATCTCTCAATGACTCTCAGCGGGGTAACGGTTATTTTAAAAAAACCATGCAGGGCTACGAACTGGCAAAGGCACATGGCCTTCAGGTCCGGTTCATCTGCACATTCACCGGCGAATCCGTAAAACAGAAAGAAGAGATCTTCCGGTTTTTCTTAACCAACGGTTTTGTGATGAAACTCCATCCCGCACTGCCGTCCCTGCGCAGCGAAAATCCAAAGCAGTGGGCGCTTGAACCTGCTGTATATGGGGAACTGCTTGTCTTTTTGCTTGACAAATATCTCGAAAACATGGGCAGGATTGAGATCATGAACATCAATGACCTTTGCCGGTGCGTCTCTACACGGAGGGGTTCGGTCTGTACATTTGCCGATTGCATGGGAAGCACCTTTGCCATTGGTCCGGATGGGAGCATCTACCCATGTTACCGTTTTGTTGGTATGGATGAGTGGGTGATGGGCAATGTGTGTGATCAGCCTTCTGCAGAAACACTCGCAAATACGTCTGCAGGGAAACGGATGCAGGCTTACAAGGAATTTGTTGACATCTCATGCAGGGAATGCCCGCATATCAGTTACTGCCGGGGCGGGTGTCCTTACAATGCGATTGTCCCAACCGGGGGGGAGATACGGGGTGTCGATCCTCATTGCCTTGCCTACAAACGAATCTTTGACGAGATGAACGATCGGGTCAACAAGGAGATGTTTGGATCCGACGACATGGATATGGATGCCTTTTTGCCATTTGGATCCCGGCCGAAGCGAGCGAAAAAAGCAGGAATAATGACCCTGGTGCACTCGGTGCTTTCAAAATAGGAAACACATATTCATTATTTTTTAAAGGTTTTTTCATGAAATCTAGGTTTTTAGAAAGACTTATCGTATCAAAATTATGACAAGAAAATAATGTCAAAAATTTGCCAAGCCTGCGGAAAAACTCATGAGGCTGCAAAAACATGCCCTTATTGTGGAGCTGCGGTACCGCCACCTCCTGTACCCGAGGTTATAGTTCAAATTCCGGAAGATAAACGGACATGCTCAATCTGCGGAAAAACTCATCAGGCGGCAAAAATATGTCCTTATTGCGGCGTAGCGGTACCGCCACCTCCTATAAAAAATGTGAATCCCGATGTTATGGTTCAAATGCAGGAATATAAACGGACATGCCGAAATTGTGGAAAAATATGGCATTCACTTGTATCAAGAGAGGGGCAATTAAGCTATAAGGCAACTACCAATCAAATAGGCGCATGTGGAAGTAATATGCGATATGCATCAACTTGTTTTATGTGTGGAGGAAGTAGAGCCGCTCAAATGGATAGAAATACAGATGCCATTAAAAGCGAACTTGACAGATTAAAAACATGTCCCGACTGTGGGTCAAAAAATTATTCTGAAGATCTATTGACCTATGAAAGATAACCTGTTGGTATTTGTATCAATCACATTAATAAAAAAAATATGGCATGGGCATTTAGGAAGCCATTATAAATCAAAAGGAAATATAATCTGCCGATTTTACCCGTCGTGTTCAAATTACGCAATTATGGCATTAGAAAAATATGGCTTTCTAAAAGGTTGGTTTTTGACATACAAACGCATAAAAAGATGTATTCCCCAAAATACCGATTCTTGTATTGATTTACCCTAATACAGACAGATTATATTCCCTAGAAAACTTTTTACCGCGTAGTGATAATGAGGTTATATGGGAAAAGGGAGTCATGAAGGTTCTGTGCAGTTATATCATTCATTTAATGAGGCATTTGATTATTTAATGCAAAATGGTTCAAGTGAATTAAAAACTGCAAGAAATACAGTTTTCAAAGCAATTGCATCTGAAACTAACGATAGTCGGAAAGTAATTAAATTTTCTCAAAAGGTAAACCAAAAAGAAGAGGATTATGCACGATGTTTTTCCTGTTGTTGGAGTCATTATAATAATTGCGATGGGACTTGGATAGGAATGTATTGTAGGTCATTAGACCAAACAATTCGTTAAGCGCTTTAAGAAGTTAAAGCAAAAAGACAACGTTTAGAAACGTTTACTTTGAGTTTCCCTTAAAAAAAAACATCCAGAATTTTTCCGGGAGAGAAATTTAAAAAAAATTTATTCTTCTTTCTTCTCAGGTTTCTTGTAGCTCTCGACAAGAACGATCTCAGAGATGCCCTTGATCTGCTCAAAACCCTCGTGGATGATCCGGCCGCGCCAGAGCATCCAGCGGCGGTCGTAATTGATGCCTGCCGGGAGGGTAACGGTTGCCTTTTCATCTTCAAGAGTTGCTTCCATATCCCTTCCTGCATACAGGCGGATGAGACCTTTAAGCTCTTCGAGCGGGTCGGTGACTTCTTCTTCAATCTTATAATGGTAGACAAGTGTCTGACCCGCGAGGGGTGCATTGAAGTCCACAATCACGCGGTTACCGATTACATCGACAACAGTCCCTTCACCGTGCTCTTCCATCTTGACCGGCATACCGCGGACCGGTTTCTGGGTGAACTTGTTCTTGGGATAGGACTGAACACGTTTCATATCGCGTTCCCCGAATGCTTTTTCGGGTAGAACGGTTATATCGCCCTCCGCTCCAGCTTCCTTACCCACAAGTGCTTCGTCAAGACCCAGAATCACATGCTTCTGGCCGACACAGACAGTTACCGGGCCGTAGATCGCATTTTCGCTGTGAATACCGGCAGTTTTTGCTTCTTCTTCAAATGTTGAATCAAAAACATTACCATTCACACTGCCCGTATAGCTCAGTTTGATAAAATCTCCTTCTTTTATTGCCATGCTTCACCTGACTATATTAAATCGCAACGATGACAGATAAAAGTGTGGCACACCTATGCTCGAAGTTGAATTGAAAGTTAAGGTCCCTTCGCTTGAACCCGTCCGCAAACAACTGCTTATGAAAGGAGCGGTATGTTCAGGCAGGATACACGAGCACGATATTTATTATAATGCTCCCCATCGTGACTTTGGCGTAACTGACGAGGCAGTCCGTGTCCGGTACACCAACAATCACGCTGTAGTCACATACAAAGGGGCGAAGATTAAAAAGTTTGGGCTCAAGGCGCGTGAAGAGCTGAATACTGCTGTGGAATCCGGCGAAGTGTTTGAAAAGATGCTCAACCGTCTTGGCTTTACAAAAACCACTGAAGTTAACAAGTGGCGCGAGAACTACCGGTACGCGGAAGCTGCTATCTCACTGGATGAAGTTGATGAGCTTGGCACTTTTGTCGAGATCGAGATCATGGCAGAAGATGAGAATTCAAATGCCTCTGAAGTAATTGAAAGAATAGCAAAAGAGATTGGTGTATCCGGCGAGTCAATTCTCGCCTCGTACCTTGAACTGCTGCTCTCTAAACGGACAGCAGTTCAATTTTGATATCTTTGGCATCGTTGCCGAAGTGTATCATCGCACAGTACCCGTCCATTGCCGGGCCGGGATTAACAATTTTTACTCCGTCAACTTCCATAATGCCCCGTGCCTCGTGAATGTGGGCACAGCACACGAGATCAAAAGATTTCATGTGCTTTCTTATGCTGTGACTCCCGATATGCTCATTCCCCGGTTTGTCGAGGATCTCATACGGGGGTGCATGGCAGAGCAGTACATTATGAATGGACTTTTGCATCTTTTTCGTAGCGCTGTTCAACACGTCATCTATCTGCTTGTCGGTCAGCTCGAACGGGGTTCCGAACGGTGTAGGGTTGGATCCGCCAACACCAGCGATCGTCATTTTGCCCAGATTGATACTGGAGCCATGAAGGCTGACAGTGTCTGAGTGTTCAAGTGTCTCGAGGATCTCACGCGGGTCACAGTTTCCGGGAACTGCAAAGCACGGTACATCGATACGTGAAAGCACGTCGTCGACCGTGTCAACTGGACCCATATTGGTGATATCTCCTGCAATAAATACCGCTTCCGGATTCAATTCCAGAAATGAATCAATCTTACCAAATTGACCATGGAGATCTGCTATCAATAGCACATCTTTCATGGTATATCATTTGAAGGGGGTCTAAAAAACCTTACCGCAGGTTCACTCCACGAACTCGTGATTTTTCCAGCCAAAGCTGGTTTTCCAGAGACTTTTTTAGTTTCTTTAAGGCGTGCACGCGCGGTTGTTCAGGAGAGCGGGGTCCCCCCTTGACATAACCCGGGGCCGGTATCATAACGGGGAGTTTCCCCGCAGGGCGGCCTTAATCATTTCGGGAGAGCAGGAAAAAGGCGATACACGGGATCAAGTAAAGGATGGTTTCCGGGATGAGGCCAAATGAGGAAACCTGGCTGTCAATAAGCAGTCCGGCAACTGCGGTTATTGGGAAAAAAAGGAGCCGCAGGGAAATATTGTTCACCCGCGCCGCGCCCACTCCCGGATAGATAAGCCTCCCACTTCCAGAAGCATGTTTCCAGAGGATAATCATGATCAGACCGGAGATGAGGACATTGGCGTGAAACAGGATCCCATACGGAACCGGCATGTCGGAGATCGAATACAGGAGCGATGTTAGTGGCATGAAAATGAGAGCGAGGACAAAAATGAAGGAGACATATACGAAATACCGGTCAAGTGCACGGATGTATCGCAACATTTCGAAGAACAGGATATACAATATTGCAAAGATGATGAACAGGAAGACAAAAGTCACCAGATCCCCCAGTACCCCGTCACCCATGTATTCCGTAAGGAGTGTCAGGTCATCACTGCCGGATAACTTGGGCAGAGGGATATTGTTCCTGATGATAAGCGTCATAATAAAGGCAAAGACCCCGTTCATCATGATCTCGAACATGTCTTGCGGGACTATCCCTTTGCAGATACTGTCCGGGCTGTGATTACTACACTCGGTTTCCTTAACGATACCACTGTCAATCCTGCAGCTCCCCCCGCTTGCCTTAAGATTTCTCCAGGAGAATAACGATGTGAGTGCAAACGCCCCCATGGTAATATAGTAAATGTATTGTGTGTAGGGAAGATCACAGGCTGCAAGGATGATGCCGGCAACTGCAGTTACCGGCAGAAAGATCATCTTGAGCGTTATGCAATCCATCTGCCAGCCGAAAACACCGGGCCTCATCACCGCTGGTGTGCGGGTGATATGGACCCACTCGAAAAAAAGGAAAAGACCCAGAAGGAGCATGATGCAATGGAACAGGACCGAAAAAAAGGATTTATTCGGAAAAAACACCGTGTAATGGCACCATACCGGTATCATAATCAATAGCATCAGGACAGCAATGTGGAGATAAAGATAGGTCCGGTCAATGCGGGCAACCATGTGAAAAACATGAAACGCGAGGATCCATATCATACCGATGATCAGGTATGCGGTGAGAAAACTCAGGATATCCGGAAGCTGCAAAAGCCCGAAAACATGTGGTGATACCCTCTCGATCACATCGCCGAATGCCGGTATCCGGATCTTGGTAAAGAGAAGAAGCAGTGTAAAGACGAAGATTGAATTCGTCAGCCTGCCGATATTTACCTTTGTTACCGGTCCTTCCGTACCAATATCCTGAGGCATTACGATCAATACGTATATGGGAAGGATTCGTGATAAGGTTCACGGACTATTTCTTCTAAAAGGACTGTGATTCGAAGCGGGAAAGGCGTTTAACCGTCATGGTTGTCAGCCGGGCCTCCAGATCGCTGACAAAAGAAAAAACCCGCGACTTGCAGTCTTCTTCTTTTTTTAGTGTCCCGGGTCTGGACGGTCAATCCGAAATACTCAATCTTTATCTCTGTAGAAATCATCTCAAAAACTCTGACGCTCTTTTTGGTCTCCGATTCCGCGTTCTGCCCCCCGCTGATGCATTCCCAGCTTTGTGATGACGTTGTATTACATGTAACTGACCTCCTCCCATCGCAAACCACCTCGCTCCTCAATCAGGATACCACTTGGCGCAAGATGGGGGCATAAACTCAAATGAGCAATGTTTTTTTTCTAGGCACATTCTTTAAAAAAATCCTCTGTTCCCGATTTACAGGAAACCTTTGGTTTGAAATCCTGCAGTTACCGGAAAAACCGTATCTCCGGGTCCGTCCATGATCCGGTCAACCGTCCAGAAAGAGCGAGGTTTCCGCAGACTTTTTCCGTCTCTTTCAAGAGTGGACGTGCGGTTGTTCCGGCAAGGGGGGTTCCCGGCAAAGGGATGAACCGATGAACATGGACTTTTCCTGACCGTGCCACCTGCCGGATCAGGTTGACGGTCGCTAACTGCTCATCGTCACTCTCGAAAGGGAAACCAACAATAAAGTCAACAACGGGGGTGATTCCGGATTCTGTGCAGAGTGCTACTGCATGGATTACATCATCCACATTGTGCCCGCGATGCAATTGTTCCAGTACCGCATCACTTCCCGACTGGGCTCCGAAATGCAGTTTTGTGTTCGTACAGTACCGGTTCACGAGTGAAAGGGACTCTTTGCAGATAAATTCCGGGCGTACTTCTGATGGAAACGTTCCAAAGTAGATTTTGTTGTGAAGTTTTTTGAAAAGTGT
>JANYBK010000077.1 GCA_025360805.1 Methanomicrobiales archaeon
GTTTGGTCTTTACCATGTTATGTTATTTTGAAATGGTTATCGATTTGTATTAAGCTTGCCTGTAGGGCAAGCAGTCCCGCTATACCTATGAGGAACACTACTAGACCCTCTATAAAGATAGGTAGGTGCATGAGAGTTACACACACTGCAGTACCAATAGTTACTACTACTAGTATCAAGCAGGTAACTAGCTGTATAGCTAATTTACCTAGCTCTCTAACGTTCACCCATCCTACTAATCCAAAGAGTGTGCTTAATATCAGAGGACAGAGCGTGATTAACGTCACTATGGTTATCCACTCGCTCCTCCCACATAGTGTGCCTATTATGATCCCTAGGAACATGAATAGGAGGTGTGTATAATTAGCTTTCATACCACCTGTGTAACGAGTGTCCTTATCCTTTTTATCCTGCTGCCACTGATATCAGTGAGTTCACCACTCACTACACCTATTTGGTCTATTAGCTTCAATGCGTGGTCTAAACGTTGTCTAATTAATACATCACCAGCATTGCTACCAGGTGGCATATGTGCGACTTCGTCCATAGTATATACTACTAGTCCCGCGCTAGCAAACATATCCTTAATGATAGGTAGTTTAGGATAGTTAAGGGCTGTGATTTGTTGGCACAGCCCTCTTAATAGAAATTGTTGCACTGCCATTGCATGCTCTTCGAAGGAAACAATAGGTGTTACTTCACCCTTTGCTCGTTGGTTATTGTTCTTCTCCATTATATTTGTAATAGTGCGTTATAAACCTCCCCATATTTGGGGTCAATTATTGGTTCGATTGCTACAAGTATGTCGGTACGTGCATCCCGCACGGCCTCCGCCACTTGCTGGCTTACGATGTATAGTTTTGTGGGGTCGTAGTCTGGCAGGCCAACTACATCACGGTATTGCTCACTAAAGACGATAGTACCGTCTACAACACCCTCTCTTACGAGAGTTCGTTGGCAAGTAGCTTCACCTTCTTTAGTGTACACAGCTATCAGTTTCCCCTCATTTACTATAGTCACATCGGTTGCTGTTAGATTGTGAATCTCCATTGTGTGTCAAGTGTTAGTCTTAAATTAGTAATAATAAATTAGTTGATGTATTAACAGTGTTACCTGTCGTACTACTCATCACACTCCACACGCCTTTTAGTTGTTGTAAAGATATAGGTGAGTAAGTATTGTCGACACTGTCATACAAGTGAAGCATCTTAAACAGTAGTTCACCATGCCTCCCCTCATAACTTAGTATTAGGTTGTATATTGGCATTAGCTGCATAGCTGTAAGCATTTTCACGCTCTCGAACCTCCACTGTGCGTACCTGTACACAGGTTTGGTTATTTCCTCGAAATCTCCAAATGTGTTAGCTAGGTCTGCTCTACTAGTAGTAGGGGAGAGTAGTATTGTTAAACGTAGGCTCTTCATATGTTAGTTAATGTTTGGTGTACCAGCCGGATCGATACGGCGTCCATAGTAAACTATGGGTCTTCGTTAAACGATGGCACCTCTTACCCTAAGGTCGCTCCTAATCATGCGTGTCTAAAAAGTTCAACTGCTCTCTTAGCAATGTTACTCCAAGCCACTCACATTTCTGTAAATGCCTGAACTGTGCGTTGTAGTAGCTGATACTCTCTTGGTCCTCGCGGAGAGTGGCGAGTAGAATCTTCTTCTTTAGTCTGTTCTCTTTCTTTGTAAGCATATGTAGGGTACGCGTAACAGCTACAATGTGCTCTGTGTGTAACCAAGTTATGTTGCAAAGTAGGAGATGTTCGCGCGCTAAGGCAGCGCTCTTTGAATTAGGATCAATCATGTGGCAAGTAATTAAGGTTGCTAAGGAACAATTGGGTATTATTGTGTTAGCCATAGATAGATGTAGAGTGTTACCCTTTTACTAGTTAAATGCTAGTTATTGTGTACGGCACATCCTTACCAGGACTGTACCGATCGTTTAGCTGTAATCCCCTATTAGGGATCCTGATCATCACTGCGGAATTACCCACATGGATGAAGATTACTACTTTACTATCTTCTACTGTGAGGATAATACTATCTACATTCTGCACAGTTACTATGCCATTGACTACTACAATGCGCGGGGTGTCGAACATGATAGTCCTAGCGTTAGGATCTAACTCTGTACTCTCCTTATGCTTAGAGGTGGTGATGATAGTAGAGTTAGCTTTAGCACTAGCAGTAGCTTTGTCTACGCTTCTCTGAGCCAACTTCTGAGTTATCTCCTTGTTTAAGTCTACTAGTTCTTTAACGGGTTTCTTCCTACCCTCACTTTTACGTTTAGCATCAGCCATCCACTGCCGGGCCATATTTATGACTTTTATAGCCATCTCCTCGCTAGGCTCTCCAGCCAGCCAATGATATGCCCTGTTCATTTGGGTACCAGTGACCATTGCTATGATGTTTAACTTTACACACACCGGTAGAAAGTGTTCTGTAACGCTATACTTTATTGAAAGGGTCTTACTAACTATCACACTACCCTCTGAGGCTAGTGTATTAGTATGTACGAGCTTTAAGGCGTTTAGATAATTCGCCAACACTACAGGGGTGATGACTTTTGATTTTCTTTCTGTTGTTATCATTTCTTTAGAATTTAGTTAGTTGGTTAATAATTAATTATTA
>JANYBK010000089.1 GCA_025360805.1 Methanomicrobiales archaeon
CCTTGGCAAACCCTCCATCTCCCTCAATACACCGGTACTACCCGGTTCAATGGATCTTTTTTCAGTTCCTGACGGTGCATCCGTTGTATTGGGTGAAAAATACTTAGGAAAGACACCGCTGAAAGTTTCAGATCTTGCGCCTGGCACCTATGATGTTATCTTCTCGCAGTTCGGATACCAGAAGTTTCCTACCCGGGTCCCGGTAGAATCCGGCAGGACCACTGAAGTGTCCGTAAAGCTGATTCCGGATTTGGGAGCACTCGCGATCACAACCGTTCCTGCCGGGGCTAGCGTGCAGGTGGATGGAAAGGATACTGGCTTAACACCGCTAACAGTTGGAAATCTGACGGGTGGAAATCACACTATCGCTGTTTCATTGGATGGTTTCACATCCTTGTCACAGACTGTGATTGTAATCCCGGGCCAGACTCTGCCAGTCAGTATCGATCTTCTACCCGTACCCCAGCAAATAACACCCCAACAAAAAACCGAGACAACACATGCAGCCGGACCTGAAGCAGTAACCATGATTGCGGGATTTGTATCGATAATGTTCCTTATCAGGTACATCCGAAGATAATAACCAGAGTGATTTTAGCCCGCATACAATAAAAAGATCCAGAGTTCCGTGGAACGCAGGGTAATTTATATCGATGAATAGGTAACCGTAAAAGGGAGAAACTGCATGAGCGTGAGTATGTTTGGGATCCTGTTGGCAGTGGCACTCGGGACATTAGCCGGGACGGCAATTGGTCTGTTCATCGGTTTTGCGGCAAAACAGCAAAGAAGTGAATGGTCAGCCATGACCCGGAAGGAAAAGACCATCAATATTGCCCTTGTGCTCTTTTTTTCAGTTGTGTGCATTGCCGGGCTGACTGGGTATATGTTTTTATGATTGGGTAAGAAGATGAGACAGATCCTGGCACTAAATCACCGCCGCAGTAATGAGTAAAAGAAAAAAACCCGTTGTCAGGTTTATGGGAAAAAAACTCCTTTCACTGGTTCAACATCTGAAAAAGTATTACTGACGTATTTTTAAAATAGTGAAAGGTTGCGGGGATTTTATTACCTTTTTAAATGGGTATGATTAAAAAAAGGAAAACAATCATTCCTGCCTATCTCCGTTTTTCCACAACCTTTTTCGTTGGCGTGTGTTTGCGGAACTGGCTAAGAGGCACTGATGAACGCGGGGTTGCGGATTTTGTTTTTCCTAAAGATTTCTTCGATTCTTTTGGTTCAGCCTTCAGGAGCTGTGCCGGATTTTTTAAAGAAGGCGGGTTTTTACGATCAGTTTGTTTTTTTGCCGGTTGCATGGCCGGTGAATGGGTTTTTTCTCTCGTGGGAAGTGAGTGGAAAGGAAGTTCCTTTTCCTCACGAGATGAAATTGTTGCCGGCTCTTTTTTCTTGTGGCCGGGTTCTTCTTTTTTGGTAATTCCCAGCCGGGTCTTATATTTACTTAAGTATTGCAGCAGTTTGAGCACAGATTCAGTTTCTTCCCGGATAAAGTGCTCAATTTTTTTGAAATCCTTGTTCTCGTACCATTTTTTCATATGACTGCCATCATATTTTTTCGATGAGAACAGATCAAGACGCGCCCCGGCAAACCGCCCATCATTTAACAGAACCACGATTGGCCTGAGGTCAAAACGGGGTCGCTGGAAATAGAGCTGATGACTGGTAATCAGAGGAAGATTGTATTTTTTGCATTTCGTGATTATCATCTCGTATTCATAATCGAGACTCATTCCAACAGGAATAAAATGTGTGACTGGCATTTCCGGTTTGAAAAACTGGTTGCAGAACGTTGTGATGATACTTTGTTCAGAACTCTCCCATTCTTTAAGAATAGTTAACTCACCCAGCGGTTCTCCTGTAGTTAAATCGATCTTCTGGTATTGGATTGTGATCAGTTTATCGATAGCAGGATCGGGTTTTTCCCCGGTGTGATATCCTTCCATTGCAAAATAGTAAGCCGGCATAAACTGATCTTATAACATGAGATAAAATCCTTTTGTGTGGATCCTCTTGTTTTTTCGATTACCGGGTGCAGTTATATGAATTGAGGATGCAAAAACCCTCACGGCAAGAGCTGCATGATACCAGTAGCATTCATGCAGTACTGGCCAGACTCTTTTCCTGCCATATTTTGGCCGTGAATGGTTACGATTTTTTAGTTATTGCCGGGGTTTTTAGTACAATTACAAAAACCCGCTCAGGAGACTGGGCCGCATTGTGGGACATTCACCCGGCATGATGGCATACTTGGGAACGGAATCAGGTTATATTCAAACCCGGTTTTTGTCATTCTTCCCAGTCATAAACAACTATATCTCGCACGTGCAGCGATTGATATAGGAATGAGTAGTCTTGAGGAACAAATTAAAGAGCTCGAGGATGAGCTTGTCAAAACCCCGTATAACAAGGCTACTTCCAAGCATATCGGACGGGTAAAGGCAAAGATTGCCCGCCTCAGGGATGAAGCGGTAAATCGCGCGATGAAAGCCGGGGGGGGCGGCGAAGGCTATAATGTCAAGAAGTCCGGAGATGCCACCGCAGTCCTTGTCGGTTTCCCATCGACCGGTAAAAGTACGCTTCTAAACAAACTTACCGGTACTGAGAGTGCGGTTGCTGCTTATGCGTTTACCACGCTCACGGTCGTTCCCGGGGCGCTCGAACACAAAGGGGCAAAGATCCAGATCCTCGATATTCCCGGACTTATTGCCGGCGCGGCAATGGGCAAAGGCCGTGGCAAGGAAGTGATTGCCGTTGTCCGTGGGGCAGACATTATCATCATCCTCGTGGATGTTTTCAACGAGAGGCATTTTGATGTGCTCATCAAGGAACTCCACGATGCCGGTATCCGGATTAACGTACCAAAACCGGATATTACTATCAAGAAATCGTCACATGGGGGTATCCGGCTTAACGCGGTCGGTACACTGGATCTTGATATTGAAGAAGTCCGGTCTATCCTTTCCGAAAGCAAGATGATGAATGCGGATATCCTGATCCGCGGGAATGCTACACAGGATGACCTTATCGATGCAGTGCAGGGTAACCGGGTGTATATCCCGGCATTTATAGCCGTCAACAAAGTCGATCTCGTGGATAAGGAACGGTTCTTAGAGATCGAACATGATATTGCAGAACGGTTCGGAAGCCCGCCACTCATGATATCTGCCCATGTCGGTTATCATCTTGAAGAAACAAAAGATGCGATCTATGATAGTCTCGGGTTCATCCGTGTCTATCTCAAGCCTCATGGCGGCGAAGCGGATCTTGAAGAGCCCCTCATTGTCAGGAGAGGCAGCACGATTGAGGATGTCTGTAACAAACTCCACCGCGAATTTGTCCAGAAGTTCCGCTACTCAAGAGTCTGGGGCAAATCGGTCAAGCACCCGGGTCAGAGGGTTGGGCTTTCCCATACACTGATCGACAGCGACTTGATCACCATCATTGTAGAGCGTTAACTTTTCTTACAACTGGTCGGTAATAAATCTCTTTTTGCCCGGTTTATCTGGAAAAATATAATTTGCCTGCAATCCTTTTCTCTCACAAGATACTATGGTACTTAACCGGTGATCCAAACACCACTATCTTTAGAAAAAATAAAACCCCCCAAAAGGAATGTTTCCCGATGACAAACCCTTCATATGAAAATTCGTGTCGCATCCTTCTTGAATCTCTCAATCTTGTCCTTTTTACACTCGATGAACAGGGAAAAATTACCTGTGTAAGTTCTGGCTGTACAGAAAATCTGGGTTTTTTTCCCGGAGAGATGATTGACATGCCGATATCCGCTTTTGTTATGGCTGAAGACAGAGGGAGCGTCTGTGAAATGTGCGGGCAGACAACACAAGGAAAAACCAGTCCATCCACTTTCCGGGTAGTTGGTAAGAATGGAAGTCTCCATCAGGCAAGCGTCATTTCCCGGTCGGTTTATGAGGGTCCAAAAAAAGTTGGCATGTTCGGTATCATCGGGGAGGCAAGCACCGGCAAACAGGCCGAAAATATAATCCGGCAGGCAAATTCCAGTATCCATCTGTTAAACCGTACCCTCCGCCACGATATCAACAACCAGCTCACAGTCTTAAATGGCTATCTCTCCTTAATGGAGCAGAATGAAAGTGAAATTAAGTCTCCGGAAGTCTTAAAGATTCTTTTAAATGCAACAGACCAGATTTCTAATCTGGTTACTTTTACAAAGGAATACCAGGACATCGGTACACATTTACCAATGTGGATAAACCTTTTTGAGTCATTTGATTCTGCCAGGTCCACATTTGATGCGCCAGGTGTTCAGATCACAACAGAACCCGGTTGCCAGGAACTTGAACTTTTTACCGATCCGCTGCTTACCAAAGTTTTTCAGCACCTGATCGATTATTCGCTCACTTACGGAAAGACCGTGTCAAAAATATCTCTGCACTGGAGACTGGAAAATGGTGAAGCAACCATTATGTACAAGGATAATGGATGCGGAATTCCAGAAACTGTAAGGCCCACAATCTTTCAATACGGTAAAGGGAAAAAAACAGGGGATGGACTGTTCCTTGTACATGAAATTCTTGCAATCTCCGGTTTTAACATAACAGAGACGGGCACTGTGGGTAACGGCATGCGGTTTGAGATAACTGTCCCCGCAGGGTCGTTCAGGGTTGTAAAAAACAAGCATTAAGAACAACGATGAGTCGGTATTTTTTAGGTTCAACGGTTTTTCCAGTTCTATCTTTTTTCCCGGGTGCCCGGTCGAATTGCATCTTTGATGATCTCAAGCGGTGCTTCTGTTTTGATCCCGTACCCTGAGAAATGAGTCCGGGTGGCAGCGTACCCCTCAGCCCGGATACGATCGAGAACAATGTTGATGTCTGGCGGAGAGCAATTCAGAATTTTTGCGATATGGTGATAATCGTAAAACGATGAGGTGGGTAATTCCTCAATGCAAAGTTCGAGGATTTTTTTCAGATCTTTTTTCGTGCCGAGTTCAAGTGTATTAATTATCTCCTGCATCTGGCGGAGCATTTCGAAGGATCGGATGCTGCCAAGCCAAAGAGGGCCGATAAATCCGAGTGGTTCATTGCAGTGCGGGCATGATGCGGTTGGAGGAACCATGCCCGGATGCTCTTCCCGGTATGGGCATTTTGGGCACTGGAGTATGAACCCGATCTGTTTTATGGTATTGTCAGCGGCACCAGCCCCCCTGAGTAACCGGAGGTGTAGCCGTACGAAATGCTCACGGGCATAACAGAATGTAGGCTCAATTCCCCGGTCGTACTTGACAGTTTCGCGGACAACAAACCCGAGCAGGATACGCAAGCCCACTTCACTATGGTACTCGGTGTTTTTTGGTATTGCAAAATACCTCCGTATCCCTGCTTTAAGATGCGCTCCGCAGAGTGGAGCAGTATCAGTTGCAGTTACAAAAAGAAACCTGCGCGTACCTTTGATTGCCGCGTCTACCACCATCGCCGGTGTTCCGAACGGATCGAGGTCCACAGCATCAAACGCTCGCTCCGAGAGCAGCGCGTTGGCATCTCTCTGCACAATTTCCGGTGAAAGGTTCGCATGGCTCGCATTGTGCTTGATCAGCTCAATCGCTTCCGGCTCACGGTCATTGATAGTAACTGGAATTCCACATTCATTCAACACCCGCATACCCCGTATCCCGGTTGCCCCCATTGCGTCGAGGTATTCGGATGGTTTGAGAATCGATAGCAGAAGCACAGTGGCATCGCGGTTCAGTTCCATCCGCCGGTTGAAAAAGATCGGGGCAGATCCGGGAGGAAACTGTGTTGCATTGTCCTGAACCGGGATAAAAAACCGGGTTTTTCCTTCTGTTATCTCGATTAACTCCATTGCGAGACAGCTATTGCAGCGCGCAAACCTTATACATATTCCTCCACAATTGGTATGAGCAGGGCGAGTGGCTTAGCCCGGACATAGCGTCAGCCTCCTAAGCTGAATGCCGGGGGTTCAAATCCCCCCTCGCCCGTTCATGTCCGTTTTTTTTTAGTGCATTTTTATTACCCTGACACCAAGATATCTTGTATCTGATGAGCGTTACAGGTTTTTTCACAATTACCCGCCCGGCGAATGCGATGGTATCTGGAGTAACTGCGATCATAGCTTACCTGATTGCTACCGGAACAATCATCCCTTCCACCGTTCTCCTGCTTGTCATTGTCTTCCTGATCACTGCAGCCGGAAATGTGATCAATGATTATTTCGATGCAGACATTGATCGAATCAACCGCCCTGAACGTCCAATCCCCTCCGGGACGGTAAGTCCCATAGCTGCACGGGGTTTTGCAGTTACGCTGTTTCTTTCAGGTATTCTGGCAGCCTTTTTTACCCCCCCGCTCTGTATGGCTATCGTCTTGATTAATTCGTTTATTCTGTTCCTGTATGCAGCCAAACTCAAGAGCATGCCGGTGATTGGCAACGCAGCAGTCGCATACCTTGCGGCCAGTATCTTTCTCTTCGGGGGAGCCTTTGCCGGTGGGAATGCGCTTGTCCTGATGCTCCCGCTTGTGGCTATAACATTCCTTGCGACCATGGTCCGGGAAATCTTAAAAGATGCCGAGGATGTGGAGGGGGATGCTGCGGGAGGTGCAGATACTCTTCCTATTCGTATTGGGATCCAACCGACTTCCCGCATTGCGCTGGGATTTGCCCTTGCTGCAGTTGTTGCAAGTGTGGTACCTTATCTCTGGTGGGGGATGTTGTATCTCGTCGGAATTGTCATTGTTGATATCATCATCATCATTGCAGTAATCAGGACGCAGTCCTGTAAAACCCCTGCCTGTGTCAGGGCAACGCGATCAACCACGCTCATCAAGGCTGGCATGTTTGCTGCTCTTGTAGTATTTGCACTGTCGGCAGTCTTCCTGTGAAACAGTCCGTCGGTTTTTTTTAAGCAACAAGTTTATCCCCTGATCATACCTCAATTATCTTGAGGAAGCAATGCCGACACTTTTCCAGCAGGGAAATACTTTTTTTGCACAAAAAGGGACGTATTTTGAAGGGAACGTGAAGATTGACGGGGATTTCGTAGTCCCTGCCCACACCCATTTCTGGGGGAAGCTAATCGTCACCGGAACACTTGAACTGGGTCCGCGCTCCAGCGTTGCACTTGATGTCAGCTGCTGGAATGCGATCATCGGAAGCCAGTGTCGGATCAAAGGACCGGTTGTTGCTCATGGGGATGTCACGATCCTCGATCATGCAGCAGTCCATTCTGTAATTGCGGGCGGCAAGGTGATCCTGCGTACCGGTGTCCATGTCGGAGATGTGACCAGCGAAGATACGATTATCATCCATGGCAAGATAAAAAGCGGGAAATTAACTGGTAAGAATATGAAAGTCCTCGGGGATTAAAGCCGGATCAACCCCGAGTGTTGCTACTTCATAGACATCAGGCCAGTTTACAATTGTTTCCACACAACCTTCCTTTAATGTCACAACACCCATCACTATGAGCCCCATCTTGTCGGCCATGTCGATACCCTCTTTGACCTCGGAAAGACAGCCAACACCTACGATCGCCTTCGGGCGGTATTTTTTTACCATGCGTTTGATAAACGACGAGCCCGGCACAATGAATACCCGGTAGCCCATTTTCTCAAGGAGGCCCCTTGCTTCACCAACAGAACACTGCCCGCAGGAGCGGCATTTGAGACCTTCCGGAGTGAGATGGGCAGGGCAGCGGGATGAGCGCAGGCATTGTGGCATGAAGATTGCCCGTTCTGTAACCGGGACGCGGGAAAACTCGTTCGTGTTCATCGTGTTATGGATCTTGATCAAAAACGTGAGCATCTCCCGGTCTTCAAGGCCGAGAAGCCGGAAGAATGCTTTCATCAGCCCTTCAAAAAAGACGAGTCCTGCCTTTATCAGCCGTGGAAAATAAAGACGCCCCTTCTTTATAGAGTAAAGTGATATCAGGGCAAGAATGAATGCGATAACCAAAGCTCCGATTATGACAAGAACCGTGATTTCCCCAATGAAGAACATCAGCTGGTTGTAGGGAGTGAAATCGAAATCCATAGGAGGAGCCATTTTTTTATTATGTGGTGTTGTAATGCGATAAGAGTTTATGTATGTCGATAGGAGGACGCAAGACCTCCGTTTCTGTTATGATCGCTGTGACCAGTTCCATGGGTGTCGCGTCGAAGGCATAGTTCTTTACATACGCTTCATCCGGCACATAGGTGCGACTGCCCATAATTGTCACTTCCTCGCGCCCGCGCTCTTCAATGATCACATCCCTCTCGGAATTATTCTCATCAAATGTTGAGCGGGGTGCTGCTACATAAAACGGAATCTTGTGATGGTGTGCACAGACTGCATGCATGTAGGTGCCGATCTTGTTAAACACGGCATCGCGGGTGATGCGATCCGCACCGACAACCACGGCATCGATCATACCCTTTCTCATGAGGTGGGCTGCTGTGGAATCCGTGATCGTGGTCACATCGATTCCATCCCGGGCAAGTTCCCATGCAGTGAGCCGGGCACCCTGAAGGAGTGGGCGTGTCTCGCAGGAGATCACTTTCACTTTTTTTCCGGCCGATACCGCTGAACGAATAACCCCAAGGGCTGTGCCCCACGATGAGCAGGCAAGAGCCCCTGCATTGCAATGGGTGAGCACAGTGCAGGTATCGGGAAGGAGCGCGGCTCCGTGCGTGCCGATCGCGTGACAACATGCGGTATCTTCACGGGCGATCTCCTCTGCCTTTGCTATTGCCCGTGAACAGGCTTCGTTACAGTCATGTGCGGGTGTCATCGATGCGAGCACCCGATCAATGCCCCATGTAAGATTAATTGCAGTCGGGCGGGTTGAACGAAGGATGCCGGCATCTCTCTGCACCGCTGCCATGAATGACTGTATCTCTTTTTTATCGGCAAGCACAGCGGAAAGTGCAACCCCGTACGCCCCGGCAACTCCTAACGCAGGAGCACCACGGATCTCTAACCGTTTGATTGCGGTTGCCAGCCTTTCGATGCTGCGGCATTTAATAATCGTGTACTCATTGGGAAGGAGCGTCTGTTCGATATAGTGAATACTTGTATTCTCTGCATTCCACCAGAGAGTGGCAGTCTCATTCAAGCGGATCGCGTCCTTACCGCATCGATATATGCCCGCATTGCCGCCGACCCCCCGGAAGCCACACTGTCAGGTATATCGCGGGGAGCGGATGCGGTGCCCGCTACATAGATCCCGGGACGCAGGGTTGCAACGGTGTCTACTGCATCATGCACGGACTTGAAAAAACCGGTGGTTTCGAGAGTGACTCCGCACTTTGCAGCAATATCAGCGGCATTATCCGCTGGTCCAATTCCAATCGAGAGCACAACAAGATCCGGATGGAGGATGAGTACTTCAGAAGTTTCGGAGTTTTCCACCTGAAGGATCAAACCATTCCGGTCAGCGCGGATATCTGCGGGCATACCCCGCAGGAACCGGATACCCAGTGACTTTGCACGCTCGTAATACTCCTCGTAACCTTTACCGTATGCCCGGATGTCCATATAGCAGAGCGTGATCTCTATATCCGGCTGCTTCTCTTTGATGAGAATCGCGTTCTTCATCGCCTGCATACAGCAAACACACGAGCAGTACGGTCGGTCAATGGACACATCGCGTGAACCGACACACTGGATAAATACGATACTCTTTGGGACTTCCCCGTTACTCATGCGTTTGATCTTCCCAAGAGTCGGGCCACTTGCGTTGATCATCCGTTCCAGTTCGAGGCTGGTTATTACATCCGGAAGGATGAGGTGGCCGAACTGCTCTTTATTCCGGGCATCAAAGACTGAATAGCCGGTTGTAATGACGATACTTGCCGCATTGATAGTAACTTTCTTTCCTTCATCTTTACGCAATATCGCATTTGGCCCACAGGCATCATAGCAGAGTCCGCACTCTATGCAGTGCTCTGCATCTTTTACAACAATATCCGGAACAACCTGTGCGTGTGGTTTGTAAATTGCCTTTCTTACGCCAATTCCTGCATCAAACCGGTTATACACTTCAACCGGGCAGATTTCGATACAGTCACCGCAGCCATTACAGAGTTCAACATCCACGTATCGCGGATGCTCAATGATTGTGACTGTGAAATTCCCGATTTCACCCTCTATAGTTTCGACTTCTGCACAGGTATGGATGGTAATGAGCGGGTGGCGTGACACATCCACCATCTTTGGGGAGAGGATGCACATCGAGCAGTCATTTGTCGGAAATGTTTTGTCGAGCTGGGCCATATGGCCGCCGATGCTGGGTTCGCGTTCGACCAGGTGCACGGAAATACCATGACTGGCAATGTCGAGCGCTGCCTGTATACCCGCTATACCGGCACCGATGACAACCACATCACCCATGACGAGCGTACTCCTCTGCAAGTTCAACGTATGATGCAGCGTTTTTAAGGATCTGTTGCGTTTGCGCGGAGTCTGCCTCTTTGACAATCTTTCCCGGGACGCCCACTACAACAGATCCCGGTGGGATTATTTTACCTTCTGTAATCACGGCACCAGCGCCAATGACTGAACCCTCGCCAATCGTTGCTCCGTTTAAGATGATCGATCCCATCCCCACAAGCACATGATTTCCTATTGTGCAGCCGTGCAGGATCGCACCATGACCGACCGATACCTCATTTCCAAGTATAACCGGATGTCCTTTGCTTGTGTGCACAACACAATTGTCCTGGATGTTGGACCTGTCCCCTATTACGATCCGGTCCTTGTCAGCCCGTATAACGGCGCCGAACCAGACTCCCACCTGCTTTCCGATCGTAACATCACCGATGATCGTTGCGTTCTCCGCTGCAAAGAGCGGAACGCCGGAGACTTTTTCATCCATACGCATATTAACATAAGGAATTAAGAATGAAAGAGCATGAAGGTTATGGTCGGGGGAACCTTCGATCCCCTTCACGATGGGCATAAAGTCCTGCTAGCCCGGTCATTTGAGATCGCCGGATCGCAGGGGCATGTAGTAATTGGGCTTACCACTGACAGTTTTGCAAGCCGTAAGACCCATCCAATCCGCCCGTTTGAGGTCCGGAAACTCGAGCTTGAAAATTATATCACCAGCCGGAATTTTTCTTCTCCGTTTGTTATTGAGCCACTGCAGGACCGTTTCGGTTCAGCACTAGATGCAGATTTTGATGCGATTATTGTATCTGAAGAGACTCTTCCCGTTGCTGTTGAGATCAACAAACTGCGCAGGGGCCAAGGGAGAAAGAAAGTCGATATCCACCAGATCAGCTGTGTTCTTGCTGAAGATGGTCGCTGGATCTCAAGCACCCGGATTTTCCGTGGCGAAATTGATGTCCACGGGCACCTGATCCGTTGATGTTGCCATCAGGTGCCCTTTGTAACGTTCCGGACATGTGATTGGTATTTATTGCTCTATTTTAAAAGGAAAAAAGGAAAAAAATTCAGATAATATTGCTGGTCAAATCTTTTGTAATTACCCAGTCACAGTAGTAACAGCAAAGCCCTTTAGGGAGTACCCGAAACTTGCTTTCGATTGGTTCATTGGTATTCGAGATGCAGCCCGGGTTTGGGCAGCGGACAATTCCTTTGATAATGGTTGGGATCTCGACTCCTTTTTTCTCGCAGACTTTAAAATTCCTGATGATATTTATCGTTGCATGAGGCGAGATTAAGGCTATACGGTCAACTTCTTCTTTTGAGAGTTCCCGGTTGGTGAGCTTTACGATATCCTTTCGTCCCATGTCCCGGCTCGGGACATTGGTGGCAATCGAGAGCGCTTCCTGGGTTGTTCCGGTGATCCCGAGAATCTTTACGACATTGAGTGCTTCACCGCCATCGATGTGATCGATCACGGTGCCGTTTTTGATCCTTCGGATTTGCAGCCTCTCATTCTCATCAGCAGTGATGGTGTGGGTCATTGCATCACATCCATGAGCATTGCCATTCGTACCGGGACCCCGTTTTTCGACTGTTCAAAGTACCGGGCATGTGGTGACTCATCCACACGCGGATCGATCTCATCCACTCGCGGGAGGGGGTGAAGAACAATGAGACGTTCTTTTGCCTCGTTCAGCAGTTCAGGAGTGATCCGGTAACTGGACGCTACATTGAAGTAAGAGGCGGAATCGGGGAATCGTTCACGTTGGATCCGGGTAACGTAGAGCACATCGACAAGACCAATCATCTCCTCGATGGATTCGTGGTTCACGATCTCCATTCCTTTATCGGTAAGCTCGTTAACGAGTGTGTCGGGTAGTTCGAGTCCAGTGGGGGAGAGTGTGTGCAGCCGGGCATTGTATAACGAGAGTGCAGATGCAAGCGAGTGAGCAGTGCGCCCATACCGGAGATCCCCGACCAGTGCCAAATCTATTTTATCGATAGGCATTGACTGGCGGATGGTGTAAAGGTCAAGTAGCGTCTGGGAAGGGTGCTGACCGGCACCGTCTCCTGCATTGATCACCGGTACCGTGGCAAACTCTGCGGCAAGGCGTGCTGCCCCTTCTTTTGGATGCCTGATAACGATCGCATCTGCGTACCCGCTCACCACCCGGATGGTGTCTGCGAGCGTCTCTCCTTTTGCAATGGAGCAGGCATCGACACTCCCAACAGAGAGGGATGTTCCCCCCAGTCTTGCAATGGCAGATTCAAAGGACATCCGTGTCCGGGTGCTGGGTTCAAAGAAGAGAACAGCAAGGATCTTGCCGTTGAGTGCATTCCTGTCGTATTTTTTACTGTCGATCTGCTGTGCATGATCCAGCAGGCGATCAATTCCGCTTCTGTCAAAATCCCCGATCGAAATGATGTGTCGCGTTGCCACCCCTCCTCTGTTCGTTCGTACGATTATATGATCGTCTCATACTAATTAGCTATTCTTTTGCGGGGGTCGGTATGGTGACTGGAATGGGTAACCGGTGAAATTTCTTTTTTAAACCTGAATATTTCCTGCTCTTTTTTGCAGACAGGAATGATATTATTGGATGCTTACGCATTTTTTATCCGGATTATCCAGTACTTGTGAGAGTGAAGTGTGGTCAACATACCCATTGCTCGACCGGTAATCGGTCAGGAAGAGATCTCGGCAGTTACAGCAGTGCTCGAATCTGGCATGCTCGCTTCCGGAGATAAAGTTGCTGAACTAGAGACGAAATTTGCTGATTTCTGTGGCGCTACGTACGGGGTTGCAATCAACAACGGAACTGCCGCTCTCCATGCGGCGCTCCTTGCCGCAGATATTGGTCATGGGGACGAAGTAGTTGTACCGTCATTCTCGTTCATTGCTACTGCATCGGCAGTCCTGATGTGCGGGGCTAAGCCTATCTTCTGCGATGTTAATGACCAGACTTACACGATAAACACTGAGCAGCTCGAAGAGCGTGTAACCCCGCGGACCAGGGCAGTTATCGGGGTGCACCTCTATGGCCAGCCGTTTGATGTGCCGGGGGTACAGAAAGTGTGCGAGTTGCATAACCTCAAGTTAATTGAGGATGCTGCACAGGCACATGGTGCGCTATACAATGGCAGCAAAGTAGGGAGTTTCGGGCACTTTGGCTGCTTTTCTTTCTATGCAACCAAAAATATGATCACCGGTGAAGGGGGGATGGTCACTACGAGTGAGAAAGCATACAATGAGCGCCTGCGCCTGATTATCAGTCATGGCCAGAGTGAAAAATATGTCCATACCCGGCTTGGCTACAACTATCGTATGACTGATATGGCAGCGGCACTGGGGATTGTGCAATTAAAAAAGTTAGAGAAGTTTAACCTGCGGCGCAGGAAGAATGCAGATTTCTATAATGCAAACCTCTCGGTAAAAGGACTCATCACGCCGTTTGTTGCGCCAGGTATGCACCATGTCTACCACCAGTATGTTATCCGTCTCACTGATGAGTTCCCGATGAAGCGCGATGCGTTCATTGATTACTTAACATCCAAAGGGATCGGCACTGCAGTGCATTATCCCATTCCTATCCACCGGCAACCGATGTTCGGGCTTACAAATTATCCTGATCCCTGCCCGGTCTCGACCCAGCTCTCATCTTCCGTACTGAGCCTGCCGGTGCACCCGCTGCTCGATCAGAAAGAGATTGCATTTATCTGTGATACGATCAACCGGGTGAAGTGAATGGATGTTGGTGTGATCGGTGTCGGGACGATGGGAAAGAACCACGTCAGGGTCTATTCCGAACTTAAAAGCGTAGATTCTGTCGGTGTTTTTGACCTGAACACCACGGGGGCAAAGGAGATTGGGGAAAAATATGGGGCAACGGTGTATAGTTCTGTTGCGGAATTGCTTGCCCACTCCGATGCGGTGAGTGTCTGTGTTCCCACACCCTTCCATAAGGAAACTGTCGGGCAGGTTTTTTCTGCCCGTAAATCCGTGCTGATCGAAAAACCGATCTGCGCCACAGCAGAGGAAGCCACAAAGCTCATGCTGACAGCTCCGGAAGGGATCACGATTGGGGTTGGCCATATCGAGCGATTCAACCCGATTGTCGAAGAGATCAGAAAGATCGTAAAAAAACCGCTCTATGTGGAGATGAAGCGGCATAATCCCGCATCAGCACGGGTCACCGGAAGTACGGTGATTGAAGATCTGATGATCCACGATATCGATATTCTTCTCAATCTCTTCTTCTCGTCTCCGTGTAATATGAACAGTGCCGGAAATGCCGATGTATGCAGCGTTCTCATGAAATGCGGAAATGTGCCCGTCTCACTCTCTGCGAGCCGGAAGTCATCCAAGAAAATCCGCATGATCTATGTTGAGGAAGAGGAGTTCACTATTGAAGGGGACTTCATGACACAGGAAGTGACCATCTACCGCAAGCCGGGGCAATACACATTTGAGGCAGAGCGGTATGTGCAGGAGAACATCATCGAGAAGGTGATGGTGAACAAACTCGAACCTCTCAAACGGGAGCTTTCAACGTTCATCGAATGTGTGGAACACGGTCGTCCATTCCCCATCACACCGGAACAGGCAATTCACAACCTGCGCATCTGCGAAGAGATTCAGGCTGGACTTGGAAAATAGGAATTCATGGTGCGGATGACTATGACACTTGAGTCTGTTCTAAAAGAAAAAGGGCCTATAAAAAAAATCGGTGTAATTGGCATGGGCTATGTCGGTATTCCGGCAGCTGCACTTTTTGCCGATGTGCCACATTACGAATGCGTCTATGGGTTCCAGCGGGATTCTCCGTCATCGGGATATAAGATTGCGATGCTGAACCGTGGCGAAAGCCCGCTCAAAGGGATAGAACCGGGGCTTGAAGAATTATTGCAAAAGGTAACTGCTTCAAAGAAGTTTATCTGCACTTCTGACTTTTCCAAAATCGCAGAACTCGACGCAGTAACGCTTTCGATCCAGACCCCGTTTCTGAATAAGGAAGACCTGCTTCCGGATTTCTCTGCACTGATGGAGGGTGTAAAAAATGTGGGCCATTACTTAAGGCCCGGCATGCTCGTGGTGCTGGAATCCACAATCACACCCGGGACAACCATCGGGATCGCCCGCGATCTTCTGGAAGCGGAATCCGGGCTTAAGGCGGGTGTTGATTTTGCCCTTGCGCATGCACCTGAAAGGGTGATGGTCGGAAGACTGCTCCGCAATATCCGGGAGCATGACCGGATTGTTGGCGGTATTGATGATGCCAGCACACGAAGGGCAACCGAGCTGTATACGCCGGTTTTGACTATCGGTAAAGTAATTCCGATGTCTGCAACAGCAGCGGAAGTGACAAAGACTGCGGAGAATACGTTCCGTGATCTCCAGCTCGCTGCTGTCAACGAATTAGCGCTCTATTGCGAGGCGATGGGGATCAATGTGTACGATGTCCGGAACGGGATTGACAGCCTCAAAGGTGAAGGGATCACCCGTGCCATGCTCTGGCCCGGTGCCGGAGTCGGGGGACACTGCCTGACCAAGGATACTTACCATCTCGAACGCGGTGTCCAGCAGCTTGGCAGGGGAACGCTTGATTACCCGGCAAATGAGCCATCGCTCTATGTACTTGCCCGGCACATCAACGATTTTATGCCAACCCACATGTTCCGTCTCACAAAAGATGCCATGAAGCGCGTGGGAGTTCCGTTAAATGGCGCAAAGGTTGCCCTTCTCGGCTGGGCATTCCTTGCAAACTCGGATGATACGCGAAATACTCCTTCAGAACCATACCGCGATCTCCTTGTTCAGGAGGGTGCTATAGTATCAGTTCACGATCCCTATGTAGCGGAATATTCCGTGGTGCCGGTTGTTCCCTTCGTGGAGGAAGCCCTGCGGGATGCCGATGCAGTCGTGATCTTTGCCGGCCATCACCAGTACCGGACCCTGAATCCGAAAGTGCTTAAGCAACTGTCCGGAAAGATGCACCCGGTGATTATCGACGGGCGGAACATGATCGACCCGGATGCCTATATCCGCGAAGGTTTCGTGTACAAGGGGATCGGGCGGGGCGACAGGAACGGGCATGCGATTGTGGAATGAACCTTTTTTTATAATCAGGAAATGTTTTAGTTAAAATCCGACCTGATTTGGTTTTCTCTCTGCACTATTCCTGCACAACGCGTACCGGTGCCTTACTGAAATGCCGGTCGAAGGTATAGATCTCATCAATAGCCTGTTGTTCCATGACAACCAGTGCCAGGGCATCATTGATGCTGATGGAATATTTTTGTGCCAGCCGGGTACTTTCCCGGTAGTTGTCAGCTGAGACAGAAAGGACAATAATCGAGGGCTTTGACAGCAGTGCGGAGAGGAGATCGCATGCAAAAACAAGGCCCGCTGCATCTTCGAGAACATTTGCCACTTCGCTTAAGTGTACGGTCGTTGTCGTGACCTGTTCCCCATCATTTACCCGGAGGAAAATTTCTTTTGCCGCAGTTTTTCTTTTTAAGACTAATTCCGGAAGGGCAGTTTTTGGATTGAGGACTGCATATATGAATACGTTTGCATCAATGAACCGCATCTTTTCTCAGTTCCTTGCGCATGGCGTGATAATCGTCAAAATGCTTGCCTTCAACTTCGACCGCGTCAACAAATCGCGCAAGATCGGTATCCGCCGGGAGGATCTCAAGCCGGTCATCCTCATCGATGATCATGACATTTTTTGTCTTTAACCGGTTCCGCCACGCTTTTGGCAGGATGATCCGGCCCTGTGCATCAACCTGCTTAATCTCCACTTTTGTCATAGTTCACCATAATTTCTGTGCATCACCAGAACATTAATTTTGCCCCAATATATCGTTTATGCTGGCATAAGCGGGTAATTCGGATCCATTGATCCGTGTTGTGGGTGGTGGGATAAATGGTAGTTAATTAAAAAACAACGCGGTGACAGTACTTTTCAACTCAATGGGATCACTTTAAATCCCAAAGAGGAACACTGGCATATATGGACGTCGAGCTCCGCGATCGCTTCATAGCCTTGTGGCAGAACTATTTTCCCGGCACAGAACTGCCGATCACGTTTGAATTCAGGAACCCGTCAGCCACCGCCAAAAAAGTTCCCCCTCCGGATGGCTGGCGCTGTATCATCTGCCAGATTGGCCGGGCCAGGAATGGGACCCCGCTGGTGCTGGATGACAGTTCAATTACCTGCCGGGGTGGACTCATGTATTCAGGTTATTCAAACGAGCGCCCACCGGATTTCCGGTATTTTCTGTCGCTTGGAAAACCGGGCGGTGTTGAAGGAGAGCGATACAAACAGACACCGGAGATTGTCGATGCGTGGGAGAAGTTGATCCCTGCCTTCCCCTCGCTGGGAAAGGATCTCGTCATTACCCGCTGGGATCAGCTGACGGAAGATGATAATCCCGAAGTGGTGATCTTCTTTACCCGCCCCGAAGTCATGAGTGGTCTTTTCACGCTCGCGAACTTTGACCAGATCGATCCCAACGGGGTTATCTGCCCTATGGGGGCCGGGTGCAGTTCCATCATCTATTACCCGTGGCTCGAACAGCAGAAGGAAAATCCCAAGGTCGTACTGGGCATGTTCGATCCTTCAGCCCGTCCCTGCGTACCGCTCGATATCCTGACGATGGCGTTTCCCATGAAGAAATTTACCCGGGTTATCGGGTACATGGAGGAGAGTTTCCTGATTACAAAGACCTGGGATACGGTAAAAAAGAAGATTGAGCGGAGTGCAGCACTCGGTAAGAAGAGCTGACGAGTCTTTTTTTTAACTTTTACCGGTCCTTGCGGTATTCTTTCCTTCATTTCCTCGCAATCGTCACATACCCCGAATGACTCACCGACGTAGACGGCCGGGTCCCTCTCTTAGACCGGGTCATCTCCCGCTCGATCAGTTCATGGGTGTGCACCTCGCGGAACAGTGGGGTGGCTTCATCGACAACGATTGCCATCTGCTCCAAAAACGGCGTGTAACATGCGAGATAACCCCCGGATCGCAGCAGGGAATACGCGTGGGTCACATGCTCGGGTTGGATCTGGAGATCGAGGTGAACCACATCATAGCTACCTTCCGCTGCGAGAAAATCAGCAGCCACCGCTTCCACATTGGTAAGTTTTGACTCGGTGATGTTCTTCATTGCGAGCGTGGAAAACTCCGGGCGAACCTCGTAGGTCTTTACGGTCTTTACAACCCCGCCAAAGTAAATCGCGGCAATCCCGCTGCCGGTTCCGGCATCGAGTACATCGTCGTTGTGGTTCATGCCGGTGTACGCGATAACAAGCCCGAATATCCGGTCAGACAGGATGTGGAGCCGGCAGCGAGGAGGGGTTTACGGATGCGTAGGTAGAAAAGGCGGGATCTGACGGTACTGGATAAGGATTATCACAAGCATTACTACTTCCGGGAGATGTTGCATTAAAGAGGGTCAGGCAGACAAAATCTTTTTATGACTTGCATTTGATAACTATGACTTGTAAAAAGGAATTGTGATGTGAGTTATGCACACAGCCGTAACCAAACGCGGGCAGACCGTTATTCCGGCGGCTCTGCGGAAGCGGTACCAGATAGGTGCCGGGGTTCATTTAGTCTGGCTGGATGACGGGGAAACTATCCGCGTCGTGCCTGTTCCGGATGACCCGATACCCTCCCTTAGGGGACGGGGGCGGGGGCAGAAGACAACAGAGCGCCTGTTAGCTGAACGAAAAAAGGACCGGGACCGTGAAGAAAGCAGCTGACGCCGGCAAACGATCCTCCGTGGAGGCAGTACCGGCAAATCCATACCTCCTGGATACATCGGCAATCCTGTCATTCATCGAGGATGAAGCGGGTGCCGACCGCGTAGAGCAGGTATTGAAACAAGCAACCACCCTGATACCCTGGCCGGTCCTTCTGGAAACCTATTACATCACCATCCAGGAAGCGGGCCAGGCGGAGGCGGATCAACGCATCGCCCTCATCAAACAACTGAATGTCAAAATCCTGTGGGATATGGATGAACCTACGTTGTTGACCGCAGCAAAGTTAAAAGCAAACCATCGTATTTCCCTGGCCGATGCCATTATCGCCGCCTTTGCCATCCGCAGGGTCGCGGTGCTGATGCACAAGGATCCGGAATATGAATCCCTCACCGGACTTTTACTGATGGAGGCACTGCCGTACAAGCCCACTGTCGCTGCAAAGCGAAAATAACGGGAATACTTCCCGGATTTGATTCTTCCGCTCTATTTTATTATGGTTCTTCTCCAAAATTAGGATGACATAAAAAATACCAGAAGAATAATCGACCTCCGTTTGAGATAATTCATTGCCAATGAACCCCAAACGGAGTAAATACGAAACCGTATTCAGGAACTTATTTTTCTTCACTGGATATAAGCTATGTGATCTCCAAGACACTGAAAATCAGGTATTAGTAATCCTGGGAAAAACAGGCCCCCCAAAGTGTCCCCAGTGTGGATCAGTCCACGGTCATATAGAAGAAAGTTATACTCGCATCGTTCGAGATCTCAACCTTCGCCAAAAACAATGCCA
>JANYBK010000119.1 GCA_025360805.1 Methanomicrobiales archaeon
ATTTCATCTTCAGGAAGGCAAACTTTTACTTGTAGTGGGACTATAATTTCCATTTGGGGTGGTCTCCTTTTGTTTTTGACTAACAATGAGATCATCCCATTCAGGATATTATCTTAGCCGATCTTTGGACACAATCAAAAAGTTAGAGGGGGGGGTAAAACCCTACTCCTGCAACGATGCTTTCCTACGTAAAAAAAACTGCCTGATTGAATAATTCAAAAAAACCCGGCAGCATCAGAAAATTCGGAGGAAAAGATCAGTTAGCTGTGAGATGCCCGATAGTAAGCGGGTAAAGCTCGGGATAACCGATTCCTGCAATAACAGCCGGGTCACTATAAAAAAGGCGCCGGGCTTCTACTGCTGAATCCACACGATATATGAGAACATCGATTGTGCCATCTGGAGCGCCCCCGTGCAGGAAAATTTTTCCCTGAGTAATCATGTCCTTGACATAATCCGTGTGCTTGAGCATTGTCACCTGTTCTTCGGGGGTCATGGTTGAGAGAAAATCCAGGCGTTTTGGCTTTATTAGTGAAATAAATTCCATAGTATCACTCACAATGCAGATTGAGGTTGTCATCAGTTATAGGTATGGTACTGGATGATTAACAGTGCCTTGGCCCCGTTTTCTCACACCATTCCGGGGGTACCTTAACCGGGTTTGACAAAAAAACCGGTCGGGTCGACAAGTGCTGATAGTTGCGATACTCCCGCTGCACTCCCGAAACCCATATGAGGCTCTGCGGCGAACAAATTACTGGTCTCATAGAGAGAGAAATGCGGGAGTTGTTCAACAATGCACGTTACACAAGTACAATTGAAAATGATTGCAATCGGGCTCATCCCTGTTTTCTTTATACTCTCCTTTATAATGCCAAAAACCACAACAACTACAATTCTTTTAGCGCTTGTCATGATCACCGCACTGGTGATTTCTTACATCGGATGGTCAATGGAGAAGCGGGAAGCGGGAAAGGACGACGATCTGCTGGCAATTCCTCCAAAGAAATCGTAATTTTCTTTTTTTATAGTAAAGGAAACTCATTGCGGTTAAAAAATTTATAGCGGTACAACGTATGACCTTCTCTCACACAGGTCAGATTTTCCGGCAGACCAACCCTGGATGTAATTATATCCGGAGCGAAACATGCTCCAATTGACCACTTCAAAAAACAGATTAACCGGCCCGGGACAGAAAATTACCTTCCCTTTGCAAGGTATTTTCTTCCGACAGCATCTGCCGCCACCAGTGCGTCAAACGTCATCTCTGGGGATACGGCAAAAGGTATACTGTCCATAAAATTATCCGGGCCGCTTGCAGCAACTGCAACGGTCATGAGCTCATCACGGGTAAGTTCTCTTTTGCTTATTTCAGCAAATGAAACCGGTAATCCCACGCTGGTGCAGAACCGGAGTACCTCTTCGATCTCTGGTTCCGCCCGTTTTTCAAGGACCAGCTGAACGATAGTGCCAAACGCGACCAGTTCCCCGTGATACATATGGTGACATGAGGGAAGTTTTGTAAAGGCATTGTACACTGAATGGGCACAGGCGATTCCATTGCTCTCAAAGCCTACACCGCTGAGATAAATATTTGCTTCAATGATATTTTCCAACTCAAGGGAACATACCCGGCTTTCTGCAGACCGTCTGGCTTTCAGACCATCCCGCATCAGGATCTCATAACACAATTTTGCCAGTGCTAAAGAAGCATTGGTCGATTTTCCGCCGGCAAAATTATCATGATTTGAGGCAGCATTTGCCCTGGCTTCAAAATACGTTGATAACGCATCTCCCATGCCGGCAACGAGAAACCTGACCGGTGCCCGGGTGATTATATCCGTATCAACCAGTACTAATTCCGGATTTTTAGGAAGGAGAATATTTCCGTCAAATACATGATCTTCTGTATAGGTAACGGCGATTGCGCTTGTGGGAGCGTCAGTTGATGCAATCGTAGGGACCGAAACGACCGGGGCTTTTTCATAATATGCCACACCTTTTGCAGTATCAAGAGCCTTACCCCCACCGATTCCCACAACAACAGTGCAGCGATGCGTTCTGTAGATGGCTCGCATCCGGTCAATTTCTTTCCTTGTGCATTCTCCCCCGAATTTTTCAAAAATTAAGAGGGCTCCGGAATTTTGGTAACTTTTCTCAATTACCTGTTTCAGATTTTTATACGCAGACCCTCCCATGACGAACAGGACAGGTCCGCCCAGATGGGAAATGCGATCTTTTATTCGCAAAAGTTCACCGGGTCCCTGGATATATTTTTGAGGTGATGCCAATACTCTGGACATAGGATTCATAACTCCTTCTTGTGATAGATCATCGCCGTCTCATGAAATAAACAGCAGACTTCTACGGAATAAGCATGAGAAGGAAATGCTTGTGTCAGGTCCGGCAGAATACAGACCCGCACCGTTCATGATAAATTCCACAGGAGATCCCGGATGGATCTCATAGGAAATATCAACCGTCTTCTAGAGGGAAAATCTCACATGCAGGGGGTGGTCTCTTTGCCGGTTTTTCCAGGTAACAGCGGAACGGTACAGATCATCTTTAACATGCTCGTGCCGGTATTTCGGATCTGGTGGAATTCGCACGGCATAAGCAGGATTGCATCGCCAGCACGGATCGCAGACTCGTTGTCGGTCTTAAGAATGCCTTCCCCTTCGAGAATAAATATCTCGTGCTCTTCTTTATGGTTGTGAAATGAGCAGTAACAACCGGGAGCGAATTCCATTAGCCGCATAGCATATAGCGGGCAATCATCATCAGCAGTGAGCAGAAAACGGGCTTGCATCCCGGAAAAACCCGGTTTTGTCATAGGTACAGCCGGGATATTAGAGGCGTGTTTTAAGATCATAGTATCTGGTGTGTTTTCTGCACAGGTACATATTTCTACCGTAGTTTTCCTAATCATTGAAAAATAGTTTGAATATCTTTTAAAAAAAATAAACAACTCACGAACTTTTCTTTTTTGGACTGGTAATTCCAAATAGCACCCGTACCACCGGAATTCTCCTGATGATCTCGTAGCACGCAAATGTCAGAAGGAGACTGAAGATCACAATGGCTGCAAACTGTAGTGCCGGAGAGATTGCGAGCATCACCACATAATAGGCAATTGCTACAAGTATTGCCTGGTGAATGATATACACGGGATACGATGCCGCACCCATATAGGCTGCAAAGTTGTTGGTAATGTTAAACAGGTGCCTGCCCACTCCCATGAGAGCAAGAACGCCAGTCCATCCAATTAAGACAAAGACAGCAGAATTACCCCACAATATTTCAAAATGCCCAAGGATTATTCCCGCAATCCACATCACTCCGACTGTGAGGATGATCCATGCTGCTAAGAGAACGGCCCAGTATTTTTCCAGTTGAACCTGGACCGAATCCATCGCAAACAGGTAGTACCCGATGAGGAACATGGCAAAATACGACATAAAAGAATATTCTGCCACACTAAAACCGACAAAGTTCAGGAGCCAGAGGGGAATAAACAAAAAGCCCAGGATCGGAAGACTTACTTTTTTTATTTCGAGGTGAAGTCCTGCCAGTCTCCGTCCAAGCAGGATTACACCGAGTGCCACCACTGAGATGATAAACAAAAAGAGGATAAACCAGAGGTGCTCAACACTAAAATCACCGTAAATTCCGTTTCGGGCTTGAATGTTCTGAATTGAGTTAAAGAAATGCACAAACGCACCGGCAAAGCTCCCGGTGTAGCCAGTGTGGAATTTCAGGGCGTAATATGCAATTATGGGGCAGATCAGAACCATTCCTGCAAGGAACGGAACAAGGAGTTTTATGACACGTTCTTTCAGGTACACAAGGGACGTACGCTTCTGTAATGCAAATTTCGTACTCATCCCGGCAATACAGAAGAGCAACGGCATGATCCAGCTCTCAACAAAAACATAGAAACAATGTGCAGCAGTGGACGAGTAATCAGAAGAAACATAATAGCCGTACCATCCAGCACAAAATACGGTTGCAGTGTGTACCGGGAAGAGCAGAAGGATACACATCCATCGCAGATTGTCAATATAATGTAATCGGACCATGAACTATTCAGTTATGAACCTTTGAATGAATAATATAACGTTTTTATAGATCCTTAAAAAAAACGTCAGATGCGCTCCTGCTGACGTAAATGCTAAAAGACAACGGTTACCGGCATTAACTTTTTGTTTCTTTTAAAAATATTAAGAAATTTTTCTCTCAACATTTTCTTATTTTACAGTTCACGTCCACTTTCCGGCTACTGGTACATCCCCTGCCATTCCATAGGTAAAGGCATTGACGTTTCCGCCGCCCACAATGTTACTGCCTGCGAGGTAGAATGCACCACGATAGGGGTCAGTGCGGTAGATACCGACTTCAGTCGCGCCATCATGGTTCCAGTCACCGACTACCGGCATATCACCAGCCTGACCGTATCCAAAGGCATTGACCGTTCCTGGGCTTTTTGTTTATTCCCCTCTGGCTCCTGAACTTTGTCGGTTTTAGTGTGGCAGAATATTCTTTTATGTCGTATTTTGCCATGTTCCTCATCGGGTACTACC
>JANYBK010000128.1 GCA_025360805.1 Methanomicrobiales archaeon
CAAGTGTGTTCCCATCATTTGATCGACAAAATGCGCGTTATGCATATGGTATGGTGATAATTATTGCGATGAAATTTTGTAATTTTACTTTTTTCCGGTTGGCCGTCCAACAATTGTCATGGCTCGTTGGATGGGCTCTAATGAATCTGCACAAGTCTCGACGGGTCAGATCATCCTGATCCCCCCACAATCTCACCAGTGGATCCGGAATACCGGCAAGGAGAACCTTGTCTTTCTCTGTATCGTCTCACCAAAGTGGCAAGCGGAGGATGAGATCCTCTGCTGACCTGCCCGATCCTTAAAATAGTGCCGGCAAGGGATAGAGATAACTATTGAAAGATTTTACAAACGAAACGTTCTATTATACAGTATGAGCGGATTTGAAAAGGATAACCCCCACCGGATCTCAAAAGGACGGCTGGAAACGATGGTGGACACGATCTTTGCGTTTGCCATGACCCTGCTCGTGCTCGGGATGGTTATGCCACAGTTTTCCGAGGCCCAGGCCGTCTCTGAGCTCCCACCATATCTCGCAAAACTATTACCGCAGTTTATCCTTTTTATCGTCGCATTCCTGGTACTCGCCTTCTTCTGGATCGAACACCACCGCCAGTTCCATTATCTCCGGATTGTTAATCCAGCCATCCTCCGGTTCAATGTTGCTATCCTGATCTTCATCGTCCTGATCCCATTTACCACAGATGTGTCGGGGGCTTATGACGGGATTATGATCGCCGTGCTCCTCTTCCATGTAAATCTCCTGATTGTTAGCTCGCTGTTTCTTGGTCAGTGGATGTATATCTGCCGGCGCAACCACCTTTGTGATACTGAATTTGACCTTGCTAAGGAGAGATACAGGTTCTGGATCCTTGTAACGGTCCCGTCCGTTGCGTTCCTCGGCATTGTAGTGGCGTTTTTTTCACCATCGGACTCACTGCTGGTCTATATTCTTATCCCCGTCATTATTGCAATCCTGGGAAAAACCCCCGGGCATCATGAATAAAAAAACATGTGAATGATTTTAGAGAGGAAAAATAGAGAGGGATAATAAGTTTGGCAGGAATCCGTTCTGCCTAATCCCAGTAATTCTTCACAAAGAGTTTTGATTTCTGGACCTTTGGCGTAAAGTGCCGGAGAGCGAGCGGCACAATAATGATCGTCACGATGATGTTCCCAATAAGCCAGAGGTAAAATACACTCCCGATCTCACTGGATTTAATGACATTTCCAAGTGCAAGAGTGTAAGCACCCCATGCGGCACCCACAATATTGTTGATCAGTACACCAAAGAGCACCAACAGTACCCAGTCCCTTCGGTTCTCTAAACTGAGATCCACTTCAAAGGTTCGCAGGGCAACAAGCGGGATGAGCACCTGCAGGAGACCCGCGATCGCCCAGTAGATTGCAACCCCTCCATGAAGGGCGGGGTTGGTGGAGAGCAGCCCGGAGCCGATAAGTGTGCCGGCATAGGCAGCAATCGCACCATAAGCACCAAACCAGAGAGTGAAGAGAATCATAAACGCTACGGCAAAATAGAGAGTTGATATCCCACTAATGCTACCGGGCAGGACAAACTGGCAGAGCCAGGCGATGATGGTGTTGACCACGATAAGGACTAGGGTAAGGATGACAAAGGAATACGTTGGTTCATGAGCTTTTTTCATACTTTCTCCTGTATTCCATATTGTGTGCCTATATAAATAGTATTTATTGTCTGGTGAAAACAGCCGATTTGGGATCTGCGGATTTTTAATCATTCCCTTTGCTTTTTCACACTTAACAATTTTTATGACCCGGACACCGTATCTATACTCAGGAGTGTTGACGGACTTACATGACCACATCACAGGATTCTGCACTCGATTCTGCATCTGTACAGGAAAATATTCTCATTTGGAAGGCCGATACGGCTCTGGACGAACGCAGGGACGCCGGGCTTGAAGGGCTCGTTGGAGGGCTTGATTCGGTGATCATCGCTACCGAGACCGCTCATCTCGTGCCTGCGGCCTATGAGCTGCTCCGGTATACCGGGCTCGCATGCACGGAAGCCTTCTTCGATTCCGATTCGCAGAGCTACGTGCTCTCCGTTCCCGGCTCGGCATCACTGATTATCCGGTCACGGGAGGGTTCAAACCCTTTTGCCGGAATGAATATGGCGCGACTTGCCAAATCACTTCCAAACACACGGCTCGAGACTTTTGTTTTTTCAACACCGGATATTAAGGAATACGTGGCCATCCAGAAAAAGTGCGGAATTCAATTCCTGACACCCGGACCAATAGTATCTGATTACTTCTCCTTTATCCAGACCGCCCCCTCTCCCTATACCGGAAATTCAATCGGGTTTATTGAGTGGCAGGACGAGATGCGAACCTATGCCCCGACAGGAGCAACGACCGTCTCTCCTGATATAACCAAGCCGGCAAACAAGCACTTAAAAAATATTTCAAACCTCGATCATGCGGCTACACGAGTCAAAGCGCAGGACCGTACTGCCGCCATATTAGAGTTCCTCTCCTTAACCAACTATCACTACGATTTCGGCGTGCATGTCAAATCACAGAATTCGATCACGAGCGTGGCCCGGCGAAATAAGGATGACTTTGCCATGGTCTTTACTTCCGGAATCACTCCCTATACCAGTGACGAGGCATCCGGACCTACCGAGAAGTTCATACGGAATTACGGGACCCGGGTGCACCACATGGCGTTCAAGACCAAGAGGATCGAAGAGACGGTTGCCATGCTCAAAAAAGAGGGCATGAAGTTCCTGCTCGAACTCGTGGGTTCAGAAGCCGACGGGCTCAAACAGATCTTCTCCGAACCTTCCGGGCACACGCTGATCGTGAACGAATATATTCAACGCTTTGGGAATTTTGACGGGTTTTTTACCCGGAGCAATGTGGAAAAGCTGACCGAAGCAACGGCAAAGCAGTAACCCGACCGGTCCATTGATTATTTTTGTATGGGAGAAAATTCAATTAATGAATAACCGTGCGATTCGATATCTGCCATGATTGTCATAGGAATTGATCCCGGGGTTGCCCGGCTGGGATATGGCGTGATACAAGTAGACAAAGGCGTGGCAACGCCACTCTGCTATGGGTGCATCCAGACAAAGTCGGACAGGCGACAGGCAGAGCGCCTCCTCACGATATATGCAGAGATTACGGCGCTCTTTAAGCGGTATCCTCCGGATTTTATTGCGATTGAAAAACTCTTTTTTACAAAGAATGTCACTTCTGCGATGAGCGTGAGCGAGGTTCGTGGGGTGATACTCCTTGCCGCAGAGCAGCACCAGATTCCGGTTGAAGAGTATACCCCAAACCAGATAAAACAGGCAATCACAGGATCCGGCCGTGCAGATAAGACCCAGATGCAGGAGATGATCAAGCGCCTGCTTCACCTTGATGAGGTACCAAAGCCGGACGATGCAGCAGATGGTCTTTCGATTGCCTTATGTCATATCCACATCATGAGATAGTACAAATGATTGCGTATCTGTATGGTGAACCGGTCCAGACCGGGGACCGGTGGGTGGTTTTGGACGTCAATGGTATCGGGTACCGCGTCTTCGTTCCCCAGCCCTCGGTGCAGGAAATCGCGGGCAGTGCAGGAAAGGTAAAACTCTTCACCCACATGGCAGTGCGGGAAGATGCAATCACCCTTTACGGGTTCCTCCACGGGAGCGAGCGGGAAATATTTTCCATCCTCATCGGAGTTTCTGGGATTGGACCCCAGACTGCCCTCAACATCCTCTCCCAAATCACAATCGGGGACTTTGCCATGGCCATCCTCTCTGAAGACGAAAAGAGCCTGACCCGGATATCTGGTATCGGGAGCAAGAGCGCAAAGCGACTCATTCTTGAACTTAAAGACAAGATGAAAAAAGTGCGGGATTCCATGCCAGTGGCCGGAGCCGGAAGAGGCGATCATACGATCAACGACGCGGCAAGTGCGCTTATCTCGCTCGGGTTTGCCGAGAAAGCCTCGTATGATGCGGTAAAATCTGCCGCCGCAGGATTAAAAGAGCCCACAGTCCAGATGCTGATCAAAGCGGCGCTGGTAAAACTAAAAGAGCACTGATACGACCATGACCGAGCGGATCATTTCCCCCGAACCTCTGACCGATGATGGCGAGGAGCTCACGCTGCGCCCGGCCTCTCTCGATGCTTTCATAGGACAGGACCAGGTAAAAGCGATGTTGAAGATCGCAATAGAAGCGGCAAAGATCAGGGACGAACCGCTCGATCATATCCTGTTCTCCGGACCACCGGGACTGGGAAAGACCACCCTTGCCTATATCATTGCGCACGAGATGGGCGCAACCATCAGGACAACGACTGGCCCGGTGCTCGAAAAACCCGGGGATATTGCGGCACTGGTCACTCCGTTAAAGAAAGGAGATGTGCTCTTTATCGATGAGATTCATCGCATGAACCCGGTTGTTGAAGAGATCCTCTACCCGGCGATGGAAGATTTTTTCATCGATGTGATGATCGGTGAAGGTCCGAGCGCCCGTTCGATCAAACTTAACCTCGAACACTTCACGCTGATCGGGGCAACCACAAGGCAGGGCCTGTTAAGTTCGCCGTTTCGGGACCGGTTCGGTATTATCACCCGCTTAAACCTGTATGCCCCCGCAGAACTTGTAGAGATCGTCACCCGGAGCGCCGGCATCTTAAAAATTCCAATCACACCGGATGGTGCTGAAGCGATTGCCCAGCGGAGCAGGGGCACACCCCGGATAGGAAACCGTCTCTTACGCAGGGTGCGGGACTTTGCAGTAGTAAAAGGAGATGGTACCATCACGGCAGAGATCGCAAAGAACGCACTTTCCTTGATGCAGATCGATGAGCTCGGTCTGGACGAACTCGACCGGCGTATCCTCTCGGTCATTGCTGAGGATTTCGGGGGAGGACCGGTGGGGGCAAAGACCATTGCAATATCGGTAGGAGAAGAGACGCGGACGATTGAAGAAGTTTACGAACCGTACCTCATCCAGATCGGTTTTTTAAAGAGAACCCCGCAGGGCAGGCAGACCACTCCTGCGGCACAACGGCACTTAAAAAATCCCCAGAAGACGTGGTTCTAAAGACGGAACACCGCTCGGATTTGCTGGTTCGGATACCGTGGGGTTACACCAGCACTTCTCCTAACCATTATCGCAATTGCTGATCGTATTCACTGTAAAGACAAACAACAACAAGACCGTGATGCCGGGTTATGGTTCGATCGATTCAGATCATCCATGCGGACTGAGTCTGCAGGTAACCACTCGCCCACTTTGAAACATACGTTTCTGACCCTCTTTTTGGAATGCATTGATCGCACAGAATTAATGTTAAAACCCTTGGATTCTCATGGAGAGGTTTTTAAAAATTCACTCCACCTCTTCCTCATCACGTTTTCGTTTCAGGAAGTGCACCATGCCAGCTGCCACTACAACAACAATGAGGATAAAAATCGCAAAAGATACCGGGTCTATAAAAAATCCAATTGCCCGTGGACCAGCTGCCATCTCCCCTTTAGGAGCGGGCAGGGCAGTTTCTTTAAGTTCAACCTGAACTCTGATGAGTGTGGGAGTTTCCTTGTATTCTGTGGGGAAGGTGTGATTGGTCAAAGATTCATTTGTCACAGCGATATCAGCATATGTCATGAACGGGGTTATCTTCGGATAATCGTCAGGCACCGCTGCACAGATCCCGGGGATCGCCAGACAAACAATGGCAAGTGCTAAAACGATAATAAAACCCGTTAAACACTTTTTATGCATTTTATCGCTCATAAAAAAAGATCTAAGCGGATGCTTAACGAATAGGTTTGTGGTCTGAGGGGAGAGAAGATAAAACCACGATAACTTCGAATTTTTTCCCAGTTAACGCCAGATTCATCATCTTCTCCTGTGTAAAGAATTCTGATCAACTATGTCACGCAGGAAATTCACTCTTGTCGCACTTACAACGCTCGTGCTCATTCTCGCTGCAGTAATTGCCAGCGGGTGCATAAGCTCAACAGTAACAGTGCCGGCAGGGGATATCAAAAAATTCAGTTCGGCAGAAGAGATCCGCAATTACATTACGAACAATACCCAGCTTGCACAGGGTTCTGACTATTTCACTGACGGGACGGGGTCAACAAATCGTATAGTTGTCCCGGTTATGGCTGTACAGGAGTCATCAGCAAAGGGTGCTGCATTGTCGGGCGCTATTCCTTCTTCCGGTAGCATCGGTTCGCCCGGTTATTCAGAGACCAATGTGCAGGTAGCCGGTGTCGATGAGCCGGATTTTGTCAAGAACGATGCCCGCTACATCTACGTAATCTCAGGCAGCACGCTTACGATCGTGGATGCGTACCCGGCATCATCGGCATCCATTCTTTCAAAGACCGATATTGAAGATACTCCCCGCGAGATCTTCATCAGTGGTGACCGGCTCGTGCTCTTGAAGAGCGGCACATCAGAAATTTCAAACGGGGACACACCACAGGGCACAGATGTCGCAGCGAAGGTTGCAATGATGCCCCAGCGGTACCCGTACTACCGCTCTGCACCGGTCACTCATGCAGTCTTTTATGATATCAGTGACAGGGCTCAGCCAAAGCTGCTCAAAGATTACACCATTGACGGCGATTATGTGAACGCCCGGATGATTGGTAATACCGTATACCTGCTCTCCCGCGAATCGGTGTACCCGTACAATGACCGAATCATCGTCCCTGCGGTGCGTGAGAATGCAAAAATTGTCATTGCACCGGACGTGTACTACTTCGATAATCCCGAACGCCAGTACGACTTTACCACCGTAACATCTTTTGATGCCCGGACCGGTTATACGAAAGATGCAAAAACGTACCTTGTCGGGAGCGGCAACATCGTCTATGTATCGCCCGATGCAATGTACGTAAGCTACCAGAAGTACAACAACATCTACCGCCCGATGCGGGGAATCGTTGAACCCGCTATGGGTGTGGCTCAGAGTTCAGTGGGATCTGGCAGTGCATCACCGCTATCAGTATCCTCTGTTATTAAGGATTTTAATACCATGAGCGAAGCGGACAAACAGGCTGCCATAGTTGAGATGAAGAGTGGTGAGCAGGAGGCAATCCGCAAGAAGGAGATTGACCAGAGCACAACAATAATCCACAAGATTGGGATCAATAACGGGGCGATCAGCTACATAGCAAAAGGGGAAATACCGGGATACCTCAAGAACCAGTTCGCCATGGACGAGTATGGCGGCAACCTCCGGGTTGCAACCACGTCTAATGTCTGGACAACAAAGGGACAATACGAGTACAACAACGTCTTTGTGCTCGACAATGCGATGAAGACGATTGGGTCACTCACGCACATTGCCGAGCAGGAGAAGATCTACTCGACGCGATTCATTGGTGACCGGTTATACATGGTCACGTTCAAACGCATAGACCCGTTCTTTGTGATCGACCTCTCGACTCCAACAAGCCCGAAGATCCTTGGGAAACTCAAGATCCCCGGCTACTCGGATTACCTTCACCCATATGACAAGAACCTCATCATCGGGATTGGAAAGGAGACCTCAGCAAATGACTGGGGCGGTGTGTCAACACAGGGACTCAAGCTGGCGCTCTTCGATGTTTCGGATGTGGAGCACCCCCGACAGGTGGGTAAAGTTGAGATTGGCGATGCTGGTTCTGACTCCGCTGCGCTATCGGACCACAGGGCGTTTCTCTTTGATAAGGCAAATAACCTGCTTGTGATACCGGCCCGGGTTGTGAAGCAGGATGCAGTGCAGAATAAAAAACTGAGCGGGGACCAGCCACAGATCTGGTACGGGGCGTACGTGTTTGGAGTGAACCCGGATACCGGGTTTGTCCTGAAGGGCACCGTAGAGCACGGTACTGGTGGCAGTGGATATTATTACTATGGCAGTTCGCGGAATGAAGTGAAACGCTCGCTCTACATTGGCGATACGCTGTACACTCTTTCGTCAGCAAAGATTCTTGCAAATCCATTAAGCCAGATCAATACAACCGTTGCGACAATTCAGCTGGACGGGAAGGATGAGGTGTTGTATCCGGTGATGCGGATGGTGGAGTGAGAGGGAATTTTCTTTTTTAAATTCTAAAAATTTTTGCGGCTCATTGAAAATTCTGAAAATATTTTCGGGCGTGCGAGAAAAATTTGAAAATTATTTTTAGGTTGAATCTCTCCACGCACTCCCCAGCAAACCGGAATTATTCCCAACCACTAAATAATCCCACAAAACCCTTTTAAAACATTCAATTCTCCGACGTGAATGCGATACATGTCAACCAAGGGCATTTGCACACCGTTTCTACCAAAAAACCATGTGAAATATGTGCCAATAAAAGTGACCAACAGAACTCCAATAAATTGCAGGCTAAAATCGCGATTAAATGGGTTGTTTTGGGGAAATACCCATTTTAAACAGTATTTTTTATGAGGGGGGACACGATATTCAAAAAATCCGAAAACCGGTTTATGAAAATGGCAATCGGAGCCCGTATAGGGCTCAGAATAGTATATCTTTTGGAACTGGGGACCGACCCGGTTCCTGGCTTTGTCTGACACACTCCGGATCACCTGTTCATACAAATAATCCAGGGGTTTTCGACCAAACAGTGGTCCATTTACACCTAATCGGAGCCCATATTGAAGAGATACAAAATCAAAGCCTGGAAAACGCCCGGATTCGAGGTTTTTGCCATCGGAGTTAACTCCTTTTTTTTGAGTGGGTAGCATCCTTGAATTGCCCAGCATCGTGTATGTAATTTCAGAAATATCCGGTGGGGGGCTTGTATGGTGGCAGTGCCCCCGGTGTTTCATGGTCAACGGTCCGACACGGGAACTTTGTGATACGTGCGGATGCGAACTCCACCAAAAGAAGCAGCGAATAAAATAATACAGGCAAAGACGAGAGGGGGAACTCCAGCCGAAGTTTCAGGCAATAATGGACCGGTTCAAAAGGGAACTGTTGCAGATACAGGTAAAGCAAAAACATTGATTACGGGTTGATGATATATGATATGTATTAGGTTGGTGTCAATGACTGAAGAGTACGACCCAAAAAAAGTTGTAGGAACTCTCTATCAGCGGGGGGTACTTCCTTATGGTGGCGGCGTTGGTCCTGATGGCAAAGTGGTTTTTGCCCTCACCCGTGAGGATGCAGAGCGACGCGTTTTAAAATACCGGGCACTCACACAATGAGTAAAACGGTATTTCTTGATACCGGAATCTTTTTTGACTGCCTGGAAAACCAGGACAAAAAAACTCTCATCAATCACGCGATAAACCGGCAATATCATATTTTTACTTCGCTATCAGTTATCGGTGAAATAATCCTGATAATGAAGCGGGATGCGAAATTTTCTGAATACCTGACCGACTTTTTCTCTCTTCTCAGTGAATGGAAGATCACGATTCTCGTTCCCAATGATGGTGTGGCGGTTATCTGCTATAATTTTTCACAGGACTTGACCGATGGCCGGATGATGAGCCAGAAGACAGATCGTACTCACCTTGCATATGCAACCGCTTATGACTGCGATTACTTCATTACATCTGATGATGCGTTAATACGATACAAGATTCCCCGCCAGCTCAACGAATCGGATTATGTGAAGCCGGAAACACTCCCGCTTGAAGCGTTTAAGAAACTGGTGATGAGTTAGAAACGGCGAGGATCTGTGTACCTGTTGCGTATACAGATGAAAATGAACGGAAACGAGATTAAAGGAACTGCAACAAAATTTTACTGAACTCTTTTAAACTGAATCCGGCAGTAACAGGAATAGAAGCAAAAAGGCTACCCTCCCGTCACTGAGCGTTAAGAATGAGTACAATCAACGGCAGCGAACATTTTCGATGTAGCGGTATGTGAGGAGCAGGCTGGAGCAACCGATGGCAACAAGAGCAACGCGACGAGCCGT
>JANYBK010000164.1 GCA_025360805.1 Methanomicrobiales archaeon
CATTGGAAAAACACTGATCGGGCAGAATTTCGATGCGCTCAGGGAATTCCACTGGAACGCACTCTTTATCGGGACCATGCATTTCATGGACCGGTATAATTATGATCTCGACCGGGTCCAGCGGTGCTGCATACACTATGCAACACCGGATGGTACCCTTATCCCGTTCTGTACCTACAACAGCGGGCCGGTCTACCGTGAACAGATCTGGAAGAAATACGCAAAAAAACCTGAAGAGTAGGAATTCTCTTACCGCACTTTTTTTTAATTACAATCACGGAAACGGGAGGTCAATTGCCCGCCCGTTACGCATTGCAATCGCCGCAATCGCCAGATCCTGGATTCCAAGACCGGTGGAGTCAAAGATGGTTATCTGTTCCGTACTTTTGCGCTGCTTCATGCCGATCACCACTTCACCCAGCGTGCCAGCGATCTCTTCCCGGGTGAAAATTCCCCGGCTGATGGGCACATTTACTTCCCCGGAATGAACAGCCTGCGATACATCGTCGACAAATACCTTACCGCGTTTGAGCAGAAGGGGATCGAGTTCCTGTTTACCCGGCGCGTCAGCACCGATCGCATTGATATGGGTTCCTTCCTGCACCCACTCGCTCTTTACAACGGGCGCACGGGAAGGCGTTGTGGTAACAAGGAGATCGCAGTCACAGGCTTTTTCCACAGATACACTTCGGGCATCATATAATGAGATTTCCTGCGCAAACTTCTCCGCATGAAGGGAATTCCGGCTCCAGCACTTAATCTCACGAATATCCAGTTCCTGGGAAATTGCCTGATATTGTGCTTCAGCCTGCCTCCCGGTACCGATTAGTCCAAGGACAATCTCTTTTTTTGAAGATAGGTATTTTGCAGCAACTGCACCTGCTGCCCCGGTGCGCATATCTGTCAGTTTTGTTGCATTGAGAATTGCCACCGGCGTACCGGTTGCTATATCGAGAATTACGGTGAGGGCCATCACCGTCAGAAGACCACGTGCCGGGTTACCGGGGTGCACATTGACCACTTTTACACCGGCAAGTGACAGGGAGGGGAGGTATGCAGGCATGGTCCGGAAGTCCCCTTCTGGAAGAGTAACATACAATTTCGGAGGCATCTGCACTTCGCCCCTTCCGTGATCAGCAAATGCAGTCTCGATTGCCCGGTTCACTTCCTTAAGATCGATATTTTTTTCAGTATCCGTGAAGTACTGCATGTGCGATCATCCCTCCTGATGGGATTTAACATTTCTTAACGGCAAAAAATCTAAAACAGGTTAATGATTTAAGGATATTAACTCACCTTATAAACTATTTTTAGGAATTAAGGGAAGGAAAAAAGAGAGTTAAGATTCATCCATCTCTTTAAGAGTCTTATCAGCAAGCTCCTTCATACGTGCTGATATCCGGCTTGAAGAGGAATAATCGACTTCCTTCATCGCATTTGCAATTTCAGTCCCCAGCACAAATATTGCATACTTGTGCTCCATCTTGCTCTTGTGCTGTTGAGATGGAGTGATCTTCAATGAGGTATATTGGGTAAATTTCAGTTCGGGATTGATCTCTTCAAAATACTCCTTGACTTCAGCGAGCATCTTGTGAAGATTGATCAGTTCCTCTTTGTGCATGTTACAACTCCAGACAGTAACATGGAATTATGCAGGATAAATAAATTTCGTGGGGTAAATTACATACCCATTTTTAATAACTGGATGGATAACGGTCGTTTTATAACACCCTTGAAGTCTTTTGCTGCAACGTAGGAGAGACCTTTCCAGACCAGCCGGTCCAGCAGTTTCTGGTCCACCGGGCGATCAACAACAAGACCACTAACCGTACCATCAAGGGATTCTATCGCCTTTTCAACTTCATCCGGGCGGAGTTCTTTTACAACCGTCAGATCGTCGGTTAGAAACCGTGCAAGACTATGGCCTTTTACATCATCGATATGGTCCCGAAGCGTCAGGGGCCCGTGTGTGCTGTCTGAAGAACGCTTTGCGGGAGGTACATGACGGGTCTTTTTACCCTCAGAATCATCTGCGTTACCCCTTGTAATACGGAGTTCGGTGGGAAGTTCAGCGGCATCTTCAAAATACTGGTCCCGTACATACTCCACCGGCACCTTATTGCGCAGGGTTTTGATGACCTCTTTTCGTGTCATATCCTCGACACTCTTTCCCTTGGGGGAGAATGCAACGAAATCTATGTCAACCACCTGCAGCAGTTCCCGCAGGATCAGTTCGCCGCCACGGTCTCCATCGAAAAATGCGGTAGCCGTCTTCTTCTCGCAGAGATCTACAACCGTCTTTGGGATATTGGTCCCTTCAACAGCAACGGCATTTTTTATACCGTAACGAAGAAGATTCAGAACGTCTGCACGACCCTCAACAACGATGATTGCATCTGATTCAAGTACGTTTGGACCCGCAGGCACTTTCTCTTCGCCAATGGAACCTATCTTTTCCATGCGAAGACATTCACGGACATCATCCAAGAGCTCATCACTGTCTATGGTACCATCATCGAACCGCTCGATAAGCAGCACCTTTGCCCGCTCTACTATCATCTTTCGCTTGCTGACGCGGATATCCTCTATGGACTCGACGACCACATGCGCAACGCAGGGACCTACACGGTCGATCGTCTCTAACGACGCGGCAAGAATTGCCGTTTCCGCACGGTCGAGCGAGGAAGATATCAGAATCTCACCCTTGGTCTCGCCCTTTTTGCTCGTTATCTGGACGTCAATTCGTCCGACACGTCCTGTTCTCTGAAGATCCCGCAGATCCAGATCTTCGCCGAGTAACCCTTCAGTCTGCCCAAAAATGGCACCAACTACATCGGGTTTCTCGACCACCCCCTCTGCTGCGAGGCTGATGTGAATAAGGTACTTGGTAGTATCCGGTGAATACATGTAAACGCACCCCCATGTATCATGCGATGAATGCAATGCCTGATCA